>JAPXTA010000060.1:0-28752 GCA_033812735.1 Hyphomicrobiaceae bacterium | reverse complement strand
CGTCAGATGTGTATAAGAGACAGGCACCACATCAGATTGATCGGGGTCAGCGCGACGGCAAAGCCGTGAGCGAGTTGTTGCAGCGTATCCATTACAGCAACCCCTCGACCAAACCGGCACCGATCTTGTAGCCGAGCACGCGGTCGAATCCGACGTACGAAACGACCCCGAGAACGAAGCCGATCAGCGCGTCGCGCAACGGCTTGTCGCTGCCGAACGCCCGCGCGGTACACACGAACAGGATCGTCCCCGCGATGATGAAGCCAGCGGACGAGATCAGCACGACGTTGACCAGGAGTCCGGCGCCGAGCCAGCCGAGCGACCGCCAATCGACGTCGCTCACCTCCTCATGGTCCCAGCCGCCCCGCAGCCCTTCGAGCGTTAGTATCGCGCCCATGATCGCGAGCAGCGCCGCGGAGATCCACGGAAACACCTTCGGTCCGACCTTGGCATAAACGGCATTTTCCGGGATCGCCATCGTCTGCCACGCGACAATGCCGGCCAGTGCGAGGACGCCAAGTCCGACCGCCGTATCCTGCCAGGCAACGCCTGACCTCTCCTGCCCAGCCATCCGACGCCTCTCCCCAGGTTTTTCCAAACCCTAGTCCAAGAGTCGGGGGAGAACCAAGCGCTACGGCGCGAAATGCTTTCAGAGGCTCGGATCGGACGCGATGACCGAAAAGTCGCCGGGCGCTGTCCGGCTCGATTTCGGCGCCGACGCATCGGTAATCGTAAGCGTCGTCCCGGGATGGAAGGTCCCGGCAATCTGCAGCGCGTGCTGCTCGTTGTAGAAGCGGATGCGGCGCATCGCATCGTCGCCGCGCCACTGAATAATGTGCGCCTCGCTTGGCCGCCGCCCGACCCCGAATGACAACCACGAAAGCCCGCTGCCATCGGCCGCCGGGCCGACCAGCGAGTAGACGTGCGTGCCGATCGGCCTTGCGGGTGTGGCGATCGATACCGGATAGGTTCCAGCCTGCACGCCATCCTGTACGACGTAGGCCCGACCGTCCGCGCGTGAAATGACGACCGATGACACCGGATAGGAAACCGTCGCATCCCAGGCCGAATGCGCCTTCTTGCGCCCAACCGCCGCGGCGAGCGCGCGCGCTTCCGTATCGGCTGCCCGCGACAAGAGCAGACCGGGATGCACGACATTCGCAGGCTGCGTGCGCTCGTCCGCAATGATCACGACGACGCCGAGATGGGTCACCTCGAACAACATCGCTGAAAACTTCATCGGCAGGCGGATACAGCCATGTGAGGCCGGGTAGCCCGGCAGGTTACCGGCATGGAGGGCAATGCCGCCCCACGTCAGCCGCTCCATGTTCGGCATCTGCGCGCCCTTGTAGATCGAGGACACATGCTGGCGCTGCTTTTAGAGGATCGTGAAAACGCCGGTCGGGGTGCGATGGCCCGGCTTGCCCGTCGAGCACGACGAAATCCCGATTTCGACGCCGTTCCTGTAGACGTGCACGATCTGCTCGGGGATCGACACGATCAGCACGACAGGTCCCTCTGGCGACCTCGCGGGCTCCCAAACGAATTCTCCGGGCTTCAACTTGGCGCCGGATTCAAAGCGCGCCGCACGAAGCGGAGTTGCAGCCAGCGCAGCAACGCCAACCAGCCCGGCACCGACGGCAGCGCGTCTCGTGATCATTCCAGTAAGTCTCCCAGCACGCACACACGGCGCTCGCTCAACGTTTGGCGCGCGCTAAAACCTGCCGCCATGCCGCATCAAAATCATCGAGATGGTATTCAGCCCCACGCTCCTCGCCCGGAAAACTGAGCACCATGTTTTTGTGGCGCGCCATCTGCTTCATAAGACCTTGGGTGATGTCATCCGGAGTCATGACCAGCCGGCCCGCCCCCTTTGTTGCCAGCGGCGCAATTGGCCCTACCGAGATCGTCTCGCCATCCATGTAGACGGTCAGCGTCCCGCGCCGCGCCATCCCCGCCCGCTCGATCGTGATTTCCGCGTTACTTCCTTCGCGTGGCACGAGCCGCAGCAGCGTTGGCCGGTTCGCGCCCACGCTCAACTGTTCGAGCACGCAGCCACTCGCCGGACAGTTGATCGTCCATGCCTTCACGTAGGTTGGCGCCACGGCTGGCCCTGCCCCCGCCGCTGCACCCTCCTTCAGGAACCGCCCCGCGACCCAGCCGCGAGTGCCGCCATAGTCGATGCGGCACCAGCGTGCGCGTGCGGCCCTCGCACGCTCCGCCTCGCCCATCCGGCTCCACTGCTGAAACGTCGGCCCACCCGTACAGCCGAGGTTCTTCAAGCCCGTCGCATCGTACGGTATGGCGCCAATGGTCTTGCTACGCGCGCTCGAACGCACGTGAATGTTCAAAGTATCTCCCGTAGGCACGCCAACGACAGCCCAATAGTCAGGACCGGACGCCTCGGCGCGCGCCTCGGCGATGGGCGCTAGCAAGACCCCAAGCAATAACGCAAAAACAAGACGCATGGTGCCCCATAAATAACTTGAGTTCCGAAGCATACATTGCCCCGTTGATCCGATGAAGGCCTTCCGAACCGCACTATTGAAAAAGGGCCCGCCGCTTGCGCGACAGGCCCCTGTTTTACGAGCCGAAGCTCACATCAGCTTGCGAGACCGAGATCCTTGAGAATGCCGGTGATGCGCGTGATCTCGGCATCCAAGTACTTGCCGTAGTCGGCGCCATAGAGCGGGATCGAGGTCCAATCCTTCTTCTTCAGCTCGGCCTGCCACGTCGGGCCTTCAACCATCTTCTTGACGACGCTTGCGAGCGCGTTCTGCTGTTCGGCGGTGATGCCGGGCGCACCAAACACACCGCGCCAGTTGAACAGCTCGACGTCGATGCCGCTCTCCTTCAGCGTCGGCACGTCAATGCCAGGAATGCGCTTGTCGCTCGAGATCGCGAGAGCGCGCATCTTGCCTGCCTTGATGTGCTCGGCAAATTCGCCATAGCCCGATACGCCGCACGCGACCTGGTTGCCGAGGATGGCAGCCGTAGCCGGACCGCCACCCGCGAACGCGACGTAGCTTACCGCTTTGGCTTCCTTACCGAGCGCCTTGGCGATCATGCCTGCGAGGATGTGATCGGTGCCGCCAGCCGAACCGCCTGCGACCGACATCTTGCCCGGATCTGCCTTGAAGGCGTCAGCCCAGTCCTTCATCGTCTTCAGCTTGCTGTCAGCCGGAACGACCACCACTTCGGCCTCGCCGGTCAAACGTGCGATCGGCGCCATGTCCTTCATCGACACCGGCGACTTGTTGGCGATCAGCGCGCCGACCATGACCATGCCGCCGACCAGCAGCGCATCCGCCTGCCCCTTCTTCGACGACAGGAACTTCGGCAGGCCAACGGCACCGCCAGCGCCCGGCGCGTGCTCGAACTTGAAGTCCTTGACGATGCCGTCGGTCTTCATCGCCATTTCCATCGTGCGGGCGGTCGAATCCCAACCGCCGCCGGGAGCCGCTGGCACGAAAATCTGCAAGGCATTGAGAGCCTGCGCACTCGCGCCAGTGCTCCACGCGAGCGGCATCAGCGCAGCAGATCCAGCTGCAAGAGTGCCTTTCAGTACGGTGCGACGGTCAGTCATCAGTACGGTCCTCCTCGATTTTGCTTGGCGCCCCAATTGAGGCGCATCGCGACGATCAATGACCGAAACCAGCGGCTTTGCAAAGGCGATCCGATGAGGAAAAGACGACGAAACACCCATATCGGCAGTCATCCGGGACCCTTGCGCTCCCCGCGATTTCACGTATAACCCGCGAACCCTGCTCCGGTTGGAGGCTGAATGGGGCCGTGTTGTATTGGCGAATTCGCTCGTCGGGATAGCGCGGTAGCTGCAAGAACACCACAAGCCATTGATCGGCTTAATGGTTTTTCCTTGCTCCCCGGTGTCTTCGCTCTCTTGGGTTCTGGTGGGCCTTTCTCAGGCTTAACAGAGGCTATGCGCCGGACGGACAACCCGAGGCCATGAACCTGCCATCCGGCGGGGTCGTGGCGTTTTAGAAAGGCAACCACGCATGGCTCTCTACGAGCATGTGTTCCTGGCGCGCCAGGACATTTCGCAAGCCCAGGTCGAGGCCCTCATCAAAGAGTACGCCGACGTAATCCAGGCCGGCGGCGGCACCATCGGCAAGACCGAATACTGGGGCCTCAAGAACCTCGCCTACAAAATCAAGAAGAGCCGCAAGGCGCACTATGCGCTCATGAACATCGATGCACCGCCCGCCGCGGTCGCCGAGATGGAGCGCCGCCAGGGCCTCGCCCCGGACGTCCTCCGCTTCATGACCATCCGCGTCGACACCCACGAGTCAGATCCGAGCATCCAGATGCGCAAGCAGGATCGCGATGAGCGTGGTGATCGCGGTGGCTTCGGCGATCGTGGTGGCCGTGGCGGCTTCGGTGGCCGCGGTGGCGGCTTCGGCGGCCCGCGTGGTGATCGTCCGCCGCGCGGTGATCGTCCCGATCGTCCGCCGGGTGATCGCCCGCCGCGTCCCGCAGGTGACCGTCCCGCCGATCGTGGCACCTTCCGTCCTCGTCCGCCGCGTGAAGGCGGCCCCTCCGGCTCGCAGGAGTAATGATCCATGGCTGAAGTACAGCAGCTCCCCTCCCGCCGCCCGTTCCATCGTCGCCGCAAGACCTGCCCGTTCTCGGGCAATGAAGCACCGCGGATCGACTACAAGGACTCGCGCCTTCTCGGCCGTTACGTCTCGGAGCGCGGCAAGATCGTGCCGAGCCGCATCACTGCCGTCTCGGCCAAGAAGCAGCGTGAACTCGCCCAGGCGATCAAGCGCGCCCGCTTCCTCGGCCTTCTGCCTTACGTGATCAAGTAACAATTCCCCCTCTCCCCGCCTGCGGGGAGAGGGGACTGACTTAGGGTTGGGCCAGACCACTTGGCTCTAACCGCCTCGCGCGGGACAGCTGGACGTCCAATGCTAACGCCACAGACAGTACTGGTCGGATTGGGGGGCGGTCTTGCCTCCGCCGTACTGTTCTATTCAGCGGCCCGCGGCGGCCTCTTCCTCAAGCTGATCCTATTCATTCTCACCCCGCTGCCTGCGATGATCGCCGCGCTGGGTTGGGGTTGGGTCGCAGCGCTCGCGGGTGCGATATCCGGTGCCATCGTCATGGCCTTCGCCGCGACGCCCGGGTTTGGTCTCGGCTACTTCCTGTCGCTCGGCCTCCCGCTCGTCCTTGTCGCCTATCTATCCGATCTCGGCCGCGCCAAGCCCGATGGCACAGGGACGGATTGGTATCCTGCCGGCCACGTCCTCGCTGATCTTGCAGTTTACGCGGGACTCTTGCCCATCGCTCTCGCCGCAATGATCGGCGGCAGCTTCGCCGTTCTGAGACCCGACATCGTCCCCTTCGTCAAAGCGCTCCTCGAGCGCATGCAACAGCAGCTCGGCGGCCCACCGCCGACCGACGCCAGCATCGACGGCTGGGCCAATCTGATGATCGACGCGATGCCGCCGACCATTGCGGGCTACTGGCTGTTGCTCATCGCCATCAATCTCTACCTCGCAGGTCGCGTCACGCGCGCCTCCGGCCATCTCATTCGCGATTGGCCCGACTTGCACCGCCTCTCGTTTCCGCTCTGGATGCCCTTGGCACTTGCCGTCGCGTTCGCGCTGACCTTCCTCGACGGCACGATGCGCCTTGTCGGCAGCGCCTTCGCCGGCGGCTTCCTCATCGCCTATGCGTTGATGGGCCTTGCCGTCCTCCACGCGATCTCTAAGGGCCGCGTGCCCTGGTTGCTGTGGTTCACGTACGCGATGCTGCTCAATCCCGCCGGCCCTTACGTGATGATCATGCTCTCGCTTCTCGGCCTGGCCGATCCCGTTCTCCGGCTGCGCGACCGCTTTGTGAAATCCGGTCCGCCGCCGCCGATCCCACCGTCAACTTGATACAAAACCGCAAACCACTGGAGACCTGACATGCAAGTTATTCTGCTCGAACGCATCGGCCGCCTCGGCCAGATGGGCGACGTCGTCGCCGTCAAGGACGGCTTCGCGCGCAATTACCTCCTGCCGCAGAAGAAGGCACTGCGCGCCACCGAAGACAACCGCAAGCATTTCGAGACGAACCGCGCGCAGCTCGAAGCCCGCAACCTCGAACTGAAGAAGGAGGCCGAGGCCGTTTTCACCCGCCTCGACGCCAAGAGCTTTGTCTCGATCCGCACGGCAGGCGACACCGGCCACCTCTACGGCTCGGTTTCTACGCGCGACATTTCGGAACTCGTCACAGCCGGCGGCATCACCATCGACCGCCGCATGGTCGTGATCGACAAGCCGATCAAGACCCTCGGTGTCCACGCCGTGAAGGTCCAGTTGCACCCGGAAGTGCTCGCCAAGATCACCGTCAACGTGGCCCGTTCCGAGGATGAAGCCGAGCGCCAGGCCCGCGGCGAGAACGTCTCGGTCGTCAAGACCGAAGGCGTCGAACTCGAGACCTTCAGCGCCGACAACATGTTCGAGGAAGGCGACGAGATCCCCGGCACCGGCGAACAGCCGGCCTGATCTCCCTGCCTTGCCGCGAAAGTGTCGAAGGGCGGCTGCCGGTGCGGCCGCCCTTTGCTTTTGTCAGCCGCGCAAAACCCGTTTCACGAATGCCGGCACGATCTCGCTGGCCTTGCCGTGGATCGCCTCGGCGAAAAGCGAGGCACCCTCGGACGGCTCCAGATTGAGCTCGATCGTATGGGCGCCGTTGCTGCGCGCTTCCGCGACGAACCCAGCCGCCGGATAGACGTTGCCGCTTGTCCCGATCGAGACGAACAGATCGCACTCACCGAGTAGCGCATAGATCCGGTCCATCTCGTAGGGCATCTCGTGAAACCATACGATATCGGGCCGCATCCTCCCCGCCACTTTGCAGGCCGGGCAGCAACTCGCCGCCGTCATGTCCTCGGTCCACGGCATCTTCCCGTCGCAAGCCTTGCACCACGCCTTGAACAATTCGCCGTGCATGTGGATCAGGCTCTTGCTGCCCGCCGCCTCGTGCAAGTTGTCGACGTTCTGCGTGACGACCATGACCGCACCCGCCGGCGACTTCGCCTCCAGTTCCGCCAATGCAAAGTGCGCGGCATTCGGCTTCACGCCGTGCAACCCCCGCCGCCGCATGTTGTAGAAGTCGTGCACCAACACCGGATTGCGGGCGAACGCCATCGGCGTGGCTACTTCTTCGATATCGTACTTCGCCCAAACCCCGTCCTTGTCGCGGAAGGTGGAGATCCCGCTTTCCGCCGAAATCCCCGCCCCTGTCAGGATTACGATCTTCTCGAACTTCGGCATCCGTTCCCCTTCAATTCGGCTTCCCGCCTGCCTCATAGAGCGCCACCTGCGACTTGAGCCGCGTGATCTCCTCGTCCATCTCACGCACGCGCGCCTGAAACGCCTGAACCGTCGCCGCGACGTCGCTCGCATCAAACATCTGCGGAATGTGTTGAGAGCAATTGATATCCCAGGCTGTGACCGTGATCAGGATGACCTGTTCCCACTTCGCGCGGTAGCCATGCGGGAAGAGCCGTGCGGCCAATTCACCATCGCCCTCGACCAGGCGCGCTGTGCCCCAGATCTTCACCCGCCGCCGGTTTTCGTAGTCCATCAGGAACAGATGAACCTTGTCGTTCTCCCTGAGATTGCCGGTCGTAATGAACTGCCGATTGCCTTGATAGTCGACGAAACCGATCGTCTGCCGGTCGACGACGCGCAGGAAGCCTGCCGACCCGCCCCGATGTTGTACATAGGGCTGCCCCGTCGCGGAGGCGCTCGCAAGATAGCAAGTCGTCACCTCGGCAAGGAATGCCGCCAGATCGTCGCTGATCTCGGTCTTCCAACCGCCAGCGGCATCCTTCTCCGCGAGCGCCTCGCGCGATCCACGCTCGCGTTGCACGGATTTGACGCTCTCAGAGAACGCCACATCGCTCGCCGGCCTGTCAGGTATCTCGTCGCTCATAATTTCCCCTATATCACGAACTGCGGCCCGCAGCCCCGCTGTGGAAGTCCTATCCCCTCGAGCAGGCACCTGACACCCGCCCCCGGAAGTGCTATCCGGCGCACCATGAGCCGTGCCCTCCTGACCCTCGACGACATCCACCTCACCTTCGGCAGCACACCCTTGCTCGAAGGCGCCAGCCTGACTGTGGCCGAACGCGACCGCATCTGCCTTGTCGGCCGCAACGGCTCCGGCAAATCGACACTGCTGCGGATCGCGGCGGGCCAGATCCAGCCCGACAGCGGCCAACGCTTCGCACATCCCTCCGCAACGATCGCCTACCTGCCGCAAGAACCGGATTTCTCCGGCTACGGCACCACGGCGGACTACGTTATCGCCGGTCTAGGCCCGCTCGATGAGCCGGCCGCCGCGATGCGCGCCCTCGCCGACCTCGGGCTCGATGGCTCGGAAGAGGTGACGCATCTCTCGGGCGGCGAGGCACGCCGCGCCGCGCTCGCCCGCGTCATTGCGCCAAAGCCGGACGTCCTCCTGCTCGACGAGCCAACCAACCACCTCGACCTTCCCGCCATCGAGTACCTTGAAAAAACGCTGGCCGGTCTTCGCTCCGCCATTGTGCTGATCAGCCACGACCGCCGCTTCCTCGAAACGCTCTCCCGCAAGACCGTCTGGATCGACCGCGGCAAGTCGCGTGAACTCGACCGCGGGTTCTCCCACTTCGAGGACTGGCGCGATGGCGTTCTCGAGCAGGAGGAGTTTGAACGTCACAAGCTCGACCGCAAGATCGCCCGCGAGCAGCAATGGATGCACGGCGGCGTTACCGGGCGGCGCAAGCGCAACGTCCGGCGCGTCCGCGAACTCGCCGACATGCGCAATCAAAAGCGCGAGGCTCGCGCGGTCCAAGGCAACGTCGTCTTCGAAGCCAGCGAGGCGAACCAGCAGAGCGGCCGTCTCGTCATCGAGGCAACCGCAATCGCCAAATCCTTCGGCGACAAAGCCGTCGTCCGCCCGCTCGACCTCCGCATCCTGCGCGGTGATTGCCTCGGCATCATCGGCCCAAACGGCGCCGGCAAGACGACCCTCCTCCGCATGCTCATCGGCGAGCTTGCACCGGATACTGGCACCATCCGCCTCGGCACCAACCTCGAAATGGTCACTCTCGACCAGCGCCGCGACGAACTCGATCCCAATTGGACCCTCGCCGACGCACTGACGGGCGGCAAGAGCGATCAGGTCATCGTCAACGGCCAGGCGCGCCACGTCGTGACCTACATGAAGGACTTTTTGTTCCAGAGCGAGCAGGCCCGCACGCCGGTCCGCGTTCTCTCCGGCGGCGAACGCGCCCGCCTCATGCTCGCCCGCGCGCTTGCAAAGCCATCGAACTTGCTCGTTCTCGACGAGCCGACCAACGACCTCGATCTTGAAACGCTCGATCTGTTACAGGAAATGCTGGCGGCCTACAGCGGCACCGTGCTTCTCGTCAGCCACGACCGAGACTTTCTCGACCGGGTGGTGACGAGCGTGCTCGCAAGTGAAGGCGACGGCCGCTGGACCGAATACGCCGGCGGCTACTCGGACATGCTTGCCCAGCGCGGCACCGCAACACTCGCGCCCAAACCCAAATCCACCCCTGAGACGCCCGCGAAACCAACGCCAGGCGCGCCAACCGCCCCGCAAGCCAAGCGCAAACTGTCCTTCAAGGAAAAGCACGCCCTGGAGACACTGCCAAAACAGATCGAGGCTTGGTCCGCTGAGGCCGCCGCGTTGCAGCGGCTGATGGAGGACCCGGGCCTCTACGCGCGCGATCGCACCAAGTTCGAAGGCACATCGGCAAAGCTCGGCGAGTTGCGCGAGAAGATCCACGCAGCCGAGGAGCAGTGGCTCGAACTCGAAATGCTGCGCACCGAGCTTGAAGGCTAGAGGCTGGCGATCAAACCGCGTACCTCGCCGCAAACTTTGGCGACAGTTGCGCAAGCCGCACCGGATCGACGCGCCCCGTCCGTTGAATGTAGCTGAGCGCAAACTCCCGCGGCGGCAACGTCATATGCGCGGCGAAATCGTCGTACCACCCCGCCGACTGCCTTGCCGCCTTGACCAGCTTCTCCACCGGCGGCTTGCGCTTGGCTTCATAGATCGCAAGACCAGCCGCAACATCGCCATCCGCCTCGTCGAGTGCATCCGCGAGCGCAATGGCATCCTCGATCGCGAGCCGCGTGCCCGAACCGATCGAGAAGTGCGCGGTCCTGAGCGCATCGCCAAGGAGCACACGGTTGCCGTGGCTCCACCGCTCGCACCAGATATGCGGGAATTGCCGCCAGATCGACCGGTTCGCGATCAAAGGATGCCCGTCTAGGCTTGCGGCGAACACGCGCTCGCAGATCGCCTTTGTCTCGCCTTCGCTCTTCCCGGCAAAACCCACCCGCTCGAACGTCGCGGCATCGCACTCGACGATGAATGTGCTCATATCAGGCGCGTAGCGATAATGATGCGCATTGAACGCCCCCAGATCGGACGGCACGAACGTCTGCGTCAGTGTCTCGAAACGTTTGGTCGTCCCAAACCACGCGAAGCGGTTCCCCGACAACTCCATATTATAGCCGAAAGCGTCGGCTGCCGCATGGCGATGGGTTGAGTTGACGCCGTCGGCGACAACCACCAGATCCGCCGCATCGAGCGCACCGTGATCCGGAGCGAGCGTCGTGCCGTAGCGGACATCGACACCGGTCGCCTGTGCCCGTTGCCGCATCAGTGTCAGCAACCGCAGCCGGCCGACCGCAGTGAACCCGATGCCGTCGATCTCGATCCGCTCGCCGCCGTGATCGATCGTGATACCGGACCAAGTCTCGAGCGACGGCGCGATGAGATCATGTGTCGACGGGTCCGAAGCCTTCAGAAAGTCGAGCGCCCGGTCGGAAAACACCACACCGAATCCGAATGTCGCGTCGGGCGCGTTCTGTTCGACAACGTGGACACGATCCGCGCCATGACGCCGCTTCCATAGCGTCGCGAAGGCAAGCCCAGCAGGGCCGCCGCCGATCACAACGATGTTCTTCGCCGGCATGTGAGCTCTCCGATGTCGCGCCGATGATGACGCGGCCTCAGGCTTGCGACAAGACCGCCACGATCACGGCCGTGGTCACCGCCGATAATGCCGTACCGAGCGCCACGGCGCCGGATGCCGAATTGACGGCTCGCTCGACCTTGGCTGCGAACAGGTACGCATTGGCACCGGATGGGCACGCGGCGAATAAGATCGCGACACCGGCCGCTGCCGGCGGCAACCCGGCACCCCACGCAAACAACGCCGCCAATACCGGCATCACCAGAAGCTTCAACACGATCACCATCGAAAGCGTCGGCCCCTGTCCCTTGATCGCGAAACTAGAGAGGCTCATCCCAAGTGCCACCAATGAGCATGGCACGCCCGCCTGTCCAAGCAGCGCCAACGATTTGTCGGCGACATCGGGAAGCGTTAATCCGGACAACCGCCACAGCCCTCCAAGAACGATGGCGACGATCAGTGGGTTCCTTGCGAGGTCGCCCACAAGCTTCACCAGAACGGCCCCGAGCGGCTCTTTGCCGTCGTGTGACAACCACTGATGCAACACCGTACCCGTCCCCCACAGAATGGGCGTGTGGATCGACAGAATGACGGCCATCGGCGCCGCCGCTTCCGGACCAAGGGTCGCAAGGCACAGCGGAATACCGAGCATCACGACATTGCCGTACGTCGACGTCATCGCGATCGAGGTGGCGTCGTGCAGGGGGCGGCGCAGTAAATATCGAGTAGCGATAAGTGCGATCGCGCCGGTCGCGAACAAGGCGCCGAAATAGACAAGCCAGAGTGTCGTCGGCGACACCGCAAGCGGCTTCGACGTGGCAATGGTGCGAAACAGCAATGCAGGGATCGCGAACGAGAAGGCGAACTCGGCAATGCCCTTTTGCCCGCCCTCCGATACCCGGCGAAAATACACGGCACCCCAGCCGATGGCGATCAGCATGAACACCGGCACGACGATCGCGACGACCTTCATCGCGGCGCATCCCCGAGAAGAATGAGCAGTGCCGAGAGCGTAACGACGGCCAGTGGCGTGGACAGCGCGATCGCACCCGACACCGCAGCAGGCGCCCTGTCGTAGCTCGCAGCAAACAGATAGGCATTCGCTCCGACCGGCATGCCAGCAAGCAACGTCACGACGCCGGCTTCGAGCGGCGGCAAGCCGAGCAGCTTCGATGCAATGAGATACGCCACCAGCGGCATGATCACGAGCTTGAGCACCGTGATGGCGACGACGCTCGGCATCTGCCCGGACAGCGAGTAGCTCGAAAGCGCAAGCCCCATAGCGACCAGCGCACCCGGGATGGCCGCTGCTGCGAGCATATCGATCATCGTGTTGACAACGGCCGGGAAGCTCCAGCCGCCGAGCTGCCAGACCAACCCCGCGACACAACCGATGATGATGGGGTTCGTCGACAAGCGCAGTACGAGATTGCCGATCAACCCGCCGAGGGAGGCACGCTCGCCAGGCTCTGTCGCCGCATAGTGGACCGTCGCCGCAAGCCAGAGCACCGCGCTGTCGGTCAGGATAATGAGCGCCAATACCGGCGCCGCCTTCGGCCCGAAATGCGCCAGCGTGATCGGCAATCCGATGTTGACGCTATTTGAGAACGCCGCCGCCATCGCGATCCCCGCGCTGTCTTCGAGTGGGCGGCCGAGCGGCTTGAGCGTCAGCAGCGTCGCAGCAAGCCACGCCGCCGCGATCGCGCCATAGAAGCTCAGGAGAATTTCGAATGGCGCCACATCGGGCAGCTTCGCGTTGCCGATCGTACGAAACAGCATCACCGGCATCGCTAGGCGGAAGATGAAGTCCGGCAGTCCACGCACGGCCGCTTCGCCGAGCAAGCCGAACCGCCGGCCGAAATAGCCGAGCGCGATGAGCCCGAAGACCGGGCCAATGGTCGAGATGACGGCTGACATGCGATCGGTGCCGAGACTGGAAGTATTGCGGCATCCAGAACGACGCGCCGCACGTCCCGGGTTACGGCGTCGCCTCGCTCAAAGCAAGAACCGGCCCTGCATGTGCCCCGTGCTCAGGCGGCAAGCCCGCGCGCGAGCGCCCTATGGCGGCGGATCGCCGAAGGCAAATCGATGGTCGTCACGCGCCCATGCCGGACGATCGCGCGCCCGGCGACGATCGTGTCGCGCGTCTTGACGGGACCGCAGAAGAGCAACCCTGCCACCGGGTCCCAATCGGCCCCTGCCAATTCGACCTGGTTGAGATCGAAAATCGCCAAATCGGCGGCCATGCCGGGCGCCAGATAGCCGATATCCTTCCGGCCGAGCACTCGTGCTCCTCCCCGCGTGGCAATCTCCAGGGCCTGCCGCGCCGACAGTGCCCCCGCATCGCCACCGACGCGTTGCAGCAGCATGGCTTGCCGCGCCTCGTTCAACAGGTGACCGCTATCGTTTGATGCCGACCCGTCTACACCGAGACCGACCGGCACACCCGCGTGCAACACCGCCCGCAGTGGCAGCACCCCACTCGCAAGCCGCATATTAGAACATGGGCAATGCGCAACCCCAGTCCCCGTGCGCCCAAACAACGCGATCTCCTGCGCATCGAGCTTCACGCAGTGTGCATGCCAAACGTCCTCGCCGGTCCACCCTAGGTCCTCGGCATACTGTCCGGGCCGCACGCCGAACTTCTCGAGCGAATAGGCGATGTCCTCGTCGTTCTCGGCAAGATGCGTGTGCAGGCGAACACCCTTCTTCCGCGCCAAGATCGCTGCATCGCGCATCAACTCGCGCGAAACCGAGAATGGCGAACAGGGCGCGATCGCCACCTGCACCATGGCGTGAGCATTTGGGTCGTGAAACGCATCGACCACCCGCTCGCAATCCGCGAGGATGGCGTCTTCAGCCTCGACCACACTGTCGGGAGGCAGACCGCCCTGCGACTGCCCTATGCTCATCGAACCCCGCGTCGCGGTGAAACGCACCCCGAGCGCACGAGCCGCCGCGATCTCATCGTCGAGCTTGGCCCCGTTCGGAAAGAGATAGAGGTGATCCGAGGAGCAGGTGCAGCCGCTGAGCGCCAGCTCCGCCAAACCGATCGTCGCGGAGGCATAAATGTGCTCCGGCCCGAGCTTGCGCCAGATCGGATAAAGCGTTGTCAGCCAGCCGAACAGAGCAGCGTCTTGTGCGGCGGGAACCGCTCGCGTCAGCGTCTGAAACAGATGATGGTGGGTATTGACGAGGCCCGGGAGCACCACGCAATCGCTCGCGTCGATCACCTCGTCGGCCTTTGAAGGAAGATCGGCGGTAGCGCCTGCCTGTTCGATCACACCATCGCGCGCAAACACAGCGCCGTCTGCGATCTCACGCCGCTCATCGTCCATCGTAACGAGGACATGGGCGTTTTTGACGAGCAGCGTCGGCATCGGCATCTCGCGAAGCAATAGCGTTGCATCCGCTATAGGCGACCTGACCGGCCTTGCCCAGCCTTCTGGTTCAGCGAGACTTGTCGCTCGCGGCGTCGGTCATGGTGAGCAGAATACCAGCCAGCCGCTCCGGCGGCACCTGCAGAACGTCGACAATGTCGCGCGCCCTTACGAGATCGAGACCGCCGTCCGGCGCGACGACAACCACCTGCGATGCCATCGGCACCAGCGCCGCGATCGCCTCGTCTTCTGCGATCGACCCGCCATCCACAACGACGACATCGAAATCGGCAGCAATCTTGCCGATGCCGCTTGCCAGCCGCATGCGCTGGGTCATCGTCAGTGTCCTCAGATCTGCAAGCGCGATCGGCAGGAACGACAATCCCGACTGCGCATCGCGTGACGTCAACTCGAGAAGATGATCCTTGCTATCGAGCACGCAAGGATGGTCCTGCCGGATATCTCCCGCGAACTGGTTCGACAAAGCCGGATCGGCCGAAGCGGCGTCGATCAGCAGCGCCTTTTCGCCGCCGAGTGCCTGCGCATAGGCGAGCGAGAATGCCGAGAAGGTCGTGCCCGCGCGCGGTGCAGAAGATACCAGCAAGACCACCTGTGGGGCTTGCGAGCGATTCATGTTCCGCAGCCGCGATGCGATCCGGTCCACCGCACTCTTGAATGACGTATCAGCCGCGTTTCCATCGCCGGCCACCGCACCCATCGCCTCTTCCAATGTCGCCCCAAGAGCACCGCGGCGGCGCCGCATGCCGCGAGCATGCTTTGCGAGACGGGGAATGCTCCCGAGCACCCGCATCGGCGAGGGATCGCCATCGAGAACGAGCCGTTGGCCCGCCGCACCTGGCAGAGCGAGCCCGCTACGCATCCAAGCGGCCGCTAGGCCCAATCCAAGCCCGCCGATGGTCGAGAGCGCCATTACCACGAGCGCCTTCGGGCTCGATGCCCGCGGCGGGATCGCAGCCGGCGTAATGACCCGCGCATCCGCGACGCTGATATTCTGCTGCTCTTGCGTCTCCTTCGCTCGCGACAAGAACGCACGAAGCACCTCCCGGCTGGCATCGGCCTCCCGCTCCAACTCGCGCAGCTTGATTTGTGCGGTCGTCGTCTCGGCGACCTCGCCTTGGGACTTCGTCAGGGTCCGCTCGATCTCGCGCTCCCGGCCGGCGGCAAGTTGATACTCGTTGTTTGTCTGCGACACGATACGCTGCAGCTCGGCCGTGATCTGCAAGCGGATCGATGCGACTTGTGCGCGGATATCGGCCATGACCGGGTGGCGCGCCTGCAACTGGCTCGACAACGCCGCTTCCCGGCGCGCGACGGCTGCGTACTGGTCTTTGAGGCGCTGGATCGTCGGCGACGACATCGCCTCCGGCAACGCCTCTGGGCTGACGCCACGCCGGAGTGTCGCGTTGAGCTCCTCAAGTCGCGCCTTCGACGTTGCAACCTGCGAACGTACCGCGACGAGTTCCGTATTGAGACGGGTCAGCTGCTGCTCGTTGAGCAAACCGCCCTCCGATGTCACGATCCTGTTCGCCCGCTTGAACTCGTCGGCCGCAATCTCGGCGCGGCGTACCTGCTCACGCAGCTCGCCAAGCCTGGAATCGATCAGCGCGTTTGCGCGTGCCGCGACGTCGTTCTTCGCGTCCGTCTGGTCATCTTGATACGCCTGAAGAATGCTGTTGGCGATCTTTGCCGACTTAACGGCGTTCTCTGTCGTCACGTCGACATTGACGACGTACGTGTTCTGCGCGCGCCGCACCCGAATTTGCTTCGAAAGATTGTCGACGGCGCGGGTCACTTCGTCGAGCACTGGACGCGGCCCCAGCAACCTCTCACGCAGAGCGCCTGTGACGCCGGTCGAAGAGCCGAGCGGCGGCGCAAATTCCGGATCCTTGTCGAGGTTGAGCGACGTTACGACACGCCGAAGGATCGAATCCGACCCGATGATCGACACTTGGCTTTCAAACAGCGCGATGTCGTTACCGATCCCGCTCGGCGCGACCTCGTCATTGACGACCTTGCGCGACCGCGGCTCCACGAAGATCGCGCTAGTCGCGGTATAGAGGGGTTTGGCGACGGCAAGATAGGCAAGACCGCACAACCAGGCGACGAGAAGTCCGAGGATGAGCGAAACGATGTTCTCCCGGACGAACCGTATCACCGTTGCGATGTCGACACCTGCAGGCGCATCGCTGGCGGAGCCCCGCGCCCCCGCTCCCGCGACGACATTCAATGAGACGGCGCGCGCCTTTGCCATGCTGATCGGCGGCCGCGCTGCCGGCCACGACGTTTGCGACACGTGTGCCTCTCCTGCCGCAAAATGCGGCATTAACTTTCGATGCAGTCGCCGCTGGCATTCGAACCAAACGGCAGACTACGCATTAACCACCGGATTGCTGCTCCGCTGGCGGACCCCGGGGCAGCAAGTTCCGTGCCTAGAGGGACCATCAAGCGGACTGACACGGATCTTGCATCCAACGCACAGAACCAGTGTTCGAGGGGACCACGCTGCCGTGACCGCCACCCAACCGTCTCGCTACGCCAAGGATCTCTCGCTATGAGCGGCCGCGAGAGATTGGCCTCTCAGGCCTACGTCGACGTATCGCAATTCCGAATGAGCAACCTTGCTGTCGGAACGATCGCGATCCTGCTCGGCTGCGTGACAACCGCAGCCGTCGCGAGCGCCATCGGCATCGTTTACCAGTACTTGGCCTACGGCAACGTCGGCCGTCCGGGTCTGCAGGCCGCGTTTGGCGCCGCCGCCGGTCTCTTTTATGCCGTCCCATTTCTAGTCCGCGGCGAGTACACGATACCCGCCTACCTCGCGAGCGGCCGCAGACCCCAGCGCATCTTCATGTCCTGGAACGCCGCCTTTCTCGCGATCCTGACACTTCTCTTCCTCACGCAGACATCGACGGACATGTCGCGCGTCATCGTCGCGACATTCTACATCGCGGGGCTGATGGCGATGATCGCTCTAGAAAGCGGTGTCCGCACAAGCGTCATCTACGGCTTGCGCGAAGGCATTCTTCCGCCCCGCCGGGTGATGCTGATCGGCACACCAGCCGCGACGGCCGCGCTGGCTGACCGGATGCGCTCGACCGGCTCCGAAACCGAGCGGATCGGCGTCCGGGTTGTCGCCTTGGCACCTCTGCCGCTCAACGAAATGTCTCACCCGGGCGAAGGCATGACCGCAGCCCTCGAACAAGCGGTGGTGAAGGCCCGTGCTCTACTACCCGACGAAGTCCTCATTGCAGCCCGGCTCGACGATCATTCCGTCGTCGAACGCGTCGTGACCGCCTTCGAGCAGCTCCCCGTCGCGATCCATCTGGACGCCGGCGAGATCGTCAGCCGCTTCAACGACGTCGCGCTCCGCCGTGTCGGCTCGGCCGCAACGTTATCGATCGCAGAACTACCCCTGAGCCCGTTCCAGACACTCGGCAAGCGCGCCTTCGATGTCGCAGGCTCGCTGGTTTGCATCTTGTTCGCAGCCCCCTTCATGGCGCTGATCGCGCTGGCGATCCGGCTCGATACCGGCGGCCCCGTGCTCTTCAAGCAGGACCGTACTGGCTTCAACCGCCGCCACTTCACCATCTACAAGTTCCGCTCGATGACATCGGCGGATAACGGATCGGTCGTCGAGCAGGCCAAGAAGAACGATCCGCGCATCACCCGCGTTGGCGCCTTCCTGCGCCGCACCAACCTCGACGAACTGCCCCAGCTCTTCAACGTTCTGAAGGGCGACATGTCCCTCGTCGGCCCCCGCCCCCACGCCGTGGCTCATGACGAAGATTACGAGCAGCGCATTCTTGGCTACCCGCGCCGCCTCAATATGAAACCGGGCATCACCGGTTGGGCACAGGTCAATGGATTGCGCGGCGAGACCGACACGGTCGATAAAATGCGCCGCCGTGTCGAAGCCGATATCTACTACATCGAAAACTGGTCGCTGATGTTCGACTTGTACATCATGCTCTTGACCGTCGCGTCGCCGAAGACATTCCGCAATGCGCGCTGACGCGTGCATGTTTGCAACGATCGCGCTTTCGTTGTACGGCCCGTCCCATTGACGGGTAGTCCACGGAGCGCCGATCCATGAACATCGTTGACGTTCTCAAAGCATCGCAGAACGGCGAAGCGCTCGCCCAGCTCGGCCGGACATTCGGCATAAGCCAGGCCGAAGCTGAAGCTGTGGTCCGGGCCGTCGTGCCAAAACTCAGCGAAAGCATCGAGCGCAATACGCTCTCGCGCGGCGGCCTGGCCGATCTCGTCAATGCGCTGGGCCAGGGCCATGATGCGATCCTCGATCAGCCGAACGCCATCGGCGACACGGCCGTCCGCGATGATGGCAACGCCATCCTCGGCCACATTGTGGGTTCCAAGGATCGCAGCCGCGCTATCGCCGAAAAGGCAGCATTGTCGAGCGGCGTCAGTGAGGGGGTCATCAAGATGATGCTCCCCTTCATTGCAAGTTTGCTCATGGGCGCCTTGTCGAAGCAGTTCAAAGGCGGCATCGGCGACATTCTCGGCAAGATGGGCGGGTCCGGTCAAAGCGGCGGCAACACGCGCATGCCCGAGTTGCCACGCATGCCGGAAATGCCGCGCATGCCGCAGGGCGGCGGCAATCTACCGCCAAGCCCCCTCCCCCTCCCGGGCGATGTGCCGGGTCTGCCCGGCGGCGGCAACAACCCCTACGGCGATCTCTCCGATATCCTCCGCCGCGGAGGCCGCACCACTGCCGATGCCCCTCTTCCCTTGCCCGGCGGCGCGGCTGGCGGCGGCACGCTGTGGTCCGTCGTGCGCGGCATCATCGGCGGCATCCTCGGTTTCCAAAGCAAGGGCCTGTTCGGCTGGATCCTGCGTGTTGTCGTTGCCCGTTACGGGTTCGCGATCCTGCGTGTCCTATTCGGCCGGGTTTTTCGCTGAGGCGGTTTCAACAGACTAAAACGACGAAAGCCCGCTGCACGCGCGCAGCGGGCCCTCATCGTGTCGACGCACGAGGCGCCGGTAGAACTCAGTAGGGACGGCAGGGAATGGCGTCGAGATTGCACGACCAAGATCCCGGGCCGTTCGCACCACAACGCATCTCCTTGGCAACGGCGTTGCGGAAATCGGCCCAGGACGAGCCGTACTCCAGCGACGTGAAGCTCGCCCAAGACGAGATCGCAGCCATTTCAGCGGCCTTCTTTGACGCTCCATTGCCGCTACCCGCATGCGAGTGATCGACGAAGCAGGTCTTCTTTCCGACTTTCCGCCAGCTATGCATCGAAGCGAGGCCGGTCTCATCGGCGATAGCAGGCGCGAAGCTCGACCCAGCCACGACCAGCGCAGCGGCAGCGAGTGAAAGGGCAGAAATGCGCATCGTGTTCGTGTCCCGAAAGATGTCCGTTGAAAACCTCTTCCTGTTTCTCTGATTCTGGCCAGCCTCGACAAATGACTGCTCGTCGCGTCTCACATTTCGTCTCACGGCGACACTGTTTCGCCACACAGACGCAAATCAAAGCACGTTACCGATCACTCGCAATCGATTCGAGCGCGCGGCGTATCTGCAGCGGAATCGCTGTTGCCTTCTGGCTGTCGCGCTCGACGAAGACATGGACGAAATGGCCATCCGCGCGAGCGATCGCATCGCCTCGTCCAAACAGCCCCACTTCGTAGCGGACCGACGAGGAGCCGAGCCGGCCCACCCTGAGCCCCGCCTCCACCACTTCCGGATACGCAAACGACCGATGAAAGCGGCAAAACGTTTCAGGCGTTATCCCAATCACCGGAGCGTTGTGAAAATCAAAGCCGCCCGCCTCGATCAAGTATCGATTGATGATCGTATCGAAGTACGAATAGTAGACCACGTTGTTCACGTGCCCATAGACGTCGTTGTCCATCCATCGGGTCGGGATATCGAGAAAGAACTTGTAGGCGGCTCGCTGTTCTGGCGGTCGGCGGTCTGACAACGTCTGCTCCTGGTCCTGTTGAACGATGACGGTTGCAATCTTCAATCCCGCCGCTCGATGTCGAGCCGCACGACGAGACCCTCGGTCGCCGCATTGAGTGCCGGATAGCGTTTCATGACGAGTGGATCATGCCCAGGGATGACGCGTCGCGGTGTCCCGGCCAGCCGCTGCAGCGTACCATAGCCCTTCAGCATGTCCTCGACATCGGCGACGAGCACAAACGGCTTTGCGTGCTCGAATGTCTCGTAATAGTGCGCGGCGTCCGACGCCAGCACGACCGGACCGATCGCTGTCTGCACCCGGACGGACTGCAGGCCGCGGCTATGACCGCCGATCTTGTGGACCGTGACTCCAGGCGCGATTTCAGCATCGCCGTCCTGAAATAGCACCCGTCCCGAATAGACGTTCTTGACCATCTCGCAAACATGGTCGGCCGTGAATGGAAACCGCATGTACTGATGGCACATGCACGGCCCGGTGGCATACGCCATTTCCGCCGCCTGCAGATGGAACTTCGCAGCCGGAAAGGCGCCGAGGGTGCCCGCATGATCGTAGTGCAGATGCGTGACGACCACGTCCGTGACCTTCGCCGCATCGATCCCAAGCAGACCCAAAGCCATCGCTGGCGATCGCAAAACCTCCCGGTTGCGCAGCTTTGCCTCGGCCTCGTCGAACCCGGTATCGACAATGATCGTCCGGTTGGCGTTTCTGACGACCCATACGAAGTAATCCATGGGATGCGGCGCGTTGTGATCGTCCGCCATGATGAAGTTTTCGGCCCGGACCCGGTTCACCCGTTCCGCATACTTGACCGCCAGAACCTCATAAATCTCACCCATACCGTTCCTCTCCCCTTTGCGCGAACCAATTGGTCCCGTCCGCGTCATGACATCTTACCGGCACTGACGCGTGCCAGACTTTGCAAACCGGATTAGACTGCTTGCGAACGGACCTGGAGTCGAGCCCCGTCACGGCCGGCTTGATCCGTTGGACGACGGGAGCCGCGATGCCGATCAATGTTTCGTTCCTTCAGGAACTTCTCGGCACGATCGCCGAACAGAGCCGCAGCTATTTGCCGACAGCGCTCGGCGGCGGGCGCCGTCCCGCCGTTGATGAACTAGCCCGCGCGTTGCTATCAGGCAAAGGCGAGGCCTCCGGCGTCGCGATCGCACGGGAAATCGTAGAGCGGTACAACAGCTTGAAGGCTGAGGAACGGCGCGCCTTCTTCCGCTTTCTCCTCGACGGGATCCAACCGGACCAGGAGACCGTCGCCCGCACGGCGACCAGCTATCTTGCAGCCCCGAGCGAGGAAACGATGCTGGCGCTCCAGCGCGCGGTCGAAAGTCCACGCCAGGAGTTCTTTCGCCGCCTCAACCGCGCGCCGGGCGCCACCCAGATCATCGTCGGCATGCGCGAAGAACTGCTGCGGCTCGCCCGTGACGACAAGCGCCTCTCGATTGTCGACGCCGACCTCGAGCACCTGCTCGCCTCGTGGTTCAACCGCGGCTTTCTCGTCCTGCGGCGGATCGATTGGCAGACTCCCGCCGCCATCCTCGACAAGATCATCCGCTACGAAGCCGTTCACGAAATACAGGGCTGGGACGATCTCAAGCGCCGTCTCGATCCGGCCGACCGCCGGTGCTTCGGCTTCTTTCACCCCTCCCTCGTCGACGATCCGATCATCTTCGTCGAAGTTGCCTTGATGTCAGAGGTGCCGGCCGCCATCGACACAGTGCTCAAGGAGCAACCCAAGTCCGGCCAGCCCAAGACCGACCCGACCACCGCCGTCTTCTACTCGATCTCCAACTGCCAGCCCGGCCTGCGCGGCATTTCGTTCGGCAACTTCCTCATCAAGCAAGTCGCCGAGGACCTGCTCAAGGAGAAGCCGCGCCTCAAAACCTTTGTGACACTGTCGCCGGCCCCAGGCTTCCGCCGGTGGCTCGACCGTCAACTCGCCGATAAGACCAGCCCAGTGATCGCCCCGGCCGACCGGGCGGCACTGGCGGCGCTCACGAATGACGAATGGCACCGCGATAGCGCGGCGGCCGCCAAGGTGAAACCGGCACTGCTCACCTGCGCCGCCCACTATTTCCTCAAGGCCAAAACGGACGACAACCGCCCGGTTGACGCGGTCGGGCGGTTCCATCTCGGCAATGGCGCGAGCCTCGACCGCCTGAATTGGCTCGGCGACACCTCGGCCAAGGGTATGCGGGAAGCCTACGGCCTGATGGTGAACTACCTCTACGATCTCGACGAGATCGAAGCGAACCACGAAGCCTACGCTAACGAGGGCGTCATCGCGGCCTCGAAGGCCGTTCGCGGTCACCTCAAATCTCAGGCAGGAATGCCAACCGACCATTCCAACGGCGGATCTGCGAAACTTCCAGTGACCGCGGCGCGGCTACTGCCGCCGAAGACGCGCTGAAATGCAAATCGGCGCCGCAGCCAAGGCCGCGACGCCGACAAATCACTTCGAATGCGCGCCGATTACTCGCCGCGGCACTCAGCGTAACGCTCCCACCAATAGCGGGCGCGGCTGTTACGGCCGATCTCTTCGTTGTAGCGGGCGTTGCGGCGATACTCGCTGCAATCGCGGACGTACGTACGCGGGCTTGCGTTTGCCGATGCAGCGGCACCAGCGATAATCGCGCCTGCGATGAGGCCAGCGGCAACACCACCGACGATACGGCCACGGCGGGCTTCCGCGTTGTCGACGGCGACAGCTGACAGCATGGCAATGCTCAGCGCGGCAACGCTGGCAGTCTTAGCAATTGCTTTCATGAGGGATCCTCTCCGTTTCCAGTCACTAGGATGCACTGAAATCTGCGATTTGTGGCGACATTACCATCTTACGTAAGGTGTGACACTCACAATTTGACCATGTTGCAGATAAGTCGTCCGATGATGCTTACTGGCGTCTTGAGACATGCCAAGGTTGCATGCCCCAATCAGACCCGCCGCATTTTTGCGCAGCCTCAGCCCCAAGCCTGCCCTTGCGAACATGAACCCAAGATGAAATGCTCGACCCGCCAAGCGGCACGGGGCCCCCATATCGCATGCTCAAGTTCATCTTTCGCCGTCTAGCTCTGGGGCTCCTCGTCGCCCTGACAGTCATGACGCTCGCATTCATGCTCACGCGATTGTCGGGCGATCTGGCGATCTCGATTGCCGGCCCCCAGGCGACACAGGCCGACGTCGAAATAATCCGCAAGGCGTATGGCCTGGACCGCCCGCTCTACGTCCAGTTCTTCGATTGGGGCTTTCGGGCGCTGACCGGCGACTTCGGCCAGAGCTACTTCTTCAAGGACAGCGTCGCCAATCTGATCGCCAAGCGAATGCCGATAACCCTTACGTTGGGCTTCGTCGGCCTGGGGCTCGCCCTGCTCATCTCGATCCCGCTCGGCATCCTCGCGGCACTGCGGGAGAACACCTCGGTCGACCGGGGCATCACAATGTTCACGATGCTCGGACAGGCGATACCGAGCTTCTGGCTGGCACTCATCCTGATGATCGTTCTCGGGCTTCAGCTCGGTTGGCTGCCGATCTCAGGCACAGGCACCTGGCAGCATCTCGTCATGCCCGGCATCGTCCTCGCCTTCACCGCGATCCCAGCCCTGACCCGGTTGACCCGGTCGGGCATGATTGAAGCCATGGCCTCCGACTACATCCGGACGGCGCGCGCAAAAGGACTGTCGCGCGCAAAAATCGTTCTCAAGCACGCCCTGCGTAACGCCGCCATCCCCGTCGTCTCGATCGCCGCAGTCCAGCTCGGCTTCATGCTCGGCGGCTCGATCGTCATCGAGACGGTATTCGCGCTTCACGGTGTCGGCTATCTCGCCTGGGAGAGCATCGGCAAGAACGACTTTCCGGTCGTCCAGGCCGTCGTGATGGTTCTGGCGATCATCTATATCGGCCTCACGCTGTTGGCCGACATCCTCAATGCCCTGCTCGACCCGAGACTGCGCTCCTCATGACCTCACCCGTCGCACCAACCGTCCTCGCGCCGCCCTCGGCGTCATCACGGATCGGCCTCGCCGGCTTTGCCGTCGGTCTGACGATCGTCGGCCTCATCACGTTCGCTGCCATCTTCGGGAACTGGCTCATTCCCCACGATCCCTTCGCCCAAGACCTCGGCAAGCGTCTCGTGCCGCCGTTCTGGATGGAAGGCTCGCGCCCCGAACACCTGCTCGGCACCGACCAGCTCGGCCGTGACTACCTCGCGCGCCTCGTCTACGGCGCGCGCATCTCCCTGATGATCGGCATTCTGACCGTCATCACTTCAGGCATCATTGGCACGGCGATGGGTGTCCTCGGCGGCTACTTCGGCGGCCGCATCGACGATGCGGTCCTGTTCGCCATCACGACGCGGCTGTCCATTCCCGTCGTTCTCGTCGCCCTCGCCGTCGTCGGGCTCATGGGCTCCAGTTTGATGCTGGTCGTCCTCACGCTTGGTCTGCTCTTATGGGATCGCTTTGCCGTCGTCGCCCGCTCGACGACCATGCAGGTGCGCAATCTCGACTACATCAGTGCCGCCTGGTGCTCGGGCGTCTCAACCCCCTACCTCCTCGCCAAGGAGATCCTACCCAACATTGCAAGCCACCTTGCCGTCGTCGCAACCCTCGAGATGGCGCTCGCAATCCTGCTCGAGGCAGCCCTTTCATTCCTCGGCCTCGGTGTGCCGCCTCCGCTTCCGTCCTGGGGGCTCATGATCGCGGAAGGCAAGGATTACATGTTCTTTTCGTCCTGGGTCATCATGATCCCCGGCTTCGCGCTCTTCGTTCTGATCCTCGGCATCAATCTCGTCGGTGACGGCCTCCGCAACCTACTCGGAACGGAGAAGCTGAGATGAGCGAGCCCATTCTCGAAGTCGAGGACCTCGAAGTCACCTTCGGTGGCCGCACCGCCGCCGTCCGCGGCGCCTCGTTCAAGGTCAATCGCGGCGAAACCCATTGCATCGTCGGTGAATCGGGCTGCGGCAAATCCGTAACGGCGCTCGCCTTCATGAACTTGCTCGCGCGCGGCGGCAAACGCACCGCCAAGCGCATGACGCTCGCCGGCAAGGATTTGCTCGGCCTTTCCGACCGCCAAATGGCCGAGATCCGCGGCAACCGGATGGCCATGATCTTCCAGGAGCCGATGACGAGCCTCAATCCGGCTTACACGGTTGGCTCGCAGATGGCTGAAGTGCTGACGCGGCACAAGGGCGCCACCAAAGCTGACGCGCTTGATCGCGCCGTTGCACTGATGCGCAAGGTGGGCATTACAGCGCCGGAACTGCGCCTCGGCCAGTTTCCCCACCAGCTTTCTGGCGGCTTGCGCCAGCGCGTCATGATTGCCATGGCATTGATGTGCGACCCCGAAGTACTGATTGCCGATGAGCCGACGACCGCACTCGACGTAACGGTACAGGCCCAAATCCTGCGACTGCTGGCTGAGCTCCAGCGCGATCTGGGCCTCGCCATCGTCCTCATCACGCACGACCTCGGCATTGTCGCGCGCATCGCCGACCAGGTCTCTGTCATGTACGCCGGCAAGGTCGTGGAGCGGGCGCCGGTCGCAGAACTTTTCGGGGCACCGCAACATCCCTACACCAGCGGATTGCTCGCCTGCGTTCCTATTCCAGGCAAAGTCCAGCGCGATAAGCCACTCGGCTCCATCCCCGGTGTCGTCCCAACGATTCAGCCGGGCTTCACCGGCTGCGCGTTTCGATCGCGCTGCGGCTTTGCGACCGACGCCTGCGCCGGTGATATCCCTCGCCGCCACGCAACGACCACTCACGACTATCTCTGCCGCCTCGGCGTCAACGAGGCGCGGGAGCGCGTACCAGCATGACTTCGATGACGCCTGCCATTGAACTTCGCAACGTGCGGAAGGAATTCCGCGTCAAATCAGGCATGTTCGGCGGCGAGAAACACGTCGTCGCCGTCGACGACGTATCGTTCAGCGTCCCGGCCGGAAGCGTGCTCGGCATCGTCGGCGAATCCGGCTGCGGCAAGTCCACGCTCGCCCGGTTGATCCTAGGCCTGTTGGAGCCGACCTCCGGCGAAGCCCTCGTCGACGGCAAACGCCTCTTCGATCTCGATCGAAAGGCCAGGGCACGGCTCATTCAACCCGTATTCCAAGACCCCTTCGCCTCCCTCAATCCGCGCCGCAGCGTTCGCGAGATCGTGTCGCTCCCCCTCGTCGCACAAGGAACATTCGCCTCGGCCGACATCGATAAGCGCGTCGCCGCCATGCTTGACCGCGTCGGCCTACCAGGCTCGATGGCCAACCGCATGCCGGCACAGCTCTCGGGTGGTCAACGCCAGCGCGTAGCCATCGCTCGCGCCTTGGCCCTTGAGCCGCGCATCGTCATCTGCGACGAGCCGACCAGCGCCCTTGACGTCTCGGTGCAGGCGCAGATCCTCAATCTCCTCGCCGACCTGCGCCGTGACCTCGGCCTGACCTACCTCTTCATCAGCCACAACTTGGCCGTCGTTGAACATGTCGCGAGCGAAGTTGCCGTGATGTATCTCGGCCGGATCGTCGAGAAGGCCGAAACCGACCTGCTCTTCCGCGCGCCGCGCCACCCCTACACGCAGGCGTTGCTGGCGAGCGTCCTAACACCCGAACCAGGCCTCGGCGTCCCCGATGTCGGCCTCGGCGATATCATGCCTGATCCCGCGAACATTCCGCCGGGCTGCCGCTTCAATCCGCGCTGCCGCATCGCCGTCGACCGCTGCCGCACGGTTCATCCTGAAACCCGCACCGACGCCGCAAAAGGGATGGTGGAATGCCATCTCGCAGACGCCTAAACTCCTCTCACCACTCCACCCGCAAGCCAGGAGACGAGCATGCGCTATCGAACAGGATTGAAAGCCGCAGCCATTGCGCTGACAGCCATGCTGGCAGCCGCACCAGCCTCAGCCGACAAGGCATCCGACACGCTGCGCATCTCGATGCGCGACGCGCTGCCGAACGTCGACCCTTACTACAACAACCTGCGCACCGGCGTGGTGATGCACCACCAAGCATGGGATACGCTGGTCTATCGCAATCCCGACACCTTCAAGCTGGAGCCTCTCCTCGCGACCGAGTGGAAGTTCCCAGATCCGACGACGATCGATTTCACGCTGCGCGCCGGCGTAAAATTCCATGACGGCAGCCCCTTCACCGCAGACGACGTCGTCTACACTTTGAACCTTGCAGCCGACCCGAACTCGAAAGTCTCGACGCCCTCGAACTACAACTGGATGGAAAAGGCGGAGAAGACCGGCGATCTCTCGGTGCGCGTAAAACTGAAGAAGCCCTTCCCGGCCGCGCTCGAATACTTCGCGCTCGTGATCCCGATCTATCCGAAAGCGTATCGCGAGAAAGTCGGTCCGGAAGGCTACGCCAAGGCCCCCGTCGGCGCTGGGCCCTACAAGATCACAAAGGTGGAGCCCGGTGTATCGATCGACTTCGAGCGCTACGCCGACTACTGGGCCGGCAGCCCGAAGGGCAAGCCCGCGATCTCCAAGCTCGCAGTCCGCTTCGTGCCTGACGCCACCACCGAAATGACCGAGCTGCTCTCGAGCCGCGCCGATTGGATCTGGAACATCAACCCCGACCAGTTCGACAACGTCAACAAGTTGCCGACCGTTCAGGCAGTCCGCAAGGAATCCATGCGCATCGGCTACATTCAGCTCGACGCAGCGGGACGTTCAGGCAAGGACAACAATCCGATGACGAACCAGAAGGTCCGTCAAGCCGTCTGGCATGCCCTCGACTTGAAGACCATCGCGGACAAACTCGTAACCGGTGGCAGCCGCGTTCCGCCTGCCCCCTGCTTCCCGCCGCAATTTGGCTGCGACGCCGATGCAGCGGCAAAATACACCTATGATCCAGCCAAAGCTAAGGCCCTGCTTGCCGAAGCGGGCTACCCGAACGGCTTCGACGTCGACCTGATCAGCTATGTGCTCCCACAATGGGGTTCTGCGGTGCAGAACTATCTCCAGGCCGTCGGCATCCGCGCCAAGCTGCAGCAGCTCCAGGTCGCGGCCGTCATTCAGAAGGTCCAAGCTGGTGAGGCACGCGCCAACCTCGGTAGCTGGGGCAGCTACTCGATCAACGACGTCTCCGCCATCATGCCGAACTTCTTCAATGGCCTCGCCATGGACTATGCGCGCGACGCGGAACTTACGAAACTACTCGAAGAAGGTGGTTCCACGAACGACGAGGCGGTCCGCAAGAAGGCCTACTCTGCCGCCATCAAGCGCATCACCGAGCAGGCCTACTGGATCCCGCTGCACACCTACGTGACGACCTACGGCTTCTCAAAGACGCTGGACTTCACGCCCTATCCCGACGAACTGCCGCGCTTCTTCCTCGCCAAGTGGAAGTAAGCACCACGTCTGGCCCCAAGACCAACGCGGGCGGC
>JAPXTA010000059.1:0-28892 GCA_033812735.1 Hyphomicrobiaceae bacterium | reverse complement strand
CCGCGCGGCGGATGCGGGCATGACCGGCGCGACCCATATCTTCAACGCGATGACGCCGATCGCCGTTCGAGAGCCAGGCCCTGCCGGCTACTCACTCGACGACGATAGACTCTATTGCGGCCTCATTACCGATGGTCACCACGTCCACGCCGCCAACGTCCGCGCCACCTACAGGCTCAAGGGCCGCGACCGCGTCATGCTCGTCACCGACGCCATGCCGACGGTCGGCAGCGCGCAAACCTGGTTCGATCTCCAAGGCACCCGTATCGAGTTGAAGGATGGCCGCCTCGTCCACGGCGAAAACACGCTCGCGGGCGCCCACGTGACCATGATCGACTGTGTCGCCCGCTTCATCCAAATGACGGGCGCACCTCTCGCCGATGCACTCATGATGGCATCCGCCACCCCTGCCGCCTTCCTCGGCCTCTCCGACCGCCTCGGCAGCTTGAAGTCAGGCCATCAGGCCGATCTCGTCATCTTTGACGAGCCGACGATGACCGTCCGCGAGACCTGGACCCGTGGCGTCCGCGAGATCCACACACCATGATGATTTCATGATTGAAATCAATATGGTAACGACACCGCGCGACGGCGCTTGACGCCAGCCTTGCAGCCCGCCTATGTCGAAAGCAACGTCACCGCCTCCCGGTTGTGCGAGCCATCGCGCGACATCGCGCCAGAGTTGAGACCGGAGTTGAACTTTGACCCGCCCCGCCCGCACTTATCTCGACTTCGAGAAGCCGATCGCCGAGCTCGAAAGCAAGGTGCTCGAGCTGAAGACCTTGCACGAGGACGACCAGAACGCGGTGACCCTCGACGAAGAGATCACCAAGCTCGAACAAAAGGCGCGCCAAGCGCTTACTGATACCTATTCGAAGCTGACGCCTTGGCAGAAGACGCAGGTTGCGCGCCATCCCGACCGACCGCACACGCTCGACTACATCGACGCCCTGATCGACGACTTCACGCCGCTTGCAGGTGATCGCTATTTCGCCGAAGACGCAGCGATTGTTTGTGGTGTCGGCTCTTTTCGCGGCCGTCCGGTCGTCGTCATGGGGCACGAGAAGGGCTCCGATACCGAAAGCCGTTTGCGCCACAACTTCGGCATGGCGATGCCGGAAGGCTATCGTAAAGCCGTCCGCTTGATGGATCTCGCCGACCGCTTCAAATTGCCGATCATCGCACTGATCGATACAGCCGGCGCCTATCCCGGCATCGGCGCCGAAGAGCGTGGCCAGGCCGAAGCGATCGCCCGCTCGACGGATCGCTGCCTCTCGCTCGGCGTACCCATGGTCGCCGTCGTCATCGGCGAGGGCGGCTCCGGCGGCGCCGTCGCCATCGCCACTGCCAACACCGTGCTCATGCTCGAACACGCAATCTACACGGTCGCCTCGCCCGAAGCGGCCGCATCGATCCTCTGGCGCGACAGCGGCAAGGCCAACGAAGCCGCCAACAATATGAAGATTACAGCGCAGGATCTCCTCCAGCTCGGGGTCATCGACACCATCATCGCCGAGCCCATCGGCGGCGCCCATCGCGACCGCTCCAAGACCATCGAACGCGCGGGCGACGCGATCGCCGAAGCCCTCGCCAAGTTCGACGGCAAGGCCGCAGCCGAAGTCCGCCACCAGCGCCACGAGAAATACCTCGATATCGGCCGGGCTTGATCCGCCCGGGCAATCGAAAACCTAAGCCCACCGAGCGAGCGCGCGAACCGGCCGCTCGAGACCGTGCATACCAGCCCCACCCTCGGTCGCTAGGCGATCCCGCGCCGGTGTGCTTTCTTGCGCGCCGACCAATCTAGCCCCCGCCGTGGAGCCGCCCCATGTCCTTCGTCAACCCCTCGCCTTTCACGACCCGCCCGGAGATCGACGGCACCTTCGGCGTCGCAGCGACCACGCACTGGATCGCGACCGCCGTCGCCATGGGCATCCTCGAAAAGGGCGGCAACGCGTTCGATGCCGGCGTCGCTGCAGCCTTCACCCTGCAAGTCGTCGAGCCGCATCTCTGCGGCCCGCTCGGCGACGTTCCGATCATGATCGCCAAGCCAGGCTGGGACGCGCCGAAGGTCGTTTGCGGCCAAGGCCCCGCACCGGCCGGCGCAACCGTCAAGCACTTCCGCGACGACCTCGGCCTCGACCTCGTCCCCGGCACCGGCCTGCTGCCCGCAGTCATCCCCGGCACCTTCGAGAGCTACATGCTCGTGCTCGAACAGTTCGGCACCATGCGCGTCCGCGACGTTCTGGAACCCGCGATCGGTTACGCCCAGAACGGTCATCCGCTCGTCGAGCGCGCTGTCGCCACCATCGATACCGTCGCCGACCAGTTCCGCAACCACTGGCCGACCTCCGCCGCGACGTACCTACCGGGCAACAAGCTTCCCGACGTCGGCAAGCTGTTCGCCAATCGCCCCCACGCCGAAACGTACGCACGCATCCTCAAGGAGGCCGAATCCGGCGGCGGTGGCCGCGAAGCTGAAATCGCCCGTGCTCGCAAAGCCTGGAGCAACGGCTTCGTCGCTGAAGAGGTCGAGCGCTTCTGTAAGACGCAGGAAATCATGGACACGTCGGGCCGCCGTCACAAAGGCGTGCTGACGGCCCACGACATGGCAACGTGGCGCCCGACCATCGAAGACCCGATCCATCTCGACTACGGCAACTATCGTGTCTTCAAGCCGCACGCCTGGACGCAAGGCCCCGTGCTGCTACAGATGCTCGCGCTGCTCAAGGGCACCGGCATCGACCAGATGAGCCCGACGTCGCCCGAGTTCCTGCACTTGTGGATCGAGAGCGCGAAGCTCGCCTACGCCGACCGCGAAGCGTTCTACGGCGACCCGGCGTTCGTGAAGGTGCCGATGGAGACACTCCTCTCGGCCGCCTACAACGATGCGCGCCGCAAACTGATCGGCGACAAGGCCGACATGACGCAGCGCCCCGGCACCATCGACGGCTTCGGCGGCCGGGTCATCACCCGCCTTGGCGATGCGCGCACCGCCGTTTCGTCTGCAGGCGCCGGCGAGCCAACGGTCGGCAAATTGGGCGAGTCCAAAGGCGACACCGTCCATATCGACGTCATCGACAAAGCCGGCAACATGTTCACGGCAACGCCTTCGGGCGGCTGGCTGCAATCCTCGCCGGTCATCCCATCGCTCGGCTTCCCGCTCGGCACGCGCGGCCAGCAGTTCTGGCTCGAAGACGGCCTCCCTGGCACGCTCGCGCCCGGCAAGCGACCGCGGTCCACGCTGTCGGTCGGCATGGCCTGGCGCGACGGCAAACCGTACATGAGCTGGGGCACGCCCGGTGGCGACCAGCAGGACCAATGGAGCTGTCAGATGTTCCTGCGCCACGTCCACGCCAAGCAAAACCTGCAGCTCGCCATCGACAGCCCGACGTGGCACATCGAGCACTTTCCGGGTTCCTTCTGGCCGCGTCAGGCGCGCCCTGGATTTGTCGCCGTTGAAGGCCGCATGCCCAAAGCGACCGTCGATGAACTCCGTCGCCGTGGTCACACCGTCGAGGTCGGCGCCGATTGGTCGGAAGGCCGCCTCACAGCCGCCTCGCAAGAAGGCCCGCACCGCAAGGCCGCCGCCAATCCGCGCGGCATGCAGGGCTACGCGGCGGGGCGCTGAGACCCCTAGCTTACATGAAGTGGGAGGGCGTCCACCACCTAACGTCGTCATCCCGGCGAAGGCCGGGAGGTGGGTTCACATTTGAAGTGCAACACTTTTTCGAGAAAGACCTCGGCGGGGGTTTGGAAGTCAAGGCATTTGCGGGGCGTCGCGTTGTAGGCGGCTATGATGCGCCGGACCTGTTCTGGCGCGATCTCGTCGAGATCGGTTTTGCGCGGCAGGAAGCGTCTCAATCTGGCGTGGGCGTTTTCGATGCCGCCCTTTTGCCATGGCGCGTGCGGATCACAGAAGAAAGTGCGGACGCCAAGCGGATGGAGGAGGAAGTGGCGTGCGAACTCGGTTCCGTTGTCGAACGTGAGAGATTTGCGCAGGCCCTCGGGGAGCGCGCCGAGCCAGCCTGCGAGGTGCTCGACGATGTGATCTGCCGACTTGTCCCTCGGCCTCGCGGCGAGCATCAGGCGCGACGTCCGCTCGTGCAGGGTGAGCACGAAGTGGCCGTATTTTGCGAAGCTGAGGAGATCGGCCTCCCAATGGCCCGCGACACGGCGATCGAGGGCTTCGGCGTCTCGAAAATGCACGCCGACACGGTCTTTGATGAAGCTCGCCGGGCTGCCTCCGCGCACGCCTCGGATGCCACGCTTGCTCTTGGCGCGTGGCAGATAGAGGCGCCAGGAGTAATCTTTCGTGCGGGTGATTTCGGCATAGATAAAGCGGTAGATGGTTTCATGCGAGACGCGTTCGGCGGCTTTATCGCGAGCCATTCGTCCGGCGATCTGCTCTGGCGAGAAGCCGCGGGCGAGCTTCGCGAGAACGTCGGCTCTGAGGTCAGGATTGCGCGTAAGCTTGGAGCCCGTCCAGCGCCGCGCCCTCGTCTGCTGGTCGGCATAATCGGGCTTGTATCCAACCTTGCGGCCGCCGTTGCGCTTTATCTCGCGAGCGATCGACGATGGCGCGCGATCCAGATCTGCCGCAATTTTGCGGATCGACTGCCCCTCGGCGCGCCGCCTGGCAATCTCGCACCGGTCCTCAAATGACAACTGGACATAGGTTCGTCCCATCGCAACACTCCCCCGAGGAAGTGTTGCACTTCGTTTGTGAACTCAGGGGACCTACGACAAATGTCCGCGTTCGCAATATCATTTGATACATGGTATATTGCAGCATCGTCTGCATCCTAGCCTGATTGCCAGCCGCGAGTTGCCGTGGGTCCCGGCCTTCGCCGGGATGACGAAAACATGAGCGCCGAGAACTCTTCCTTACCGCGTTCTACACCGCCAGCACGATCCGCGACTGCGCCCGCGACACGCACGGACAAAACCGCCGCGCGCGATCCTCGGGAGTCAGGCACACGTCCTTGTGGATCACGTCGCCTTCGACGTACTCCGTCGCGCACGAGCCGCAGCCGCCCGTCTGACACCCCGGCTCGATCGGCACACCCGCCGCAAGCAACACTTGCAACGCCGTCTGGTCCGGCGCGACTGTCAATGTGGTATCGGCCCAGGCGAGGTAGATCTCGAAACTATCATTGCTAGCGCTCATGCGGCGGTCTCTCCCGTCTCGCATGCCTCATAGCGGCCGTCCGAACAGCCGCGCATTGATCTCGGTTAGCTCACGTTGACCGAGTCTATTGATGGATTTGGTTTCCCGGAGTTCTTGCCGCGGTCACGAGGCAAGAATATCCGCGATCCTGACCCCGTGAGGCGCTGGCATCATGCCGAAGCTGGTGAAGACCCCGGATGACGCCTCTCATGCGCCGTCTCCGGGGAACCGAGCTTAGATGGCGAGTCCGACTAGCCCGCGATCTTCGAGAAATCCGCCACCGTCAGCGTCGCGGCACGGATCTCTGACAGCAGCTTCAACCGGTTGCCGCGCAGCGACTTGTCGTCTGCATTGACCGTCACCTTGTCGAAGAACGCATCGACCGGCGCGCGCAACTCGGCGAGTGCGCGCATGGCGCCGGCGAAGTTCTCGACATCGATCGCCTTGGCCGTATCCGACTTCACCTTGACCATCGCGGCATAGAGCTTCTTTTCCTGCGGCTCGCGCAGCAATTCCTCGTCAGCGCGGCCGGCGTAGCTCGTCTTGTCCTTCTTCTCCTCGATGCCGAGGATGTTGGCGGCGCGCTTCACACCCGCAAGCAGGTTGGCGCCGTCGTCGGTCTTCAGGAAAGCATCCAGCGCCTCGACGCGCTTCACGATCAGCGCAAGATCATCCTGGTCGCCGAGCGAGAACACCGCGTCGATAAGGTCGTGCCGCGCGCCCTTGTCACGCAGGTAGACCTTGAGACGATCGGCAAAGAACGACAGCAGATCGAGCCCCAGCGCATGCGTATCGACGCCCTTGAGAAGTTGCGCCGGTGGATCGAGGTCTGCGCCGACTTTCGAGATGCGCTCGCTGAAATGCTGCTTGATGACCGGCAACAGTGGCAACCGCAAATCGTTCTCGAGCACGATACGGATCACGCCGAGCGCCGCGCGCCGGAGTTGATAGGGATCGCCCGAGCCGGTCGGCTTCTCGTTGATGGCCCAGAACCCGACGAGCGTGTCGAGCTTGTCGGCAAGCGCAACCGCGATGGCGACGCTGTCGCCCTGATCCTCGCGCGGCACCGTGTCGGCCGGCCCCTTCGGCTTGTAGTGCAGCTCGACGGCGCGGGCGATTTCCGGCTTGGTGCCGGCGGTCTCGGCATAGTAGCGGCCCATCAGGCCCTGCAATTCAGGAAACTCGCCAACCATCCCCGACACGAGATCCGCCTTGGCAAGCTGCGCCGCGCGGCGCGCATCTTCCGGATTGGCATCGACCGCACCCGCGATCTGATGCGCCAGCTCCGCGATCCGCTCGACCCGGTCCTTCTGCGTCCCAAGCTTCTCGTGGAACGTGATCGATCCGAGCGCATTCGCCATCTCGTCGAGCGGCTTCTTGAGATCCTGATCCCAAAAGAACTTGGCGTCCGACAACCGCGCGCGGATCACCTTCTCGTTGCCCGAAACGATCTCCTTGCCGCCGTCGCTCGCGATCAGGTTCGACACCAGCAGGAATTTGTTCGCAAGCTTGCCGGTCTTGGGATCGCGCAGCGAAAAGCACTTCTGATGGTTCTTCATCGCCGTCGTGAGACACTCGCCCGGCACCGACAGGAACGCTTCGTCGAAGGTGCCCATCATCACGGTCGGCCATTCGGTCAAGCCCGCGTTCTCGGCGAGAAGCGCCTCGTCCTCGACGAGTTCGAGCTTGCTCTTCTTCGCGACATCGCGTGCCTGCTCGCCGATCCATGAGGCCCGCTCGGCCGACGGCAGCAGCACCTTCGCCTCGCGCAGCTTCGTGCCGTAGTCTTCGAACGACGTCACCTTGATCGGGTGATTGCCATGGAAGCGATGCCCGCGCGTCGTATCGCCCGCCGTGAGGCCCGCGATCTCGAATGGCACGACTTTGCCATCGAGCAGGCACACGATCGAATGCAGCGGCCTGACCCACGTGAAGTCGCTCGAACCCCACCGCTGCGATTTCGGCCACGGAAACTTCTTCATCACATCGGCGACGACATCGGCGATGATCGCTGCAGCCTCCCGGCCCGGTTTCTCGATCTTCGCGACGTAATAGTCGCCCTTCTTCTCGTCCTTGACGATGGTCGCGTCCGCAATCGAGGCGAGCCCAGCGCCTTTGAGGAACCCGGCGAGCGCTTGCTCCGGCGCGCCGACGCGCGGACCCTTGCGCTCCTCAGAAACGCCCGGCGACTTCGCCGGCACGCCGGCGACCACGAGCACCAAGCGCCGCGGCGTCGCAAAGCTCATCGCCTCGCCTGTCTTGAGACCCTGCGCCGAAAGGCCGTCCGTCACGAGCTTCTTCAGGTCCTCCGCCGCACGCACCTGCATGCGCGAGGGGATCTCTTCGGAAAAAAGTTCGAGCAAAAGTTCGGACATCGCACGGCTCTGCAAGGTTGGGCGCGGGATAGGACGCGCGCCGCTCTCATAGCCGGTTCCGACCCACCTGCGAAGTCAATTCAACCGGGCGTTCAATTTGCCCAGAAGGCCGGCGTCACAGGCTCGAGGACGCCACCGAGCCGGAGCGGCCCGACCTTCGTCGCAAGTCCCGTCTTGTCGTCGATCTCGACCGCGAGGCCGGATAGCGTCGCCGGCCCCTCGGCAGGCTCGAACCTGTTCTTCGGAATGCGGGTCAGAAACCGGTTGATCGGCTCCTCGATGTCCATGCCGAGCACCGAGTTGTAATCGCCGCACATGCCGACGTCGGACATGTACGCCGTGCCGCCCGGCAGCCGCCGGTGATCGGACGTGGGACTATGAGTGTGCGTTCCCGCCACCACTGATACCCGGCCGTCGAGGAAATACGCCATCGCCTGCTTCTCGCTCGTCGCCTCCGCATGGAAATCGACGAACGCAACGTCGCAAGACTTCTTGAGCTGGCAGGCCATCACGGCGGCGTCGATCGCCCTGAACGGACAATCGAGTTCGGTCATGAACACGCGGCCGAGCGCGTTGATGACGAGGACATCGGCCCCGTTCTTGGCGCGGTAGAGACCAGAGCCGCGCCCGGGAGTGCCCTGCGGAAAGTTCAACGGCCGAACGAGCTTCGGCTGGCGCTCGATGAACACCAGCGCTTCCTTCTGATCGAACGAGTGATTGCCGAGCGTGACGCAATCCGCGCCCGCGTCGATCAGATCATTGCAGATCTTCTCGGTGATCCCGAAACCGCCGGCCGCGTTCTCGCCATTCACGACCACAAAATCGAGCTTGTAGGTGTCTCGCAACGCCGGCAGCCGCTCCAAAACGACCTTCCGGCCGCTCGCGCCAACGACATCACCGAGAAACAAGAAGCGCATGAGACCATCCAGACGCCGCCGGATGCCATGCCGCTGCGACTGGATCAACCGCAGCGAATGGGACCGGAAGGCGTCAAAACCCAATCCAGGCGCTCGTCATAGTCGAGATGAGGAACCGCGTCGATGCACTGTACGTCGTAGGCGAGCCCGATCGCGATGACAGGCTTGATCGACCGGAGCTTTCGCAGCGTCCGATCATAATAACCGCCGCCGAAACCCAGCCGATGCCCAGCCGGGTCGAACGCCAGCCCCGCCGTCAGCACGATATCGGGCAGCAGCTCCGGCTTGTCGTCGGTCGGCTCGCGGATACCCCATTGCACCGTCTTGAGCGCATCGCCTGGACTGAAAGCCCGGAAAATCAACGGCTGAGCCTTCGCGGCAATCACCGGCAGGCAAAGCGGGTGCCCCATGCGCCGGAGTCGCGCCATCAGCGGCCCCGGGTTGATCTCGCTGTCGATCGACAGGAAGCCCGAAACGACCGCACCCGGCCCGACGCCCGGAACACCGGCAAGCCCCCGCTCTGCGAGCGCTGCCGCCGCAGCCTGCTGCTCCGCCACGGAAATTCCAGCCCGAACGGCCTTCATCCGCGCCCGAAGCGCAGTCTTCTCGGCAACGATGTCGGGGTGGTCCATGCCGTCTGCTCCGCAGCTGCGAGCGAAGCGAGCAAGCGGCCGAGCGGCCGCCGCGGCACTCCGCGCCCATGCGGAGCGGCAGCGCCGAACGGCGCGAACAGCCGCGTGAGCTGGAAAATGCAGAGCCGCGAAGGCCGTGCCGCGGTTGATCCCGCGTGGCCCCTACAAATGTAAGGTGGGCGCCGTGTGTCCGGGTCCACGGACCCGGCCAGGGACAGCTCCCTAGCGGTCTTTATAGGTCCCCGGGTCATGTGCGACGACGCACCCCGCAGCCCTGCATGGTCACAAATAGCGATTGCAGGTCGCCTTGCCAATGCCGGCGGGGGAGCGACGCACGGTCATTTTCTGTTCACCCTTCCGTCGTCCTTCCGCCATGGGCTTCCAGCACAAGAGTCCCCCATCGCACTTCGCTGCCGCTTTGGGGTTCACATGAGTAAAGTCGTCTGGGTTTTCATGGGTCTCGTGGTCGCCTTGATGGCGTTCGGTTTCGCCAGCCAGCGCCACCTGTTCGAGCAACAGCCGCGCACCCGCATCGTCACGTCGTCTTCGGCCCCCTCGATGGCCCAGCCCCCGGCCACATCCTCGACCGCGCGCCGTAGTCTCGATGCGACGCCTTCCCAGACCCGCACCCGCTTCAGCTGGAAGACCCTCGACACCGTCGTCAACGTCTTGAACGTCGTCGTCGGCATCCTCGGCATCTGGATGACCGTCCACGGCATGCGCATGCAGCGGATGGCGCTTGCCGCCGACGGCCAGCGCGGGCGATAAGTCCACCGCGCGTCACACCGCCACTTAGACGCGCTCCACGACCTGGAGCCGTCTCATGTCCGAGCCCACATCAGACCGCCAATTCCTCTACATCGCCGACCCCATGTGTTCATGGTGCTACGGCTTCGCCCCTGTCATCGAGCAGATTGCCAAGCATTTCGAAGGCCGCATCCCCGTCCGCTTGATCATGGGTGGACTTCGCGCCGGCAACACCCGGCCGATGCGGGCCGAGGACCGCGAGTACATCAAGAGCGCCTGGACCCGCGTGGGCGAAGCCTCCGGCCAGCCGTTCGACTTTTCGTTCTTCGACCGTGAAAGCTTCACCTACGACACCGAGCCCGCCTGCCGCGCCGTCGTCACCGTCCGTAACATGGCGCCGGACCAAGCACTCCCGTTCAAGGGCCGGCTCTCGCATGCCTTCTACGGCCAGAACCGAGACATCACTGATACCGATGAGATCGTCAAAGTCGCCGCTGAAGCCGGTCTGGACGGTGAGGCCTTTCGTGAGAAGTTCCTCTCGGCCGACATTCGCAACGAAACCTTCAAGGACTTCCTGACCTCGAAGGAGATGGGCGTCGAAGGCTTCCCGTGCCTCGCCGTCGGCAGCGACGCTAACGGCTATGCGCTCGTCACCCAAGGCTTCCGCCCCATCGATGGCCTCATCGAAGCGATCGACGGCTGGCTGGCGAAGAAGAACGCCGCAGGATGAAAATCACCCGCGGCTCGCCCGCCCCTGCACCACCCGATCCAACAGCCGCGAAACCGCCAGCACCCAGAGCGCACCGAGACACCACCCGCCGAGCACGTCCGTCGGCCAATGCACGCCGAGATAAACGCGGCTGAGCCCGATCGCGACCGGCAGCGCGATTGCAGTGCCCATGATGAAAATGCGGACGGTTCGGTCGTCTTCGAGGCGCGCGATCATCGTGCCGAGCGTGAGATAGATGATCGCCGACATCATCGCATGCCCTGACGGGAAGCTTCCCGACACCTCGTTGACCAGCTGCGGCACGATATCCGGCCGGCCGCGATCGATCAGTGCCTTGATCAGCTGCGAGACGATGACGCCGAGCAGCGACGACGCGACGACCGTGAATGCCGTGCGCCGGTGCCCGTTGAGCAGTAGATAGATTGCGACAATTGCAACGAGCAGGATCAGCGGCAGCGTGCCGCCGAGCGCCGTGATGTCCCTGACCGCGATGAGCGTCGCCCGCGAGCCGATCGGCACGCCGGGATCGGCCGCCGACCGGAAGGCAAGCACCATCCACTCGTCGAAGGCGCGCCAATGTCCTGCGACGGCGGCACTGCCAAGTAGCGACAACGCTGCCGCGCCAAGACAAGTAGCGGCGAAAGCGATCAACGTGAGTTCGGCGCTACGGCTGGCGATCAGCCACCGGGCATCATCGAGCGGTTTTTGCAGCTTCTGCTTCGACAACCGTCAACTCCTGCCTGACTTGTTCTTCCAACGCCGGCACCATCACCGTAAGTGCTCGCGGATGCGACCGATAGACGAGCGGCGTGTCGTAGTAGCGCGTCTCGCCGTCGTTCGACAGCAATATGCGCGATCGCCGCGAATTGATCTGTAGACGCGTGCTGAAATGTTCGCTGACATAGGCATCGTCCCGCCACGTCCTGAAATAGGCGCGGACGAGCGCGTACGCGGCGGAAAAGCCGGTCCGGTGCCGCGAGGCGTAGATTCCGAGAGTACCGGTATCGAGCTTCGGGCGCCTGAGCCCAACGGCGTCCGAACCGCAATACGGATTGTTCGAGATCGAGGCCGCCATGACGCGCATCTTCTTCAGCTGCACACCGTCGTCGAGCTGAAGCGCCACCCGGTTTCGCAGCGATGCGATACGCCGGGCAAGGCTGAACGAGTGGCGTAACCCGTCGATAAACCCGGTCCCGCGCAACGTCTCGCGCTCGGACGAGAACACCGCGGGCAATCCCATCAGCGAGTTGCACAGATAGATGTCACCATTGACGCTCGCCGCATCCATGCGGGCGACATCCGCACGCGCCAGTGTCTGCAAGGCCTCGTCGAAATCGAGCGGGATACCGAGATCGCGCGCGAGCAGGTTCATGGTGCCGAGCGGGAGCACACCGAGCGGAACCGGAGTCGAAATGAGCTTCGTTGCGGCCGATCGCACGGTCCCGTCACCGCCACCGACAATGATCGGCACGTCCCGCGCGAGCGCGCTGCGAAGCTCAGCCCCGACATCCTCCGGCCCGACGATACGCACATCGACCGCCGCGCCCGCAGCCGAGAATGCCGCTTCCGCGCGGCGCTTCATGTCATCCGCATCCATGCGGAGCGCCGTGCCGGCCCGGCGATTGATGATCAGTCGTGTGCGCATGGCAAAGGAAACGCCGCAAGGACCGCTTCCGTTTCATGACGAAACCGCAACGGCGAGGTGAACCACTCCGCCGCAGGTATGGTGCGCTATCAGCTGTTTCAACGGCGCGCCGATCACGCGGGCCGCTTCATGGATAAACTCGACGCGAGGTCCAAACCTCAAACGCCCTTCTTCGCCGCCGCCTTCACCGGCTTCTTTCCCTTGACGGGCGCGGCCGGTTTCGGCGCATCGTCGCCGCCACCGCCAAACAGGCCGAAGATCGACGTCAAGGGCGCGCTCTCGCTGACGCCGCCGTTGTAAGCCTGCAGCACCTTCACCTTGGTGCCGACTTTCGCAATACCGGCGAGATGCACGACGTGCTCGTTCATGAGGCGGAAACAGCCCGACGAATTCGCCCGGCCGACCGTGCGATCGTTGTTCGTGCCGTGAATCCGATAGATCGTGTTGCCGAGATAGAGTGCGCGGGCACCCTGCGGATTCTTCAATCCGCCCGATACCGTGATCGGCAAACCGGGCACGCGCTTATGCATTTCCGGCGGCGGCGTCCACGATGGCCACGCTGCGATGCGGCTGATCCGCTCGGTCCCCGACCAAGTGAACCCATCGCGCCCGACCGAGATCGGATAGGCATAGGCCTTCTTGTCCGGCAGCACGTAGTAGAGCTTCTTGTTCTGCGTATCGACGATGATCGAGCCTGGCTCCTCGTTCTGATCGAAAAACACGATCGGCGGCTCGGTCGGCTTGATGTCGGGCTTGTCCCCGCCGTCCATGAACTTTGGATAGACCGTCGGCCCGTAGCTCTTGCGGCGCTCTTCCTTGGCCGCCTCTGCCGCCGCCGCCGCCCGCTGGACATCGCTGTCATAAACCGGCGCGCCACCCGACCAGGCACTCTGCGCCTGCGCCTCGATGGGGGACGTCCCCAACAACGGGAGGGCGACGGCCACCGGCAGCAGCGACAGTTTCGGCAAGCGCATTGGTATCCCCCCGAGGGCCATAGCGACGGCGCGGACGCCGAGAATCAGGATGCAAAAGGTATTGAGGCAACTCCGTGGCAGCAAGCGCCATGGCCGCTCGACGCGCAATCAGCAGGGGACTAGTTGCCCCTTTGCCGTTCCGGCTTGCCGCTCCCCCCAAAATATCGATCACCGGCGCGCATGGAAGCACGCCGGTGTCCTTCTCGCCGTCGGCATTACCGCACCATCTGGCGGCCCTGCACCTGCCTCACATCGGCATTGCGCGGCCTGATGTCCTTCACGCGGCCTTGCGACAAGTGCGGCGACACGCGGATCGAATTGCCGTCACGCACCAGCTTCGGCACCGGACGCTTCACCGTTATGTCGCCGAGCTTGATCGGCACCGGACGCGTTTGTCCCTGCGGCTTCTCGAAGTCCGGCTTGCGCGGCGGCTTCAACGCCTCGGGCTTGTCAGGCTTCGGATCGCGCGGCTTGATCACGATCGGCGGGAACCGCGGCGGATCGGGCAACGTGACGATCGGGCGCTTCGGCTCGCGCGGCTCCGGGACCACGACGACTGGCGGAGTCCGCTCCGGCCGCGTGAAACCCGGATCGATCGGCCGTGACGGCGGCGTCACGATGCGCGGCGGATCGATCAATACCGGCGGCTTGACCGCCGGCGGCAACTCGGCGCGCTTGTCCGGCTTCGGCGATTGGCCCGGCGCGGGCGGCGGCGTCGACTTGATCGGAATGATCTGCTTCTGCACCGGCTGCGCCAGCGGGCACTGCTGCGGCGGCAGGTTGATGTTGATCACCACGTTGTTGATCAACATGTTCCAGTTCCAGAACCAGGCACCGAAAAAGCACGGATTCCACGGCGCAAACACGTTGATGTCGATGTCGACGATGTTGATCACCAGCGGCGGCGGCAGCACGAAGATCGCGATCCCCTTCACGAAGCGGATCTCGGTGACGAGCTTCGTCTCGGTGAAGATTTGCGCCGGCGGATTGGACACGATGGTCGCACCGCCCTCGCACGAACTCGATAGCTTCTTGGCGTCGACGAAGATCCAGTGCTTGTCGTTGTTGAACTCGGTCGCCGAGATCTCTTTGATGTCCTGCTCGGGCGGCATCGGTGCCCAGCCGACGTGCGTCTCGGACGCGCGCCACACGACCCAGCCCGGCGAAAATTCCTCGCCACGAACCCAAACCCAGCCGAGGTCCTTGTCGTGCGCGAAGCGGCCGTAGTGATGGACGATGCGGCCCCATTCGGTCTTGTCGTTGAAGTACCAGCCGAGATCTTTCGTGTGGACCCAGTGGCACGGCGGGTAGGGATGCCACCCCTCGGGAACCGTCGTCCGCGCGGGTACCCAGACCTCGCCATACTTAGCGTGCGCCTGGAACGAACCGTAGTTGGAGAGGATCGACTTGAACTGGCTCGGCTCTTGCGCCTGCGCGGCAGCAATCAGACCAAGACCGGCAGGCGCCGCAACCGGCGCAAATACCGTGAAAGCAAAGCCGGCCGCGATGGCGGCGGCGGCGGTTGTAATCCGGCGGGATGAACGGGGGAGCATGACGGAACTCGCTTGTTGGGAAGGACGAGAGGACGTTCTGCTCGTCTGACGCCGCAAGCCGCCGCGAGGTTCAAAGGCGCCTGAGAAAATCTCAAGCAACCCGGCGATGCGCCTGCAACCAGCGTTACCGCGCTGTCGCTTGCTTACGCCTCAGCCGAACCGCACAATGCACATCACCCGGACCGCGACTCTGCCGCAGGGCAGGCTTGAAACGAGATTTCCGCCCATGGCGCATGTGACATTGATCGGCCCGCTCAGGGACCATACCGGAGGCGTCACCAGCCTCGACATCGATGCGCCCAGCGTCCGCCGCTTGCTCACGGCCCTGAGCGACCGCTTCCCCGAACTTGCGCCGTACATCGAGCAGGGGGTAGCCGTCGCGATCGACGGCCAGATCTACCAGGACGCCTTGCTGCAACCGATCGAACCGGACAGCGAGGTCCACATCCTCCCGCCCATCGCCGGCGGTTGAACGGCGAACACAGGGTCTGACGAAAGCTTGGACCTTACGAAGTTCAGGGCGGCCCTTACCGCGTCAGCACCACGAAGTCAGTGCCCTTGCCGGTCTCGCTCGAAAGGCCGTGATCTGACACGATGATCGTCACCCCGGGCCAAGCACGCCGCGCGATCTCGTCCGCGAGCTTCGGCGCGAACGTCACCCGGCCGAGTGCCGCCGCCGGCGCGATGTCCGGCTGCCCCGTATCCGGCACCGTCACGACAGTCCACGTCAGCGCCGCACCGCTGTCATCCGCATCCACCGCGGTGAACACGTGCGTACCGATCGGCGCCGTCATGTCCTCGATTGTTACTTCGCCTTCCATCAGCGGCTGAAGCCCCTGCCGCAAGAACGCACGATTCTCCTTGCGGGATACGAACACCGTCAGCGGATCGGTCCCCTTGGCGGCGACCCGCGCCTGCTCCTCCGCCGCAATCGCGGCATCCTCCGCGCGGCGAGCGGCAACCGCGACAGCAAGCGCTTGATCGCTTGCCTTCGCCTCCGCCCGTCGTGCCGCGTCGATAGCCCTCATCGCATCGCCGAGGTCTTCTTCTGCAACGGCCAGCGAAGCCCAACCCTGCACGCGATCTTCATCGCCCTGCGCCGCCATCACCATGTCCTGCGCCCGGCGCAAAAGGCGGCGCTGCTCGTCGAGGGCTATCTCGGTTGCGCGGATCGCCATCTTGGCGTCTTCCGCCGCCGCCGATGCAGCGACCGACGCCTGCAACGCCGATTTAGTCGCCATCTGCAATTCGGCGACCGCCTTCGCCGCGCGCCGCTTTTCAAACTCGGCTGCCTTCTTCGGTGAGAGCAGCGTCGACGACAATGGCGCAGCTTGCGCACTGCCAACGATGGCCGTCGACACAGGCGACAGCGCCGATGTCACAGTCTTCGCAGGCGGCTCGTCGATCTCCGTGAACTTCGGGACCGGCAACCGCTCGTGCGCGATGGCAGCCGGCACGACCGGATCATGGGCAACGACCACCCGCGCCCCAACCCGCGTCAATCCGAACAGCCGCTCGGCGAACTGATGCGGCAAGCGGATGCATCCATGTGACGCCGGATAGCCCGGCAGTTGTCCGGCATGCAGGGCGATGCCCGACCATGTCAGGCGTTGCATGAACGGCATTGGCGCGCCGGAATAGATATTGCTTTCGTGGTAGCGCGCCTTCTGCAAGACGCTGAACACGCCGGTCGGCGTCTTGTGCCCAGGCTGACCACTCGAAATCGGCGCCTCAGCGACCTTGAGGGTGCCATCGTAGATCGCGACCGTCTGACGGTTGATCGATACGACCGCAAGCAGAGGTTCGATTGGCGCTGACGAGACCGGCAGCAGCAACGGTTGCGATACGGTTGGGGTACGGCGGACCGCCGGGGGCTGCAGGCGTGGGGCCGGCGCGGCATACTCGCTGGGCCAGCGCGGCCACTGTTGGGCCTCGGCCGCCGCCGTCCACATCGCAACGGCGGGACACGCCAACGCGACCGCCCCCAACGCCATCGCCCAACGTGTTCGAGACGAAACAACCCTGACGCGGGACATGCGGGGCCTCTTACTCGAAACATGACTAACAACAGCCTGGAACAACTATTATTAGATCGAGCAGTCAGCAGCTTACCAGTGCACACGCACAACACCAACCCAACGATCCGCAACCGGTCGGCGAACCACCGCCACCCCCGTTCGTAGCAAATTCGCCACTTTTTCAGCGTGATGATGAGCCGAACGCCGATCCGTTTCCAAGACGCCCCCACCCTCACGCGCATTTCCCGAGGCAATTCCCATGACACGTGGTCCCCTGGCGGCATCGATGGCCGCTTCCCTCGCAACCCTGGCAACCGTCCTCATGTCGAGCACCTCAGCATTCGCCGCCGATATCGCCGCAACCTCCAAGATCGATGCCGTCACTGTGTTTCCCGCGGGCGCCGAAGTCACCCGCATCACGCAGGTGAAGCTCGCAGCCGGCGAGCACGCCATCATCCTCAATGATCTGCCCGCGACCGCCATCCCGAGCTCGATCCGCGTCGAAGGCAAAGCGACCGGCAACCTCGCCATCGGCTCCGTCGACAGCCGCCGCCTCGGCATCCAGCGCACCGATGTCGAAGCCAACGCCGCCGAGCGCAAACGGATCGAAGCAGAGATTGAAAAATTCAACGACGAGAAGAGCCTACTCAACGCCGCGATCGAAGCGGCAGAAACGCAGAAGCGGCTCATCAACAATCTCACCGAACTGCCCGGCAAGCCTGTCCCCGCAGGCCAAGCCGCACCCGCCCAACCCGATTGGGGCAGCCTCGTCCAGCTGATCGGCGAGCGCACGGCAACGGCTCAGAAACTGATTCTCGATACGCAGGTGAAAATCCGCGAAGTCGATCGCAAGATCACCGACCTGCAGAAGAAACTGCAGCCGCTCGCTCCCGCGCAGGAGCAGCGCACCGAAGTGAAAGTGTACCTCACCGCCGGGGCCGCCCTCGAAGGCGAGCTGCTGGTGCGCTATCAGGTGCCGAACGCTGCCTGGACGCCGCTCTACGACGTGCGCCTCTCGACCGGCACCAAGGCTGTCGCCCCGAAAGCGCAATTGGTCCGCCGCGCCAGCATCCAGCAGCGCACCGGCGAGTCCTGGTCGAACGTCGCGCTCTCGCTCTCGACCACCCGTCCCGCATCCGGATCGCAGGCCCCTGAACTGCCACCGATGCTGGTCGACGTCCGCGAGCCAATCAAGCCGGTCGCACGCAGCCGCGACGGCCGCATGGCCGACAACATGATGGCAGGCGCGCCACCGCCGCCAGCGTCCGCTCCAGCACCGATGATCGCCGCCGAAGCCGTCGCCAAGCGCGTCGAAGCCGCGCCGATCAACGCCACCATCGACGCCAACGCCTTCCAGGCGATCTACGGCATCCAGGGCCGCGTCACCGTCGACACGACGGGCGAAGCCAAGCGCGTCCAGATCGACCAGTCCGATCTCGAGCCGACCCTCACCGTCCGCACCGTGCCGAAGCGCGGCGAGAAGGCGTACCTCTACGCCAAGCTTGTCATGCCGCGCACGAGCGCCATCCTTCCAGGCCAAGTCTCGCTCTTCCGCGACGCGACGTTTGTCGGCACCGGCCGCTTCCCGCAACTCGCTGGCGGCGAGGAACACGAACTCGGCTTCGGCCAGGACGACAATATCCGCGTGAAATATGCTGTCGCCGACGAAAAGCGCAGCGAAGGCGGCATCATCTCCTCGACCAAGACCGAGGCGAAGAATTTCCGTATCACTGTAAAGTCGCTGCATCAGCGCCCGATCGCCGTCACCGTCATCGACCAGCAGCCGGTCAGCCTCAATCAGGAAGTGAAGGTCGAGTTCACCTCGAAGGTCCAGCCGACCCGCAAGGACCTCGAAGATCAGCGCGGCATCCTCGCCTGGGACTTCACCATGCAGCCCGACGAGGAACGCGTCCTTGAATTCGGCCATCGCATCAGCTGGCCCGCAGCCAAGCAGATCGACGTCACCAACTGATGCTGATTTGACCGCCGTCAACGGCGCACGGCTCTACGTATGCATTAATGGTCCACCATCGTTGGAGGACCACCCAATGGCTACGTCGAGATCACTTGCGTCACTCGTTGCAGCTTTCGGCCTCGTGGCTGCGACGTTTGCTTCGTCTGTTCGTTCCGCCGAAGTGAAAACGCCGCCGTCGAAAGCGGCGACACCGATCGAGATCCCAAAGCCGAAACCCGAGATCAAAAAGACCCCGTCGAAGAAGGCGACCCCGATCGAAATCCCCAAGCCGAAACCGGAGATCAAGAAAGCGCCCACGGCCGTAAAAAAGCAGCCATCGGTCAAAGACTTGCCAGTCCCGCTCCCGAAAGAAGGCACCCAGCCCAAGTAACGTTCTACGCGACTTGTCGTCTTGGCGCGTGTCCAGAGGCGCCTTAGCCGGGAGTACGTAGGTTCAGCGTTGGGTTAGCGCGCAGCGCGTAACCCAACACCACCAAGCGAAAAAGACGAAACCAATGTTGGGTTACGGCCTGCGGCCTAACCCAACCTACCGGCTCGATGGCGCGGCACAGCTTCTTTCCGCATGCCGTTCCGGGCGAACCGCACAACCGCCCGCCGCGATCACATCAGCCAGAGCGTGGCGAGCCCGAGAAACGCGAGAAACCCGACGACATCCGTCACGGTCGTCACGAACACCGTAGACGACACCGCCGGGTCGAAACCGTACCGGTCGAGCACCAGCGGAATGAACACCCCGGCCAACGCCGCCGACAGCATATTGATGACCATCGCCGACCCGATCACCAGCCCGAGCATGTTCGACCCAAACCACACGAACGCGACGAGCCCCATGATCACGGCGAAGGCAAGCCCGTTCAGCACAGCAACCGCGGCTTCGCGCAGCACGAACCGTGGCACCGCCGCCGGCGTCAGCTCTTGAGTAGCCAGCGCGCGCACCGCGACCGTCATTGTTTGCGTCCCCGCGTTCCCGCCCATCGACGCGACGATCGGCATCAGCACCGCGAGCGACACCATTTGCGAGATCGTCGCATCGAACGACTTGATCACCGTCGACGCCAGAACGGCGGTGAAGAGATTGACCAGGAGCCAAGTGAAACGCGGCGGCGCAATCGCCTTCACGCTGTCGCGCAGCTCCTCGTCGCCGACGCCGGCAAGCCGTTTGATGTCCTCGTCCGCCTCTTGCTCGATAACCTCGACCACGTCGTCGACCGTCACGACACCGACGAGCCGCTGGTTCTCGTCGACCACGGGTGCCGACCGCAGGTCATAGCGCTCGAACTGCCGCGCCACCTCCTCCTGGTCGGCCGTCGCCAGCACGACTTGCCGCGTCGTCTCCATGATCGAGCGGATCTCGACGTGACGCTTTGTTCGGAGCAGCCGCGACAGGTCTAGCGACCCGACCACATGATGCGTCGCGTCGACCACGAAGATGTCGGAAAAGCTCTCCGGTAGATCCTGCGCTTCACGCATATGGTCGATGACTTGCCCGACCGACCAATAAGGCGGCACGGCGACGAAATCCGACTGCATCAGTCGGCCGGCCGTCTCCTCCGGATATTCGAGGTTGCGCTCGATCGCCGCGCGCTCGCTGCGGGAGATTTGTGCAAGGACCTCTTCCTGGTCCTCGGCCTCCATCCCCTCGATCAGGTACGCCGCGTCGTCGGTCTCGAGCTCGGCCACCGCCTTGGCGATGAACTCGTTCGGCAACGCCTCGGACAGCTGGTCCCGCGTCGTCTCGTCGAGTTCCGACAGCGCATCGTAGTCGAAATCGGCGCCGAGCAATTGAACGAACTGAACGCGGTCTGCGTCGTCCAGCATCTCGATGACGTCGGCGAGATCGGGCGCCTCAAGATCCTCGGCGAGGATTTTCAGCTGCGCCTTGTCGCCGCGCCCTATGGCCTCGGCGATAACCGGAACGCGCTGATCGAGACCGCCTTCGAATGTCGTCTTCCCACCCGCGCCAGCGGCGTCGGCATCTCCGGCAGGACGATGTTCGGTCGGAGACGGCATGGTGATCGCGTTGAAATACCTAGCGTTTATTTCATCGAACAGCGCAGACAGGTGTCACCAGAACGCAGCCGGAAGCCAGGACACTACGCCTGCTCCATGACGAACCGATTGCTGGCGATGACCGTATGACGCCGTCGCCCGTTCCGTTTACGCCGCCCGTATTGTTGGCAGCGTTTGACGAGCCAGACACGATTCGCCATACGCATGCCTAGCTTTACCGGTCGAATCGCGCGTGGCCAAGTGACGTCGCCGCTGCAGGGGCCGGCACGACCACGGGAAGCGGCACGGACGGTGCCGGCTCCGTACGGGGGACGAGATATGCCTAGGTCGAACTCCAGAACGCTAGCAGGCGGCCGCGCCTTGGCGCCCATGCTCGCCCCGCTCACGCTTGCAGCGTCGCTCATCGCAACGGGCGTAGCGCTCGCTCAACAACAGCCGCCGCCGGCCGCCCCCGCAGCCGTCGCCGCCAAGGCCGCTGCCTGCGATCCCCGCACCGCCATCGGCGTGTCGCGCACACTCGAAATCGACACCGGGTCAGGCCCACGCTTCGGTCATCAGCAATACAAGGACATAAACGTCCTCCAGGACGGCGAAGTCATCCTCACCTTCGACGACGGCCCGCTCCGCGTGCACACGCAAGCGGTCGTCAACGCGCTAGAGCAGCACTGCACCAAAGCCACCTTCTTCATGGTCGGCAGCCAGGCCGCCGCCGATCCCGACATGGTCCGCCAGATCGTGCGCAAGGGCCACTCCGTCGGCACACATACGTGGAGCCACGCCAACCTGCGCAAGATGACTCCGATGGCAGCCCGCCAGGAAATAGAACTCGGCTTCTCCGCCGTGACCCTCGCCGCCGGCCAGCCGATCGCACCGTTCTTCCGGTTCCCATTCCTCGCCGACACCAAGGCGATGCTCGGTTACATGGGCACGCGCAACATCGGCATCTTCTCGATCGAAGTCGACGGCCTCGACTACCGCAACAAGCACGACCCGCAAGCGGTCCACGATCAGATCATGAGCCAGCTGGCCTATCAGAAGAAGGGCATCCTGCTCTTCCACGACATCCAGCCGTCCACCGCCGCAGCCATGCCGATGATCCTCCGGTCGCTGAAGGCCAAAGGCTATCGCATCGTGCACATGAAGCCGACGGCCGCGTCCACCACGGTTGCCGAGTTCGACGTCATGGCCCAGCGCCATTTCGACAAGAAGCGCGTCGCCCATGCGGCCAATCCCTTGGCGAACCGCGCCGTCACTTGGCCGATGCCGCCGAAACCCGGCCAGCAACAACCGGCTGCCGCAACAGGTGGCCCAATGCCCGGTGGTGTTGTCGCCGTCCAGCGCGCCCCCGCAGCAGGCCTTCCCGGTCAAACGTCGCCAATGGCGCCCCCGCCCGGGCTGGCGCCACTTCCCGGCGCGACACCGCCCCCTCTGCCGGCCGCCGTCGGCGCCGATCAACTCCCACCGGTCTTGCCGCGAACGCCGAGGCCCCGTCCGGAAGACGACTGGCGGAATTCGGTCTTCCGCCGCGATTGATCCAGGCCGATTGTTGTCGGATCAACACACGGCGATGTGCCGCTGCCACAGGCACCTTGTGGCCCTCGACCGAGTCGCCGACAATAGTGGCCTCGCTTGAGGATCGATTTCGCAATGTCTCGCCAACCGTTTGGTCTGCTGCTGGGCGCCTTGGCGCTCGCCTGCCTATCCACGTCGCCCGCGCTCGCTGACTGCGCGCCGGGCAATGGTCTCGGCGTATCCCGCATCGTCGACATCGACGCCACCACCGGCCCCCTCTACGGCAGCATCACCAAATATCAGCGCCAGACCGAACTCCTACAGCCCAAAGAAGTCGTCCTCACCTTCGACGATGGCCCCTTGCCGTGGATCACCAAGTCGATCCTCGATACCCTGGACCGGTACTGCACCAAGGCGACGTTCTTCTCCGTCGGCCGCATGGCGATCGCCTATCCAGAAATGGTCCGCACCGTTCTCGCACGGGGCCACACCCTCGGCACCCACACGTGGTCGCACCCGCTCAATCTCCGCTCGCAACGCATCGAGAATTCTGTCGCCGAGATCGAGAAGGGCTTCGCAGCCGTCGCCGCAGCAGCCGGCCAGCCCATCGCGCCCTTCTTCCGCTTCCCCGGTCTGAGCGATAGCGCCGGCATGCTCTCGCATCTCCAGAACCGCAATGTCGCGACCTTCACCGTCGACGTCGTCTCGAACGACAGCTTCATCAATAGCGTCGAGCGCTTGACCAGCGAGACCATCGCCAAGGTCGAGTCCCGCAAGGGCGGCATCATGCTGTTCCACGACAACAAGGCCGTGACCGCCCGCGCGTTGCCCGGCATTCTCGCAGAGCTGAAATCACGCGGCTATCGCGTTGTCCACATGACGTCGCCCAAAGGCTTCGTTCCCAATGAAAAGCTGGCAGCGAGTTTCGGCCAGCAACTCGCCAAAGCCGACGCGAAGTCGGGCGGCAAGAAATTGATGCCGTTCTACGGCACTGTCGGGCCCGAGCAGGTGGCAAAGGAAACCGGCGCGCCGGTCGTTCCCGTAAAGCCGGTCATGGTAAGTTATCTCGACGCGGCGGCGGCACGCCAGCAAGCACTCCGCCGCGCGGCACGCCCGCAACTCGCGGCCAACGATACCGCGGTATCAAGTTGGGTCACCACCGTCCGCCGCTCGCAGCGCACCCGCGCCCACTAGCGCCGCTCTCGTTTGGTCCAAGCTCGTTTCGTCCCGGCCGGCTTCTCGTCCCGTTTTGAGACACGCGTTTACCCGCCTTTAATGTCTGCCGTCTACGGTAGGACGATCGCGGACCAGAGGGCAGGCTCGTTCGCTCTTAGGCTCGCCACCCCGGAGACGGCCGTGAACCCTGCTGCCTTTCTTGCGCCATTGCGCAATTTGGCGCCCCCACTGCGGCGGAGCGACCGCACCCGCATCCGCAAATTCCCCACCCGCGAAGCCCGCATGCTCCACATCGCCCATCGTTGCGAGACCGGTTGGCGGCTGAAGCAGCGTCGTGATGCAGACGGCCTATGTTGGATCCGCCTCGAATTCGGACGCGTTTTCCCGATCCGCGAAGATATTGCCGTCAGTACTCAGGAATTCGGCTACTACACCAAGCGCCAGCGCGAAGTTCGCCACTTCGTGTGAGCGCGCTCCAGGCTACGGCGACGTTCCCGGCTTCCTGATCTCGCTCGACCAGCCCGGTGCCTGTTGCGGCGGCGTAACGGCGGCCGGCTGCGTCGTCTTCCGTGACGCTGTCCCTTGCGAGCGAACCGCCGGTTGCTCCTGACGCGCACGCGGGCCGGCCTGAGGTGTCTCCTGCCGCGGGCTAACTTTGTAGTTCTCCGGCGTCATCTGGAAGATCTCGCGGAATATGCCCGGCGCAACGATCGAGAACGGATTGACGATGACCTGCGGCCCCGCGATCGGGCCCTGCACCGCGAATGTGATGCCGAGCAGCCCGTCGCCCTGTGCGCCGCCGGTCAGCGGGCCGAGAATACTGCCGAGCGCCGAATTGAGACCCGCTGCCGGCACATAGGTTCCGCCGACCTGCAGCAGCCGCGAGCGGAAGTCGACTTTGCCGCGCCAGCTTGCACCGATCAGCGGACCGCGGATCGACGCGTTGTTCATGACGAACTGGCCAGACCCGATATCGAACGGAACCGACATCTGGTCGAAGTCGAATTGCGAACGAACGACCGTCCGCTTCGGCTGCGATCCAGGCGACACCTCCGCGCTTTGCAAAACCTCGCTCACCACGGGATCGCCGAGCACCGCGAAGTTCCAAGCCCACAGCACGCCGCTCTTCTCGTTCACGCCCTTGGCGTCGAGATTGACCTGCAGCTGCATCTTGCCGCCGATCGCATTCGGATAGAACCCGACCAGCTTGAAGGTCTGCCCGGCGTCGAGCGACTCGGCACGCAACTGCCGGCCCTGCGGTGTCATCGCCAGCTCCGCGGCGAACGGCTTGTTGCCCTCGAGAACGCCGGTCGCTTTTAGCGCCGTCAGCTTGTCGTCGCGCTTCGACGCTTTGATTTTCACGTTTCGCAGCGTCGTGTCCGAGAACCCGATGACGGTCTCGATATCCGCGTCGAGTTCGAGCCCCGCCTTGTCCTTGACGACGATCTTTTCCGACATCTGCCCGAGATCGAACAAGCCACGGAAAACGTCCTTGCCGTCGAACGTCTTGCCCTTGGCGGTAATGTCCCAAACGTTGTCGGGCATCCGCCGCTTGCCTTGAACATCGAGCCGCGTGACCACGTTGACGGTGAAATTCGGAAACGCCATTTCCCTGAGCTTGTTGTCCGGCCCAATCGCCATCCAACCTTCGATCGCCACATCGTCGCCGACGAACTTGACGTTCTGCAATTCGAGCCGCGCCGCAGCACCCGTGCCAGGACCCTTCGCGGCGTCGAATTGAAAAGTTGCGGCACGCCCTGGCGCCTTCTTCCAGGCAATCGCCTCGATCATCACCTCGGCCTTCGTCAGGTCGATGCGCACCTTCGTCGCGAGATTTCCCTGCGCTTCGCGCTGTACCGTCACCTCGACCGGCGTCTCTCCCTGCACGACATCGGCCACATCGAGACCGAGCTGATTGCGATCGGCGCTGTCCAGATTCATCGTCAGCCGGAACGGCGGCTGCCGCTCCGCCGCAAGATTCGTCAGATACTGCCAGCTCATCCGCGCCGGCACGCCCTTGGCCAACACCTCACCCTTGACGTCGATCGCGCGATCATTGAGGTCGATGTTGAACGTGCCGCCGTTGATATCGAGGTTTGCGATCGCACCCTTGGCGCGCACATCGGTAATCCTGATTTTCCCCTCGTTGCGCACTTCCGATAGTTGCACGTTGTCGCCTAGCGGCATCGTCAGCTTGATCGCCCCATCGATCTTGCCGTCGAGCGCCGGAAGCGAGATACCGGCAGAGCGGAACAACTCAAGCCCATCCCGGTCGGCGAGCTCCGCGACCGCGCCGAGCGAGCCTTGCACGCGGAAAGCAACCTCCGCCGTCGGCTGATCGCCAGGCGCCGTCTCGACCGCCGTCAGCCGGACGCCCTTGAACGACACGCGGCGGTTTTCCGTGCCGAGAATGCTCGCATCGCCGGCCGTGATCTCCGCCGCGCCGCCCTCGATGCGCACGAGCGCACGCGGAAGCTCGAGCGGCGGCATGCTGGCAATGAGCGAGAGTTCGACACCCGTCGCCTCGAGCGTCATGCTGGTGCGCATTTCGACGGGCGCCATCGGATCGAGCGCAGTCGGTCCGCCCTGGCTCACGACACGGAACGTCCCGCCCGGCGTCTGTCCTTTGCGCAGATGATCGCGCATCCACTTGCGGATACTCGGCGCAATCGCCTCCGGCCAGATCGCATGGAGCGCCGCAGCCGACATCGGCGCGATCCGTCCATCGATCAGAACCCGCGGCACCCCTGCGGCCGTGCTGAGATCGCCGGTCATGGAAATTTCAGCGCCAGCCGCGCGCAACTGCAACGCATCGACCACGACTCGCGCATCGAGCGGCACCGCCGTTCCCCGAATGAGCAGCCGCTCGATCTTCGCTTCGGCCTTTGATTGCGTGTCGATAAAGACGCCCGACGCCGTGCCAACTTCGAACGGCCAATACGTCGCCCCGCCCTCGGTGGTCTTGCGCACCGCGGCACCGGTCATTGCCACGCGGCCGCCGGCCCAGTTCAGATCCGCCCGCGTCAGATCCAGTCGCCCGCTCTCACCGGCGAACTTGCCTTCGATCACGCCCCCGTCGATCCCCATGAAGGGCGACATCGGCCCGCCGAGTTGCGCGCGGCCCCGCCCGATATCGAGCTTCACGGCCGCAGACTTGATGCCGCCTTTGATCGGCAGTTCAAGCTCCGCTTCCGCACCGAGCGGCACATCGAAACCCTCAAGCCCCGACCACGACGGGATCATCCGTCCAAGCCCGCGCGGATTGAGACCATCGACCGACACGGTCATCTGCAGCAGCTCGGAATTTTCGACTTCGTCGCTAGTGAACCGCGCCGTCCAAGGACCCGTCAGCGACTCGACCGTCGCGCTACCGCTGATCCGGCTCCGGCTCGCCTTGTGATCGAGATCGATATTACCCGCCGAAACGTTCCAGACGCTCTTGCGTTGCCCATTGTCGACTACCACGACGGCATTCTTCAGCCCGACGAACCGCAGATACGAACTCGTATCCTCCCGCCGCCGCGCCCGCGCCGACACATCAGCAAGAACCCGCATGAGATCCAGACTGCGCGGCTCCACCGCCGGTCCGGTCGCCGCAGGTTTGTTGGCGGCAGCGGTACCTTGCTGTTCTGTCTGCGCCGCGTCCGCTTGAACCGCATCGGACGCCCCGCGCGAACTTCGCGTCTGGTCGCCCGCCATGGGCGTCTCGCCCGCCCGCGCGAACCGCAGCGACAGCGCGCCCGTTTCGGAATAGAAAACCTGCAAGCGGGGCGCGACAAGATCGACACGCCTGACCGCCACGCGCCCTTTCATCAGCGCCGACCGGCTGATCGCAACCGCCGCCTGCGGCATCGACGCGATCGGCGCGCCATCGAGGTCGCGCACGGTTACGTTCCGCATGATCAGTGATAGGCCGCCGCCTTCCGGCTGGCTCAAGGCGAGATCGTCGACACTGACGCTTCTCCCGCCGAGTTCGTTTGCGACCGCCGACGCGACGATATCGCGCGCAAAGTTGAGAGAGATGTCGCCGTGCTGAAGCCGGACATAGACAAGCCCGAGACAAACCGCGGCGAGGAAAAACGCGAGACCGCTGACCTTCAGCGCGAGCGAAAGAAATCCGCCGCCGAAGCCCATCGACCGTTCGCGACGGCGCGGTGTCGCAGTCGTCCTCACCGTGGCGGCGCGCGCCGACGCACCGCCAGGAGCAGCCCCCTGCCGGCGTGAAGTCTGCGGATCTGTCGTCTCGGACGCCACCTGTCGCGTGCACCCCCAATGCACAATCTGCTGGTAGCCGAACAACAATCACCGTTGCCACGGCCATCATGCAATGCTTTGACACTGGAGCATTTTCCGACGAAGCAGATACTGGTTCGTCGTGGAAAATGCGACCAATCCACAGTTCGACACTGGAAGCCTAAAAGAGTCCAAAGGAAGGCGGCGTTATGCTCGACGCAGGCGACAAAGCGATCGATTTCGAGCTTCCCGGCGATGACGGTCAGCCCGTCAAGCTGTCGAAGCTCAAAGGCAAGCCGGTGGTCGTCTATTTTTATCCCAAGGACGACACCTCCGGCTGCACGGCGGAAGCCAAGGATTTCAGCGCCTTGAAGCCGCAATTCGACAAAGCGGGCGTTGCCGTGGTCGGTATTTCGCCCGACCCCGTAAAATCGAAAGTGAAATTCCGGAACAAATATGATCTCACCGTCCGCCTCGCCGCCGACGAGGACAAGAAAACACTCGAGGCCTACGGCGTCTGGGTCGAGAAGTCGATGTACGGCCGCAAGTACATGGGCGTCGAACGCTCGACCTTCTTGATCGACAAGGCCGGCAAGGTGGCGAAGGTCTGGCGCAAGGTGAAAGTGCCGGGCCACGCCGCCGAAGTCCTCGAAGCGGCCAAGGCGCTGTAATGAGCGGCGAAAGCCAGACCGACGACTGGCCGGGCGACATGACCGTGGCCGGGCAGGAGCCGGGCGAGCAGCAGCAGCTTCGCTCGCTCGCAGGCGCCGCGCGAGCCATCGTCGCGACGCCGGACCTGGCGGAAAAAGTCCAACTCGCCCGCCGCACGGCCAAGGCATGGTACGCGGGCGAACTGCCACTCGGCCATCGCTCCACCGCCGAACATATGCCGGACCGTCCGGGCCGCCCGCCGAAACCCGAGTTGCTCGCCCCGCGCTTCATGCCGCGCCGCACCACCGGCGGCCTCAAGGGCCGCATCGCGATGCTCCACTCGCTCTGCCATATCGAGCTGAGCGCCGTCGACATGACGTGGGATCTCGTCGGCCGCTTCGTCCACGCCGACGTCCCCCGCCCGTTCTTCGACAATTGGGTGCAAGTCGGACTCGAGGAAGCCAAACACTTCGATTTGCTCGCCCGCCGCTTGGTCGAACTCGGCGCCGCCTACGGCGACCTCCCGGCGCATGACGGCCTCTGGCAAGCAGCCCAGGCAACGGCTGGCGACCTCATG
>JAPXTA010000058.1:0-28904 GCA_033812735.1 Hyphomicrobiaceae bacterium | reverse complement strand
GGCGGGACTTGTTCCCGCCATCCATGGTTCAGCAACTGTCGTTCGACGCCAGCAGTGGACCGGCCGCTGCAAAGAGTTTCGTCAATTGTGCCGCGTTGGATGGCGGGAACAAGTCCCGCCATGACAAAAAACTGGAGGACCCTGACGACGCCTCAGGCATCGATCTCAAACGTCCACGCTGGCGTTGAGGGCGTTTTCCTGGATGAACTCGCGGCGAGGTTCGACGACGTCGCCCATCAACTTCGAGAAGATCTCGTCGGCTTCGATGCTTTCGCCAAGCTTCACCTGGAGAAGCGTGCGGCTCTCCTTGTCGAGCGTGGTTTCCCAAAGTTGCTCGGCATTCATCTCGCCGAGGCCTTTGTAGCGCTGCATCGAGATGCCCTTGCGGCCGACTTCGTAGACGGCTTCAAGCAGCGTGCGCGGTCCGAAGATGTCGGTTTCGACATCCTTCCGGCGGAGCATCGCGGGGATGCCGTAGATCTGGTTGAGGTGGCCGTGGCGTTCGTTGAGACGGCGCGCTTCCTGGCTCTGCAGAAGCTGGCGATCGAGGATATGCGCCTCGGTGACGCCGCGAACTTCGCGCTTGAAGAGGAAGCCATCGTTGCCGTAGCGGCCGGTCCAGCCGCGCTCGGTTTCCTCGGAGACTTGATCGAGGTGCTGGCAAACTACGGCCGCAACCTCGTTGGCCTTTTCGGCAGAGAGATGCAGGTCCGGGTGGAAGGCGCCGCCGATGGCTGCCTGTTCGACCACCATGCGGGTGTACCTCGAATGGAGGCCATCGATGATGCTGCCGATGATGCGCGCCTGCTCGACGATTTCGCGCAGATCATTGCCGGCGCGCTTTTCGCCTGGCGTGCCGTCACGCGTGCCGAGGGTCAGCACGGCGTCTTCGAGGCCGCTGTCGATCAGATAATCCTCGAGGGCACGCTGGTCCTTCAGATAGCGCTCGCTCTTGCCGCGCGACACTTTGTAGAGCGGCGGTTGGGCGATGTAGAGATGACCGTTGGCGATCAGCTCGGGCATCTGGCGATAGAAGAACGTCAGCAGCAGCGTGCGGATGTGGGCGCCGTCGACGTCGGCGTCGGTCATGATGATGATCTTGTGGTACCGGAGCTTGCCCAGATCGACGAGGCTCTTGCCTTCCTCGCCACGGCCGATGCCAGTGCCAAGCGCCATGATGAGCGTGCCGATTTCCTGGCTCGACAGCATGCGATCGAAGCGGGCGCGCTCGACGTTCAGGATCTTGCCGCGCAGGGGAAGGACCGCCTGGAACTCACGATTGCGGCCCTGCTTGGCGGAGCCACCGGCCGAGTCGCCCTCGACGATGAAGAGTTCGGTCTTAGTCGGGTCGCGCTCTTGGCATTGCGCGAGCTTGCCCGGCAGCGAGTTGATGTCGAGCGCGCTGTTGCCACGGCGGAGGTCGCGGGCCTTGCGGGCCGCTTCACGGGCTGCAGCTGCTTCGACGACCTTGGCGATGATGATCTTGGCTTCGCGCGGATGTTCTTCGAACCAGGCGGCAAGCATGTCGCCGACGAGGGATTCTACGACAGGTTTCACTTCCGACGAAACGAGCTTGTCCTTTGTTTGGCTCGAGAACTTCGGGTCCGGCACTTTTACCGACAGCACGCAGGTAAGGCCTTCTCGGCTGTCGTCGCCAGAGATCGTGACCTTTTCCTTTTTTGCGAGGCCGTGCTCGTCGGAGTATTTGTTGATGATGCGCGTCAGTGCGGCGCGGAAGCCGGCGAGATGGGTGCCGCCGTCGCGCTGGGGGATGTTGTTGGTGAAGCAGAGCGTGTGCTCGTCGAAGTTGGTGTTCCACCAAAGGGCGACTTCGACGGTGATGCCGTCTTTTTCGCCGCGCACCAGGATCGGCTCGTTGAAAAGTGGCGTGCGCGTCTTGTCGATGTACTTTACGAACGCTGCGACGCCACCGTCGTAATACATCTCCTCCGACTTGACGTCGGCGTGCCGAGCGTCGGTGAGGATGATCTTGGCGCCGGAGTTGAGAAAGGCCAGTTCGCGGAGGCGGCGCTCGAGCGTTTCGTACTTGAACTCGGTGACGTTGTGGAAGCTCTCGAGCGAGCGAAGGAAAGTCACCTCCGTGCCCTTTTCGCCGGGAGCGGGGCCGACAACCTTCAGAGGCGCCGTGGCATGGCCGTTGGCGAACTCGATGACGTGTTCCTTGCCGTCGCGCCAAATGCGCGCGCGGAGCCAGGAGGACAGCGCGTTGACGACCGACACGCCGACGCCGTGCAGGCCGCCTGAGACTTTATAAGAGTTCTGGTCGAACTTGCCGCCGGCGTGGAGTTCGGTGAAGACGATTTCGGCCGCCGAGCGTTTCGGCACTTGGTCGTCGTCGTTCTTGATACCGGTTGGGATGCCGCGGCCATTGTCGCGAACGGATACGGAGCTGTCGGGGTTGAGAGTGACCGAGCACATGGTGGCGTGGCCGGCGAGGATCTCGTCGATGCCGTTGTCGACAACTTCGTAGACCATGTGGTGGAGGCCCGAGCCGTCGTCAGTGTCGCCGATGTACATGCCGGGGCGTTTGCGAACGGCATCTAGGCCCTTCAACATCTTGATCGAATCGGCGCCGTAGTCGCTTGCGCTAGAGGGCGTTTTTTCCGGTGTCGCTGCCGCGTCCTGGCTCATGTCGGAAGTGTCTTTCTCAGACGGAATTTCGTAACGGCGAACCATACACCAGGGCGTTGGTGAAAGCACGACAAAAGCGGGACGGGAGCACTATCTTCGACAGCTATTATTTCTTTTAAAATCAGGTGCTTGGTTGCCGTTCAATTGTCTTTGCCAGGAGGCTCTTCGCGGCGGCTGATCCGGCTGTCCTCGACGATGTGCAATTGCGCCCTTCGTCCGAGGGCTGAGAAGGCGTCCGCATCGGTCCCGGTCATCCATGCTTGGCAGCCCAACGCCAGAATTTCGTCGAACAAGGCGGCGCGGCGTGCGGGGTCGAGATGAGCGGCGATTTCGTCCAGCAGCATGATCGGGGCCGAACCGGCGCGCTGGTTTTTCACGAGTTCTGCGTGAGCGAGGACGAGGCCGATCAAAAGGGCCTTTTGTTCGCCCGTCGAGCACAGGCGTGCGGGCATCGATTTTGGGCCGTGGCCGACGAGGATGTCGGAGCGATGGGGGCCATCGAGGGTGCGGCCTGCGGCGCGGTCGCGCTCGCGGTTGCGGGCGAGCGTTTCGGCGTAGCGCTCCTCCACGTCGATGGCGGGTGTGCCGGCGAGCTCGGCTTCGAGCGCGCCCTCGATATCGATCATTGCCCAGGGGAAGGGACTGTCAGGGGCGCGGGCGCGACGGGCCGCAATGGTGGCCGCGAGGCTTGCTGTTGCTTCCGCGCGGGCTGCTGCGATGGCGACGCCGGTTTCAGCGAGGATCCGTTCGAGGCCCTCGAACTGCGTGCGGTCGCGGACATCGTCTGACAGGAGGCGATTGCGCTGGGTCATCGCGCGCTCGAAATGGCCGAGGCGGGTGCGGTATCCCGGGTCGAAGCACAGGATGAGGCGGTCGAGAAAGCGGCGGCGGTCGCCGGCGGGGCCAGTGAAGAGGCCGTCCATGGCGGGTGTGACCCAAACCATCTCGACGAGATCGGCAAGTATGCCGGAGCCGCCTTGGGTCTCGCCGTTGACGCGAACGATGCGGCCGGCACGCGGGTTGCCGGCGTTTTGCGGCAAAAGGCCGGTGCCGACGTCTAGCGGGCCGTCGGTGGTGTGGAGTTTTGCGGCAACGGCCCAGTCGCCACTGCCCGAGGCGCGGGCTAGGTCGCTGAAGGCCGCGCGGCGCAGGCCCTGGCCAGCGGCGAGCAGCGAGACGGCTTCCATCAAATTGGTCTTGCCCGCACCGTTTGGGCCAACGAGCACAACGGGTTCCGGGCCGACCGCGAGCGTCAGCGTGGCATAGTTGCGGAAGTTGGTCAGCCGGAGCTCTTCGACCCACAATGTGGTCTTAGACATTGCCGTCAGTCTTTAGATCGCGCCAATTAACCCCGCGCATAAGGAACTCTGCCCGTGCTTGCGCGGCAGCGTCTCGCCATCTGCGATCGACGAGCCAATTCGCGTTGAGCCTGTTAATGCGTAATGCGGCGTTGGTGAAGACCGTGGACCAGTTCCCAAACAAGTTCTGCGAGAGGTCTTGCCTTCCATCTCTGAAGGCTGCCTTTGCCTCCAAAAGCTTTTCGCGCGCCAAATCACGATCGACAGAGTTCGAGTATACCTCCTGATAGAGCGCCTCGACCGCCGCAAGATACGGGAGAAGGGCCAGTTGCTCAGGTCTCATGAGGTTGTGCCCGCTTACACGCGCATCGGCATCAGCACGTAGAGGGCTCCTTCGTCGGCGCCGTCACGAACGATGGTCGGCGAGCCGGCATCAGCAAGCTTGAAGTATGCGGTGTCGCCTTCGAGCTGACCGGCAATGTCGAGCAAATAGCGCGCATTGAAGCCGATTTCGAGCGCGGACTTGCCGTTGTAGTCGACATCGATTTCTTCAGTCGCGCTGCCGCCTTCGGGGTTGTTGACGGACAAGACCATTTTCGAGCCATTGATGGCGAGTTTCACAGCACGCCCGCGCTCGCTGGCGATCGTCGACACACGGTCGACGGCGCCCATGAACTCGGCGTTGGCGACGTGGAGGTCTTTGTCGTTCGCCTGAGGGATGACGCGGCCGTAGTCGGGGAATGTCCCGTCGATCAGCTTCGAGGTGAGTGTCACCGTGCCGAGGTTGAAGCGGACTTTGGCTGGTGACACGGAGACCGTGACATCGCTGTCGCTTGCTTCGATGAGGCGCTGGAGCTCGTGGACGGTCTTGCGCGGGATGATGACGCCCGGCATGCCTTGGGCGCCGGCCGGCTCGTCGAGTTCCACCTGAGCGAGGCGGTGGCCATCCGTCGCTACAGCGCGGAGCTTCGGCTTGCCGCTACTCGCAGCGGTGTGGAGGTAGATGCCGTTGAGGTAGTAGCGCGTCTCCTCGGTCGAGATCGCGAAACGCGTCTTATCGATGAGGCGTTTCAAGTCGTGTGCGGCGATCTCGAAGGCGTGCGGGAATTCGCCGCCGGCAAGGTCGGGGAAGTCTTCCGCTGGAAGTGTCTGCAGGGCAAAACGAGAGTGTCCGGCCGTCAGCGTCAGGCGATCCTTCTCGGGGTCGCGCTTGATCTCGACGTCGGTGCCTTCAGGAAGTTTGCGGACAATGTCGTGCAGCAGGTGGGCCGGCACCGTGACGGCGCCGGGCTGTGAGACCTGCGCATTGGCCTGTTCCACCACTTCGCGTTCGAGATCGGTTGCCTTGAACGTCAGGCTCGAGCCCGATGCCTTCAGCATGACGTTCGAGAGAATGGGTATGGTCGTGCGGCGTTCGACGACGCTCGTGACATGGCCGAGAGCCCGGGACAGTTCGCCGCGTTCAATGACCAACTTCATAGGGCGTTTCTCTCGTATTGCGTGCGTGCGAATAAGTGCGGGAGTGTCTGCGGGCCGTTTCCGATCCGGCACCGGCGAACCGCCCGCTGCTCTCGTCGCGTAGGGCGCCAACAAAATCAACGAGATAACGCCGGCAGAATCGCTCGGACGATCACATTTACAAGGCAGAGTTGGATTTGCAAGTGCCTATGCGGCTTTATCAGGCGGCGCGAATGACGCCCGCGAGGCTATTGGGGTAAGCGGCGGAGATCTCGACCGGAACGATACGGCCCAGCACCGATGGATCGGCGTTCGCGTGGACCGATTGTAGATAGGGCGAGCGGCCGATCAACTGACCGTCCTGACGGCCTTTTTTCTCAAACAGGACGGGGAACGTCTTGCCGACGCAGCTCTCGTTGAACGAGGCCGTCAGTTCCGACAGCACGTCCTGGAGACGCTTCAGACGATCGGATTTTACATCCTCGTCGATCTGCTCAGGAAGTTTTGCTGCGGGCGTGCCGGGGCGCGGGCTGTACTTGAACGAGTAGGCCGCCGCAAATCGCACCTCGCGCATGAGGTCTAACGTCTGCTCGAAATCGTCGTCGGTTTCGCCGGGGAAGCCGACGATGATGTCGGTCGACAGCGCGAGATCAGGCCGGGCGGCACGAATGCGATCGACCAGCGCCAAGTACTGATCCGCCGTATGCTTGCGGTTCATGGCGGCCAGGATGCGATCCGAGCCCGACTGGATCGGGAGATGCAGGTACGGCATCAGTTTCGGTTCGTTCGCGTGGGCCTCGATCAGATCGTCGGTCAGGTCGCGCGGGTGGCTCGTCGTGTAGCGGATGCGCTCGACGCCATCGATCGCGGCGATGTGGCGGATCAAACCGGCGAGGGTGTTTGTCCGCCCATCAGAACCAAGTCCGTGATAACCATTGACGTTCTGGCCGAGCAGCGTGAGTTCGCGGACGCCCCGCGCGACGAGCTGGCGGGCTTCCGATGTGATCTGCTCGACCGGACGGGAGATTTCTGCACCACGGGTGTAGGGCACGACGCAGAATGTGCAAAACTTGTCGCAACCCTCCTGCACGGTCAGGAACGCGGCGGTTGACTTGCCGAGACCCATTTCGAGGGTGCGTCCGCGAGCGGGCAAAAGCTCGAACTTGTCCTCTTCGGGGAAGACTGTCTCGACGATCGGGCGGCTCGGGAATAGTGGATTGCGATTGGCAAGGATCTCGGTCACGAGCTGTGTCAACCGATGCGTGCTTTGGGGACCGAGAACGAGATCGACGACCGGGGCCCGGCGGACAATTTCCTCACCTTCCGCCTGGGCCACGCAGCCGGCGACCGTGACGACTGTGTCGCGGCCTGCTGCCTGACGCTCTAGCTTGGCGTCGCGGATTCGGCCGAGGTCGGAGTAAACCTTTTCGGCTGCCCGCTCGCGAATGTGGCAGGTGTTGAGAATGACGAGGTCTGCGTCGTCAAGCGACGTTGTCGCCGTGTAGCCGTCGGCCGCCAGCGCTTCGGTCATGCGCTCGCTGTCGTAGGCATTCATCTGGCACCCAAAGGTCTTTAGGTAGACCTTGCGCTCGGTCGTTCCTGACATCGTGCCGGCCCTGTCTCAGCCTGTTTTCAATCAGCTATGCTCTGCGGTCACCGGCCGACGTTAACATACGGCACTTGAGCCCACGTTAACCTCGGCATTTTCGTCACTGTCCATGACATATTATTGCGGTGCAGCATAGCGTTAAACGGTCTTGCGCCCGGTCAGTTCAATTTTTCTTCGGCTTCAAGGGGACGCCGAACAGCTCGAGACGGTGGCCGACCAGGCGGAAGCCGAGCTCTTTCGCGATAATATTTTGAATTTTCTCAATTTCTTCGTTCTTGAATTCGATGACCTTGCCGGTCTCGATGTCGATCAGGTGGTCGTGGTGTTCATGGCTCGCCTGTTCATAGCGGCTGCGTCCGGCACCGAAATCGTGCCGTTCGAGGATGCCCTTTTCCGACAGCGTCTTAATCGTGCGATAGACGGTCGAGAGGGAGATGCGTCTGTCGATTTTGTTGGCGCGGCGGTAGACCTCCTCGGCATCGGGGTGGTCGTGCGCGGCGCTGAGGACTTGGGCGATGATGCGGCGCTGGCCGGTCATGCGCAGGCCATGCTCAATGCAAAGCCGCTCCAGGCGGGAGGGGGACGTATCAGTTGCTCGCGGTCTTGAAGGCATGACCGTCGTCGACGTCCTCGACAAGATTTTGATGGCGGCGTCTTGCAACGGCGGCATCGGCAACTTCTACATCAAGGGGGCAAATCGCCCCTTGGCGGCGGCTTATAAGTGAGCGGACGACCATCCGCAATGTGATCGGCCGGAAGCGGCGGGGACAACTAGCGTGACCGGGGGCAAAGAGAAGGGTGTGGCGAAGGCCGGCGCGAGCGCGAACGGCAAAGTCGGATCGCTGTTCGGGCTGCCGTCCTTCGGTTTCAGTCTGTCGACGCGGCTTGCCCTGTTCTATTGGGCATCCTTCACGATCTACGGCGTTTCCATGCCGTACCTCAATGTATGGTTCAAACATCGCGGTCTCACCATCAACGAAATCGCTGTCGTGTCGGCAGTCGCGCCGCTGGTCAGGATGTTGTGCGGGCCGGTCGTGACGTTTTTTGCGGATCGCTGGAATGCCCATGCGCGTTTGTTGGCGGTTGCGTCGTGGATGGGACTGCTGGCCTGGATCGTCTTGTCGACGGCAGCGTCGTTTTGGTCTGCCGTAACCGGGATGGTTCTTGTTGCGATGACTGGCGCGGCGCTCAATCCGTTGATCGATACGATTTCGATGATGGGCGTCCGTACGAGCGGCGTCGACTACGGCCGGGTCAGAGCGTGGGGGTCCATCTCGTTCATTCTGGCGGCACTCGTCAGCGGCATGGTCGTCGATTGGCGCGGTATCGAGATGGCGATGGTACTGCTCGTGTTGGCCGCGGCTTCGACGGCGCTTACTTCATTGCTGGTGCCGGTTTACGCAGATGCCGATCCGTCGTCACAGCGCAAGCCGATGCGTGTCGCCGATGCGGTGGCGCTGGTGCGACATCCGGTTTTGCTGTTGTTCCTGATTTCGGCCGGCGCGGTACAGGGATCGCACGCCGTTCTCAACGTGTTCAGCGTGCTGCATTGGCAGTCGCTCGGGTTGTCGAACTGGTGGTGCGGTGTGCTGTGGGCGATCGGGGTGACAGCGGAGATCATTCTGTTTCTGGTGGCAGGACGGTGGTTTCCGCGTCTTGGGCCACTGGCGTTGATGGGGCTTGGCGGCGCCACTGCCCTCATTCGCTGGTCGATCATGTCGTTCGATCCGCCGCTCGCGGTGCTGCTACCGCTGCAGGTGGCACATGGCTTTACGTTCGGCGCATCGCATCTCGGTGCGATCAACTTCCTGGCGCGCGCAATACCCGAGCATCAGGCCGGTACCGCGCAAGGCCTTTACAGTTTGATGACGGGCGGGCTCGTCATGGCGCTGTCGACCCAGGTGGCGGGCATCGCTTATGCCACGACGGGTGGACGGGCCTATGCCGCCATGGCCGTCATTGCGGCGGTCTCGCTCGTCGCGACGATCCTGTTGTACAGAGCCTGGGACGGCGAGCGTCTGGCGGGCGAGCAGGAGGGCGCCGAAAGTGACCGACGGATCTGATCAGACACCCATGGCGGTTGCGCTTCTGGAGGCGGAGGCGGCATCACTGCGCGGCGAAGTTCCTGTGGGGGCGGTCATCGTGCGTGATGGCGCCGTCATTGCGCAGGCTGGCAACCGGATGCGCGAGCAGAAAGATCCGACTGCGCATGCGGAAATTCTGGCAATCAGGGATGCATGCGCCAAGCTTGGCAGCGAGCGGCTCGGTGATTGCGATTTGTATGTGACGCTCGAGCCGTGCGCGATGTGTGCTGCGGCGATATCGTTCGCGCGGTTGCGGCGGGTGTACTTCGGCGCCATCGATCCCAAAGGCGGTGCAGTCGAAAGTGGCGGGAGGTTCTTCAACCAGCCGACTTGCCACCACGCGCCCGAGGTTTACGGCGGGATCGGCGAGACGACGTCACGCGCGCTTTTGCAGCGGTTTTTTTCCGGGTTGCGGGGGGCTTGAGCGCGACCGTGTCCGTGGCTTTGCGCTGTCGCTTCGTCTTCTTGGATGTTTCTTTGCGCTCGGACTTCTTAGACTTGGCTGGGCGGCTCGCCAGTGCGGCGATGCGGCGGACCGACGACGATGGGTTGAGCAGCTTATCGGCCGGTATGATCGGCAAAATGCCGTGCTCACGGTACAACGCGCCGAGCGCGTCCCAATCCTTCAAGACCGTGCGATAGATCCAGCGATAGCCATATTGTGTTTCAGCCAGCGCCGCCGCGCGCTTCATGCCGATGAATTGGCTGACAGCGTGGAGTTCGAGCCAGTTGACGACGAGATGCGCGTACGTCTGCTCGTAATTGCGGGCGCCTTCCGGCAACTGTGTCGGCGCATCGGGGTAGCGACGTACCAGATTGTCGAAGAAGGGCGCGATCGGATCGTAGTCCGGCCCACCGAGCAAGTAGAGATACCAGTGCATCTGCTCGTGAAGATAGGTCGCGAGCAGATGGTCTTCGGTCTCCGTGAAGCGGGTGCCGAGAGTCAAAATCGGATGGGAGTAGGTGCTCGACGCGGGTATGATCCTGACGTGGCGCGTATACTCGAAGCGCGACAAATCGTGCCGCTGGCGCAAGGCCTTGAGCCACAACTTGACTCTCTCGGCCTCACGCTCTGCAACGTCGAGATCGATGTCGATGCGCACGTCCGCTACGTGCGCCGCCTGTTTGGTCGATCTGACCGGCACGCTGAACTCACTACCACCGCTGCTGTATTTTCCGGCGGCCTGCTTGCGACGAATGACGACAAAAGTGAAGCGGAAAATTTGTCCCGATTGATATCAGATGATTTTTCTTTTCGTGCGTGCTGCCGATGTGCCGCTCGAATGGCGACTTGTGGTCGACAAGTGCGGCGTTGAAACCACAAGAGATGTTCGCTTTGTCTGCGCGAGCTTCGCTGGCTTTGATATTTTCGGATGCGAGAGTGATTGCAGTCTGAGAGTGTCGCGTTACACTTGTTCAGAACGATTTCCGCACAAGACGACATCAAGAAGGGCCAGCGACCATGGCGATCAATCGTGTTTGCAAGCTGATCAAGCGACCGCAACCGGGACCGGTTACGCGCGATGTTTTCGCGATCGAGACCGAGGATGCGGCCGATGCGGGTGCGGGCGAGTTTCGTGTGCGGATCGAGTACATTTCGCTCGATCCGGCCATGCGCGGGTGGATGAACGAGGGACGCAGCTATGTCGCGCCCGTAGCGCTCGGTTCGGCGATGCGTGCGTTCGCAGCAGGTCGGATCGATCAGTCGAACCATCCGCACTTCAAAGTGGGCGATGCGGTGCAAGGTCTATTCGGTGTGCAGCAGTATGCGGTGTCGAATGGTGAGGGTGTCGTCAAGATCGACACCGGCGCGGCGCCGATGGAGCGTTGGGTCGGCGGGCTTGGTATGCCGGGGTGGACCGCCTACTTCGGATTGCTCGATGTCGGGCAGCCGAAGGCCGGAGAGACGGTCGTCGTATCGGCGGCATCGGGAGCCGTCGGGTCGATCGTCGGCCAAATCGCAAAAATCAAGGGATGCCGCGTGGTGGGGATCGCGGGCGGGCCCGAGAAGTGCAAGTACGTGCATGACGACCTCGGGTTCGATGCGTGCGTCGACTACAAGGCTGGCAATCTCGCCCGTGATCTCAAGGCGGCTTGTCCCTCGGGCATCGACGTCTACTTCGAGAACGTCGGCGGCGAGATTCTCGATACCGTTCTGATGCAGATGAACCCGTTCGGGCGCATTCCGGTTTGCGGGCTGATTTCAGCCTACACAGCGACAAAGATGCCCGAAGGCCCCAAAAATCTGCGGGCCGTCCTGACGCAGCGGCTCACGATGCGAGGTTTGATCGTATTCGATTGGGCCGACCGCATTCCCGAGGCAATCCGCGAGCTTGGCGCATGGCACAAAGCCGGAAAGCTCAGGATTCGCGAGGATGTGCGCGACGGTGGAATCGATGCCTATCCCGATGTACTCAACCTGCTCTATACCGGAGGCAACTTCGGTAAACTGGTGCTCAAGGTCTGATCATGCTGCCGCTTGGGGTTACGCTCTATTTCATTCGTCACGGCGAGACGGACTGGAACCGAGCGCAACGCTACCAAGGCCAGACCGACATACCTGTCAACGACTACGGACGGCGCCAGGCGCAGCGTAATGGTGCCGTATTGCGCGACCTTCTGCGGGGGCGTCTCGACGAGGTCGACTTCGTCGCGAGCCCGCTTTCTCGCACAACCGAGACGATGCAGATCGTGCGGCGCGAACTTGGGCTCGAGCAGGAGCCATTCGCACGTGATCACCGGCTGCTCGAAAGTCACTTCGGCCACTGGGAGGGGCAGCTTTGGTCCGAGTTGCCGCGCATCGATCCTGAAGGGTTCGAGGCGCGGAAGGCCGATACCTGGAACTGGACGCCGCGTGGCGGGGAGAATTACCCGATGGTGGAGGAGCGGGTCCGGGCCTGGGTCGTGGGCTTGAGGCGCACAACCATCGCCGTGTCGCATGGCAATATCAGCCGGAGCCTCAGGGGCGTGCTGCTCAATCTCGATACCGCGGCCGTGCCGAAGCTTGAAGTTCCACAGGATCGGATCTTGCGTTTCCGGTCGGTTGGAACCGGAACGGCTTCATATGTACTGGCCGATTGGGTTTGAGCGTTAGACGATCCGCGCGGCGGGGCGGCGGCGGCGTTGGGTTTCCGGCTGCTTCGACTTCATGGACGCCGATCCATGGTCGGTCATCTTGGTCGTCGCAAGTTCGGCCAGCGGTGTTCCGCCGGTCACCGTGTTGAGGATCGAAAAGCCAGAGATGATCGCCAGGCCGAGGCCAGTGCAGAGCATCACGTTCATTGCGGCCCACTTGTTTTCACCGCTGAAGCTTGCCGCGCCGAACTTTCCGACGGCGATCAAGGCGCCGATCAATAGGACGATGGCCACGAATTGTGCCCAGACGACGCGGTCGATAAAGCCGATCACGCGTGCATCGGTTACGCCAGCGGCTGCGTCACGGTCGAGCAGGTTGGCGATCAACATGCATACGCCGCACGCGAGAACGAGCACCATGAAGAGAGGGATCCAGCTCTGGGTCCAAACCATGATCGTGCTGTAGATGATGCAGACTGATACGGCGGCCCAACCCCATAGAACGCCCATGTGGCGGACCAAAACGGCCGAGCGGCGCGAGGCGACTGCTGCGTGGTTTTCGGCTTCGGCGTAGTCACGCATGGCAGCGATGGCGATGAAACTGGCCGTGACCGCGCCGAGTGCGAACTGCAACGAATAGAGCTCCATCGCCACGGTAATGACCATCCCCGAAACGGCGATTGCCACCCCGAACATCCAAAGCGCGACTGCAAGCATCGACGGAAATCCTGCACATATCCAATCAATCGCCGGTAGTATTACCCAATACGCGTTTCGCGGCGGTTAAAGGCGAAGGCAATGATTCTACAGGCCAACTTGCGACCATTCGGTTGACCCTTTTGCCTACCATCGGTATAGGAATTCGACTTCGGCGCCGGAAACCATGCGTTTTCGGCGTCGAATGCCGTTCATAGCGATGCTGACGGGCCTGAGGCCGCGGCATGACCCGTCCGGGCAATCCGGGCGCGTGCCGTCCCTGTGACTGTCAAAATCCCGATTGAAATCAATCCTATCGCGTGCGGCGGCCGCTGGCCACGAGGCGATGCAGCTAAAAGTCGCCCAGGCGCGATACCGAGGAGAGCAGGTACATGGCCAATACGTCGTCCGCAAAGAAAGCCGCCCGCCAGATGAAGCGGCGCACGGAAGTGAACAAGGCGCGGCGGTCAAAAATGAAGTCTTCGGTCCGTAACATCGAAGAGGCGATTGCCGCCGGTAAGCGCGACGATGCGCTGGCTGCGGTGCGGGCGGCGGAGCCGGTGCTGATGCGTTCGGCTGCGAATGGCGTTCTCGCCAAGAAGGCAGCGTCTCGCAAAGTCTCGCGCATGGTTCAGCGCATCAAAAAGATGCCGGCCTGATAAACCGCGTGTTGCGGGGGCTGGGGATAACTCTGAATCAGATTCTTTAAATTTGCCCCGTGACCCGGCCGTAGTTGCAAACTTGCCGCGAACAAACTTGGATCGTTTCGTGGCAGGGCGCCGTAGCTGATCGGGAGTGGCTCGAAAAGAGTCATTGGATTCAGCCGCTACGTCGCCAACCGCCCTCAACGAGCGTTAAAGATTGGTTAATGAGCTGACGTAGCCGGTCGAGTGATGCAAGCGGAAATTACGAACTGAACGGCGCTCCGAAAGGGCGCCGTTTTTTGTTGCCGGGTGCGGCGAGGGTCTGTGGATTAAGTCTTGAGATTCAATCGTTTTATCCCCAGCGATGTGATCTTCAGCTCGCTTTTTTCCCCACACATCGTGTGCGGGCCCTCTTGCCGGATGCGTCAATAGGAGGGGTGTGGAGGCGTTGATTTGGGGGGGCAGGTATGGTTACTAGCGCCATCTGCAGGGGGCGGCTCCCCCCGAGTTCGATTGTTTCCTGCAGAGCGCTTTGTAGCACGCCGTACGTATGAGTACACGGCAAGAGACGCGTTGCCATTTCGCCGTTACTGGGACGCCCCAGTACTGGGAAGCCCCAGACAGGCCTTGGCAGTTCTCTGACTACTTGGCGCCGTTCCAAGACCAGTTCGTGCCCTGGCTGTCTGCCCGGGCGTACCGGGGGAGGGGCTTTGCTCCCTTACCTGAGGACTTGGTCCAGGCGAGTGCAGGAGCGACAGGAACCCTGTGGGTTCGGCCGCTTTTGACGTATCCCGGCGGTTCGCCGCGCGGGGTGGTAAGCAGTAATGGCAAGTGGAGTGGTGAGTTTGGCCGATCCTGTCAGAGGAGCCATTGACGAAGTGTCCGTCGAAGATACTTGGTCGCGATTGGCTCAAGATCCGAAGTCGGTTCTGATCGACGTCAGGACAAAAGCCGAGTGGGCGTTCGTTGGTGTGCCCGATCTCGGGAAGATCGGGAAACAGCCGATACTCATCGAGTGGCATGGTTTTCCGGATAATCGGGTGCATGCCGATTTCGTCGAGCGCCTTGCGGAGGCACTCGAGGGCATCGGCGCCGGAAAAGACGCCGAGTTGCTGTTCTTATGCCGGTCCGGAGGTCGCAGCTTGATGGCTGCCCGGGCGATGTCGGCAGCAGGCTACGCCCGCTGCCGCAACGTGACACACGGTTTCGAGGGACCCCTCGATCCGTCACGTCACAGAGGACGGCAGGAAGGGTGGAAAGCCCGAAACCTGCCTTGGGTACAGGGCTGAGGCTCTGAAACTGAACTGAGTGAAATCGCAGGACGGACCGCTCGGAGGGCAAATCGGGCGGAACGGCTAGCTGTGTCCAACAGCGGGCCGGCCGGACTGTACGTCCAAAGCAAGTAAGCGGGGTAATAAGCATGGATGATTTTCAGGACCATTCTTTCCTGGAGTCTGGCCACATGGGGCAAGACGCAGCCGACGCCGATGTCATCACGGCAAGCCAGATCCAGAAGATTCAAAAAATGCTGCGCGTTCGTCTCGGTGACGACGTCTACACGAGCTGGTTCGAGCGCCTGTCTTATGATCGCTTGTCGGGCTCCACGCTTCAGACCAGCGTGCCGGTCAAGTTCCTGAAGAGCTGGATCCAGTCGCACTATTCGGACGACTTGATCGCGTGCTGCCGCTCCGCCATTCCGCAAGTCGAGAAGGTCGACGTGCAGCTGCGGACACCGGCTCCGGTGCAACCGAAGTTGCCGTCAGCGGCGCAAATCCCGCTGCCGAGTTCACAGGACGCACGCGACAACGCAAACCGCGGCTATTCGCACGAACGGCCACAGGCACCGCGCTCGTCATCGGCGATCACGGGGAGCGTGCGGACGCAAGCCAATGGTTTCGAGGGCTCGCCGCTCGATCCGCGCTACACGTTCGACAACTATATCGTTGGTCCCGCCAACCGCATGGCGCATGCAGCCGCGATCCAGGTCGCGGAGACGGTGTTCGCCGATGAGCGAGGCTTCAATCCGCTGTTCCTGCACTCGGCGGTTGGACTCGGCAAGAGCCACCTGTTGCATGCCATTGCGTGGGAAGTGAAGCGCCGCACGCCGACCGCGCAGGTGCTTTATCTTACGGCTGAGCGGTTTCTTTTCACGTTCGTCGAAGCGCTCAAAGCGCAGGATGCGATGGCGTTCAAGGATCGCTTCCGTCAAATCGACATTCTGTTGATCGACGATCTCGAGTTCATGCAGGGTGAAAAGACCGAGCAAGAGTTCGAGCACATCGTCAACGCGCTTCTCGATGGGGGCCGTCAGGTCGTTGTCGCCTCAGCGCGTCCGCCGGCCCAGATCGAGCGTCTCAACGAGCGGATGCGCTCGCGTCTGTCGCGCGGTCTCGTCACGGAGATCAGCCCTCTCGACAGCGACCTCAGGATGAAAATCCTGGAGCGGCGCGTGTCCGAAAAGCGGGCTCACGATCCGTTGTTCGAGATTCCGCGTCCGGTGCTCGAGATCCTTGCGGATCGGCTGACGGAAAGCGGGCGCGAGCTCGAAGGCGCGGTCAACCGGCTCTATGCGTCATGGACGGTGATGCGTCAGGCGATCACGGTGGAGACGGCCGAGACGATCATTCGCGATCTCCTACAGGGAATCGAGCCGCGCCGCGTCAAGATCGACGACATCCTGCGGATCGTGTCGCGTCACTACTCGGTCTCGAAGGCGGACATCCTGTCGCAACGGCGCCATCGCTCCGTCGTGTGGCCGCGTCAGATCGGCATGTATCTGGCTAAGCAGCTGACGTCGCGTTCGCTGCCGGAAATCGGCCGACGCTTTGGCGACCGTGACCACACTACGGTGCTTCACGCGATCCGTAAGATCGACAAGGAACTGGAAGCTAACACGCGGCTGCGCGACGAGCTGGAAGAGCTGAAGAAGCAGCTCAATCGGTAAAAGCCTATATGGCACCGATTTCAGCGTGGATTCGATGCCGTAACAGTATCAGTGATTGCCGCTCCCATGCAACTGGGGTGGAGCGGCCGGTAGCGGGGAAGGGCGGCGCGATTGGCGCCGCCCTTGCCATTTCAGTGGCCTGCTTGGTGCCACCATCTCGCCAGCGCCAAAAAGGGTCTTGCTGCGGTCAACCGCTGGCATCCGTTGCCATATTGCGGCCATGAGCGGGAGCCTACGTCGCATCTTGAGGTTCGATCAGGTCTCGATCGGACGAGTGTCGTGCGTATTGGGGGAAGTCGTGAAAGCGTTGTCTGCTTCCTCACTGGTGATTGCCGCGCTGGCAACTCTGACAGCCGTGGCCCATGCTCAGGTGTACGATCGAACGAAGGGTGTTCGCGACGCGCGCGCGCCGCAGCAAACGCGGGCGCCCGCCTTTACCTCGACTGAGGCGATTGCGCGCTGGATCAATCAGTACCGGCAGAAGCCTGAGCCGAAGCTCTTGCCGCAGGCCGTCAAGGCGATGAGCGCGGGCGGCGTTTTCAAGGATGGCGATACGTCGGGTTTGTATGTCGGATTCGTCGCGGGCGTGCTCGGCGCGAACCCGACCATGGCCGACAAGCTCGTCAGCGAGATGTTTCCTCTCCCGCCCGAGGATCATATCGCCGTCATCAAGGCGCTTGCTTACTCGGGGCTGCCGAATTGGAAGAAGCGGCTCCAGGCCGTGGCGGAACGCATGCCGGCGCGAGCCTCGGTCGTCGACAAATACCTGAATGACAAGCTGCCAGATATTTTGTCGCTGCAGCTCGACTCCGGGCCGGCGCCGCTCGATGTGATGTGGGGGCTCTATTTCGCGACAGGCAACTACGAGCCGGTTCTCAGGATCATCTCGGTGCTGTCGTGGTCGAAAGACGCCAACAAGGTGGAGCGGCTGACAATCGGGTCGATGGCGAAATGGACGCTCGCATCGAACGCGGCGCGCGATATGGACTTGCTGCGGCTGCTGAAGACTTCGGTACAGCACGAACCGAAAGAGAATGCGGCGATCCTCAGAGAGGTCATCGAAGCTGCCGACCTCGGCGAAACTGGCAAGATCCGCAAGGATGCGATGACGGCGATCGACACGCTCAAGGTCAAGGGCTCGGAAAAGGCGCGCAACTACGCGTGGTGGGGCCAGGCGGGCCAGACGGCGCTGGCGCTCGGCTGCATTACGGCGGGCGCGCTCGGTGCCGTCGTCGTCGGCGTGCCGTGCGTGATCGGTGGTGCACTTTCCACCGCGGCTCTCAAGGCCTTCGCTCCGACGGAATGACGGCGTCGGTTTGCGCTGAAGCAACCACCATCATCTGCCGATGTGGCAGCCGGTTCGCAATCGTGTCACGTTCGCGGCCTAGGTCGGTCGTGGGCGTCCTAGACAAGAGGCGATCCGATGACCATCCGTAATCTGGAAAAGCTGTTCTCGCCGCGATCGGTGGCGCTTATCGGCGCGAGCGCTACGCCCGGCACGATCGGCAACACGGTTGCGCGCAACCTGCTATCGGGGGGCTTTGCCGGGAAGATCGATCTCGTCAATCCGCGCGCGCCCGTCATCGAGGGGCGTCAGTGTGTGGCGTCCGTCCGAGATTTGCAGGAGGCGCCGGATCTTGCCGTCATCGCGACGCGGCCGGAAACCATTCCGGGGCTCGCAGCAGAACTCGCCGCGGCCGGCACGCGCGGTCTCGTGGTCATTTCGGCGGGCGTTACGGGCGATATCAAGCAGGCGATGCTCGATGCCGGGCGGGCCTCATTCGTGCGAGTGCTCGGTCCCAATTGCATCGGATTGCTCAGGCCCGGCATCGGGCTCAATGCGAGTTTCGCCCACCGCACGACGAAAGGCGGGTCGCTCGCATTGCTGTCGCAGTCTGGGGCCCTTGTTACGGCGGTTGTCGATTGGGCGGCGGGACGTGGGGTTGGGTTCTCGCACATCGTATCGCTCGGTGACATGGCGGACGTCGATTTTGGCGACCTGCTCGACTATCTCGCGGGAGATCCGTCGTGCAGTGCGATCCTGCTCTACATCGAGGCGATCACGCATGCGCCGAAGTTCATGTCGGCGGCGCGACGCGCGGCGCGGGTCAAACCGGTCATTGCCATCAAGGCCGGCCGGCACGCGGCGGCGGCGAAGGCAGCGTTCTCGCATACCGGTTCGCTTGCTGGATCGGACGCCGCCTATACGGCCGCATTCCGGCGAGCGGGCATTCTGCGGGTGAACGAACTCGGTGGATTGTTCGCGGCTGCCGAGATGATCGCCGACGTGCCCGTCATGGAGGGTGAGCGGCTGGTGTTGCTGACGAACGGCGGCGGTGCGGGCGTGCTGGCGGCCGATGCGCTCGTCGACAACGACGGCGTGCTGGCAGCGTTGCCGGAGCAGACGATCGCGGCACTCGATGCCGTTCTGCCGCGCACCTGGTCGCACGGCAATCCGGTCGACATCATCGGCGATGCGGATGCGGCGCGATATGGCAAGGCGCTGGATATCCTGCTCGCCGACAAGTCGAGCGATGCCATCCTGGTGCTGAATTGCCCAACGGCGCTGACGTCCAGTACGGAGATCGCGCGCGAGGTCGTGGCGGCGCGGCGGCGCAAGCCCGGCAAGCCGATCCTAACGAATTGGCTCGGCGTGGAGGCCGCGGAGGAAGCGCGCGCCCTATTTGCGGCAGAGCGCATCCCGACGTTCGAGACACCTACGGCGGCGATCGAAGGGTTCATGCAGCTGGTTCGGCATCAGCGGGCGCAGGAGCAGTTGTCGCGGACGCCGCCGCCCGCGGACGAAACGCATCCGGTCGATCGCGAGGCCGCCGACAAGATCATCGCGGATGCGCTGGCAGCTGGGCGGACGACGCTGCCGCAAGCGGAAGGCAAGGCGTTATTCGCCGCCTACGGCATTCCGGTAGTGCCGACGCTGGTTGCGGCGACGCCGGCGGAGGCGGGCCGGATCGCAGCGGACCTTCTCAAAACGTCGACGTCGGTGGCATTGAAGATTCTTTCCGACGACCTCACGCACAAGTCCGATATCGGTGGCGTGAGGCTGGGTCTTGGGACTGCCGAGGCGGTCGAAGCGGCGGCAGCCGACATGCTTGCCCGTATCGGCCGGTCGCATCCGCAGGCGCGGCTCGCAGGTTTCACGGTGTCGCCGTTCGTCAAGCGGCCGCGTGCGCACGAATTGATTCTCGGCGTGACTGAGGATGCGACATTCGGGCCGCTCATTCTGTTCGGCGCGGGCGGGACATCGGTCGAGGTCGTCGGCGATACGGCCTTGGCGCTGCCGCCGCTCGACATGGCGCTCGCGCACGATCTGATCGCGCAGACGCACATTGCGAAGCTGCTCAAGGGTTATCGCGACCGCCCAGCGGCCGACTTCGATGCCATCGCCAATGCACTCGTCCGGCTGTCGGCGCTGGCCGTCAATCATCCGGCCATTCGCGAACTCGATATCAATCCGCTGCTGGCGGACGAGAGCGGCATTCTCGCACTCGATGCGCGGGTCAGGATTGCCGATCCGGTCGCCGTGCCGCGCAAGGCCGTGGCGATCCGGCCGTATCCCAGCAAGTGGCAGTTCAAGGAGACTTTGTCTGATATCGGCGATATCCGCATCAGGCCGATCAAGCCGGAAGACGCCGTGCTTTACGATGCCTTCTTCGGCAAAGTGACGATGCAAGACCGGCGGCTGCGGTTGTTCACGCCGATGAAGCATCTGCCGCAGGGGTTCGTCGCACGGCTGACGCAGATCGACTATGCGCGCGACATCGCTTTCGTTGCGATTGCCGAGGCGACGGGAGAATTGCTCGGTGTCGTGCGCTTCTTTGCGGAGCCGGATTTCCGGGAGGCGGAGTTCGCCGTGCTCGTGCGCTCAGACTTGAAGGGTAAGGGGCTCGGCTGGCGGCTGATGAACGTGCTGATCGACTATGCCAAGGCCGAGAAGCTACCGGTCATCACGGGTTCGATCCTCGATGAGAACACGACGATGCTCGACATGGTGAAGCGGCTCGGGTTCGTGTCCAGTACGACTTCCGATGATCCCGGCGTCACGCATGTGCGGCTCGAACTGGGTCAGCTGGTGGATCGCAAGGACTAGTCGAGACGAACGCCAAGTATCTCTCTGAAGGCTTTGTGCCCTTTAGGAGTGACGGCGAGGGCGCGGCTTCCTTTGATCGGCCTTACCCAGGCGTTGTCGATTGCATGAGTGCAGATAGCGGCACCGAGCCGGCCGGCAAGATGTGGACGGCGCTCGCTCCAGTCGAGGCAGGCGCGGCACAGGGGACGGCGGCTGGGCGCTCCGGTGTTGTTTACGGCAGAGAGAATGCCGGCGGCTGCGAAGAACCGGGCGCCTTTCGGCGTGACGAGAGCCGCGTCGTCGTCGATTGCGATCAACCGCGAGGTGACGGCGGCGTCGGCAATGGCGACGCCGAGACGGCCGGCAATATGGTCGTAGCAGGTGCGGGCATGACGCAATGCGCCGTCGCGCGGACCGGTCCGAACCGTGCGGTCCGGGGCGGCGCTTCCGATCGCGTGCAGCATCAAACCTTCGAGCATCTGCGCAATAGCTGGCGAAGAAAGCCGGTGATAGCGGTGGCGCCCCTGGCGCTCCAGCGCGATAAGACCGGCGCCGACCATCCGGTTGAGATGCGTGCTCGCCGTCTGGGGCGTAATGCCCGCCACAACAGCGAGTTCGCCCGCCGTCAGGGCACGTCCGTTCATCAACGCGGTCAACATCGATGCGCGCGCTGGATCGCCAATGACGGCGGCGATTTCTGCAAGGCGGTTGGGGCTGACCATGACGAGGCTCCTAAGCGCATTCTTGGCACCGTGGCCGTTGCAAAGCTTCGGCCGCGATCGAAGCATCCTGTGATGAGGCTGTGTCAATCGGACGCCCCGAACAGAACAAGGAGGCTGCCATGATCACCTGCGTCATCCGCTATCACATCGACCCTGCAAAGAAATCGCAATTCGAGCAGTATGCGCGCAACTGGGGCGTCGCAATCCCGCGATGTGGCGCGGATCTCGTCGGCTACTTCGCACCGCACGAAGGTTCAACGACGCTTGCCTACGGGATCTACTCGATCGAAAATTTGGCTGCTTACGAGGCGTATAAGGCGCGGTTGGCGCTTGATCCGCTCGGCCGCGAGAATTACGAGTTCGCGCAACGCGAGCGGTTTCTGTTGCGAGAGGATCGCACGTTTCTCAAGCTCGCGTCCGCTCCGCACAGCTCGCTGGTGAGGCCATGATCGCGATCATTTTCGAAGTGCAACCGGCGCCGGGGCGCAAGGACGACTATCTGAGAATCGCAGCTGGGCTCAGGCCGTTGCTCGAGCAGATCGACGGGTTCATTTCGGTCGAGCGGTTTCAGAGCCTGACCAATCCGGACAAGCTTCTTTCGATCTCGTTCTTCCGTGACGAGGAGGCCGTGAAGACGTGGCGCACGACGATTGCGCATCGCAATGCGCAGACGATGGGCCGAGACGGTGTGTTCTCCGGATATCGGCTGAGAGTGGCGCACGTGCTACGCGACTATGGGATGCATGAGCGTGCGGAAGCGCCCGCGGATAGCCTGGCGGCGCACAAGGGCTAGCAGATGGAAATGCAAACGGCCCCGGCGGCGATCGCCACCGGGGCCGTTCTATTTCTTCGGTCTGTGCCGTTATTTCACGCCGGCATTGGCCAACGACGACAGCGAGCGGTTGGCGATGATGTCGAAGCCGTCGACGTTGGCGCGCTTGGCGGTGAAGAGCTGGCCGTAGGTCATGTGAGCGATGGGGCCATCGCAAGCAAGAATGGTCTGGGCCTTGTCGTAGGCGGCTTTGCGGGCTGCTTGGGTGGCTGCGACGCGGCCTTCGTCGAGCAGCTTGTCGAGTTCAGGGTTCGAATACTTGAAAACGTTGGTCGAGCCGCCGGTTTTGAAGGTCCGGTAGAAGTAGTCGTCCGGTTCGGGGCTGCCGGCGTTCGTCGACACGAAGGCATCGAAGTTTGAATTGCGCCAATCCTGGACGAACGCACCCAGTTCAGGCGTCTTCAGTTCAACCTTGAAGCCGGCCGCGTTCAACTGCTGCTGGACGACCTGGGCGATGTCCTTGATGTCCTGGCGCGGCAGGACGAGCAGCGTGATCGCGACGGGCTCGGCAGCGCCAGCCTCCTTGAGCAGCGCTTTGGCCTTGTCTTTCGAGTGCGTGTAGCAGGCATAGTTCTTCACATCGACAGCCCAATCCTTGAGAGCCGGTGACAGCGGGCCGCCGGGAACGCCAGCGCCGAACAGTGCGGCCTGTACGATCTCGCCGCGATTGAGCGCGTAGTTCAGAGCCTCGCGCACTTTTGGCTTGTCGAACGGCGGCTTCGAGGTGTTCATGCCGACGAGGGTGTAGGCCAGTTCGAGCGTTTCAGCGAGTTGCACGCCGGGCTTGCCCTTGAGCTGGAGCGCGGTTGCCGCGTCGATGTTCGGCAGCATGGCGTACTGGCCCGACGAGATGCCGACCTGCCGCGTCGCGCTTTCCGGCACGATGTTGAATTTCACTCCAGCCAACTTCGGCGTACCGGTCTTCCAGTAGGCGTCGTGCTTGGCGAGTTCGATGAATCCGTTCGGCTGCCACTCCTTGAACTTGAAGGGGCCGGTGCCCATCGGCGCTTTCTGCAAAGCGTCCTTGTTTGCCTCGAACGATTTGGGCACCACGGCGATCAGAGCGAGCGATGTCAGGAGCGGTGCGGACGGCTCTTTCAGCTTCACGACGACTGTCGTCGCATCGGGCGTTTCGATGGTGTCGACGGCCGCGAGGCGGCTTGCGAGCGGCGACGCGATATCCTTCGAGAGCACGCGCTTGAGGCTCGACGCCACGTCTGCCGATGTGACGGCGCTGCCATCGTGGAACTTGGCGTTGGCGCGGAGCTTGAACGTATAGGTCTTGCCATCGGCGGCAACCTGCCAGCTTTCGGCCAGGCCCGGCACGGTGCGGAGATCCTTGTCGATGGCAGTCAGGCCTTCGTAGATGGTGCCGTTGACGACCTGGAAGCTGTTGAAGGCGGTGACGAGGTGCGGGTCGAGGCCGACCGGGGAGCCGTCGACGGCGAGTTGGAGGACTTGGGCCGAGGCGGTTGCAGGCGCAAAGCCGATGGCGGCCAGCAGCGCCATGCTCGATAGCGCGCGTTTGAAAGTCATTAGGTTTCCTCCCCGGTAACGATCTACGAGGTCCAGTCGAACGCCGGTACCTCATGCTAAGAGATGGGCGGACGGTAGACCCGCCTCTGGACAAGCTCAAGCGCCCACAGCGGATCAACATTATTCCGGGGATCATGATGACGCGTATTTGGACGGCCATTGGTTCGATTTCTGGAACGTCGATGGACGGGATCGACGTGTCGTTGGTGAAGACCGACGGCGAGCGCATCATGGAAGCCGGGGCGGGCATGACTGTCGCCTATCCAGCGGCGCTCAGATCCGAGTTACTGGCGTTTCTCGACGATCCAGTAAGGGCCGAGACGGAGCCACTCACCGACCTCGAGATTGCCGTGACGGATGCGCATGTGGCGGCGGTCGAAGCTTTCATCGGCAAGAACCGGATCGACAAATCGGCCATCGATCTGGTGGGTTTGCACGGCCAGACGGTCTGGCATCGGCCGGAGAAGCGGTTCACCCGGCAACTGATGCTCGGCGACGTGGCGGCAAAGGCGCTTGGGATCGATACTGTGACGCGGTTCCGGCATGCGGACGTGGCGGCGGGCGGGCAGGGTGCGCCGTTCGCGCCGCTCTATCATAAGGCGCTGGCGACGGAGCTGCCGCAGCCGCTGATGGTGCTCAATCTCGGCGGCGTGGCGAACGTCACCTATATCGACGGCCATACGGTAATCGCGTTCGATACTGGACCGGCGTCGGCGCTGATCGATGATTGGATGATGAAACGGCGTGGTGCCGCCTTCGACGACGGTGGCAAACTGGCTGCGAGCGGTCACGTCGACGGCGCTATCCTGCAACGGCTGATGGGCAATCCGTATTTCGCGCTTCCGGCGCCCAAGTCTTTGGATCGGCAAGATTTTCACCAGCGCGCTGCGATCGTCGAGCCGCTTTCGGATGCCGATGGTGCGGCTACGCTTGCCGCCTTCACGGTCGAGTCCGTCGCCGCGGCTCTGGCGCATGTTCCGGGCACTCCAGTCCGCTGGTTGGTGACGGGCGGCGGACGGCTCAATGCGACGTTAATGGGTGGGCTCGCGCGCCGTCTCGCGGTGCCGGTGGAGCCTGTCGAGACTGTTGGGTGGAATGGCGATTTCCTGGAGGCGCAGTTGTTCGGGTATCTCGCCGTCCGGTCCGTGCTGGGCCTACCGCTAAGTCTCCCTTCTACGACCGGCGTTCCGGCGCCGATGACCGGAGGCGATCGATTCAAAACGTGACGGGTAGCTTTGATCTCCGCACGGATTAGTTGCGCAACCTTGGGGCGTGGTTGATACTCCGTAAACGCACGACCGGGTGCGGGTGCGACGGGGGACATCATGGCTGTTGCTACGAGTACAGGCGTACTGGAGTCGCTGCCGGGCAGACCATTCCTGCAGGCCGTGACGATCAATACCGAGCCTCGCGGCGAGTTCGCGCGGTTCTTTCTCAGAGCCGAGCAACTGCTGTTCGACGAGGGAATTTCCGTCAGGTCGGTCGAGCCTCGAACGCTCGTCGAGGTGAACGAGGCCAATCGCGACAGCTGGCCGCCGCTGTTCGGTGCGATGGACTACCGCAAACAGCCGATCACAGCGGACGATATGAGCACGCTCGTCGGTTACGATCGTGACGGCATGGCGGTTGCGACGACGGCCGTGCGTCGGCTCGACTACTCGAATACCAACGCGTTCGACGAATTGACGAGCCTGCGGCTGATCTTTGGTGACAAAGCGGAGGAGATGCGAGCGATCGCGGCGTTCGAATTGACCGCGCCGTCGGCGCCGCGCATCACCGGACGCATTCTCTATCATGGTGGTGTGTGGGTTCATCCGCGATACCGGAAGCACGGACTGACGCGGATCATGCCAAAGCTCAATCGATATTTCGCGCTCTCTAACCGGACGTACGATTACGAGATCGCGATGGCTTCGGCGGCATTGTTGAAGCCGCACGTGGCGAAGAGTTACTCCGTCGAGGCGAGCGAGCCTTACTATGCTTACCTCGAGCACGGGCAGAAGATCTACGACGGTGTGTTCAACTGGTCGAGCCGGGACTGGATCATCGCGACGCTCAAGAAGGATCTTGCAGCGATGGAGGATGCCGATGCGTCAAGCGACGTCGGTCGCGGCGAGCAACATGCGGCGAGAACCGCATAAGACCGGGAGGATGAGGCGCGTGTAGTTGAGGCGCCGCGCCTCCTGGCCCGGTACTTCGACGTGTGCTTCGACGATCTCGGTGCACTCTTTCGACATCGCCGCGTACTCCCTGAAGGTATCGGATACCCAAGTGCCGTAATCGGGGTCGCTCAGTGTGTGGTATGTTTCTCCGACCCCTCGTGCGGCGAAATCCGGATCAAACTTGGCGATGTTCCGGCCGATGGCGTCAATGCGGAAGTGGCCGTTGGAGTCGTCGAGGACGTTCAGCGTGAAGTTGCCGTTGTAGAGCGTTTCGAGCAAGCGCACCCGCGTTGCATCGTCGATCGGCGCGGCGATGATTTCACGTCCGGAGCGCCAGAGCTGCGAGAAGCTCGTTTTATCGATGACGCAGGGTCGGCGTTCGAAACGGGGCCGTTCGCGTTTGCTTTCGATGAGTGCCGAGATGCTGGCGATGGCGCTGCGCCGGTCGGCGAGCCGATCGATGCGGACAGGTTCGTCCGGCGAGCGGATGGAAATCGGTTGATCGACGCTTTCGCCGATCACGTAGAGCAGTCCGACGAGTGTTATCGGCGACACTGCGCCGGGCACGAAGACGCATTCAAGGAGCGCGCTGGTCTGGCGGACCAATGCAAATCCGCATTGATTGATGAGGTACGTATCCAGCGCCGGGCCACGCAGGCGCGTGCCCAATGCGCGTGGCAACTCCGCCGAGCCGTAAGGCCAGGATTCGCCGTGGTCGTCGATAAAGAAGGCTGCGCGAAGAACGCGTGGCCTATATCCCCCGTCTGCGGGCATTTGTGAGTCCCTGCCAACCCGAAATGCAGGGATAGAGATACGCGATAGACTTTAAGGAAGCAGATGAGAGGAGCGCGCAAAATCTGTTAACGGACAAAACGGGTCGTTAATCAGATATTTTGGATAAATTTTAGATGATCGGATGCCGTTCGGGCCGCAACAGATGTTGCGGCCCGATGTTGCAAACGGGTTGGCCGGCCGTCGTCACACGCCGTCGATTTCGCGCATGGCGGCGGCATCGCGGGCCGACAGGTCCGGGTACTTCGGGTCGCTGCCGACGTCCTTGGTGATGCGCCAGGAGCGCGCGCATTTCTTGCCCTCGGCCTTGTGCGGGATGACGGCTACGCCTTTGACTTCCGGCATCGCGAAGGCATCGTCGGGCGCCGCGCCCGACAATACGTGGATGCCCGAGGTGATGCAGATTTCGGCGAAGTCGATGCCGTCGAGGGCCTTGAGCAGGTCCGTATCGTCGATGACCACTTCGGGGGCGGCTTCGAGCGACGAGCCAATGCGCTTTTGGGCTCGCTCGATTTCGAGTGCGCCGGTGACGACGCGGCGGACCTTGCGGATCTTCTCCCACTTGGCGTCGAGGGCATCGTCGCGCCAGTCGGCCGGAATCGAGGGGAACACTTCGAGGTGCACCGAGCCGCCTGCTTCGGCGATTTTCGGATAGCGCGCGAGCCAGGCTTCTTCGCAGGTGAAGCTCAGGATCGGCGCAAGCCAGACGGTGACGCAGCGGAAAATGTGCTCGACGCAGGTGAGTGCTGCGAGACGTTTCTTCGAGGACGGTGCTTCGCAGTAGAGCGCGTCTTTGCGGATGTCGAAGTAGAACGCGGACAAGTCCGTGTTCATGAACTGCGCAAGGGCTGCGACGACCTTCTTGTAATCATAGGTGCGATAGGCGGCTTTGATTTCGGAGTCGAGTAGCGCGAGCTGATGCAGCATCGTGCGCTCGAGTTCAGGCATGTCCTTCGCGGCAATCGCGGCCTTCGGATCGAAGTGCGAGAGCGTTCCCAGCATCCAGCGGATGGTGTTGCGGGTCTTGCGATAGCTGTCGATGAAGCCGTCAAGGATCTTCGGGCCGATGCGGAGATCGTCCGAATAATCCGATGCGGCGACCCACAGGCGCAGGATGTCGGCGCCGGATTTCGAGATGACTTCCTGTGGCGCCGTCACGTTGCCGACGGACTTCGACATCTTCTGCCCCTTTTCGTCGAGGCAGAAGCCGTGCGTCAGTACGACGTCGAACGGCGCATGGCCACGCGTGCCTGATGACTCGATGAGCGAGGAATGGAACCAGCCGCGATGCTGGTCCGAGCCTTCGAGGTACATGACCATGTCACGGCCACCGACCACGCGGCGCTTGATGCCGGCGAGGCCGGGGAAGTGCTTGGGGTCTTCGAGGACGTAGGTGTGGGTCGAGCCTGAATCGAACCAGACGTCGAGCACGTCGTTGACCTTGTCGTAGTCCTTCGGGTCGTATTCGGGTTTCAGGAAGCGTGCGCCATCCGCATCGGCGAACCAGGCGTCGGCGCCTTCGTTGTACATGGCGTCGTAGATGCGGCTATTGATCTTGGGATCGACGAGGACTTCGTTGGTACCCTTCTTGACGAACACAGCGATGGGCACGCCCCACGCACGCTGGCGCGAGATGACCCAATCGGGTTTGGCTTCGATCATGCCCTTGATGCGGTTTTCGCCCGTTGCCGGCACCCACTGCGTTTCGCGGATCGATTTCAGCGAGGCTTCGCGCAGTGTCTTGAATGGTGGCTGGTTCGAACCCGCTGCACGCTCTTTCTCGGACTTGTCCGCGAGGTACGGGATGTCCTTGTCCATGTGGATGAACCACTGCGGCGTGTTGCGGAAGATGACCGGCTTCTTCGACCGCCAGGAGTGCGGGTACTGGTGTTTCAAGCGGCCGCGCGCGACCATCATGCCGGCATCCGCGAGTGCCTTGATGACGGCGTCGTTGGCTTTGCCCTTCTCGCCCTTGTCGGTGATGACGCGTTCGCCGGTGAAGCCCGGCGCGTCTTTCGTGAACGCGCCGTTCTCATCGACGGTGTAGGGGATCGCGGGGTCGATGCCTTTCGACTGCAACAGTCGCGTCGACGCCGTCCAGATGTCGAAGTCTTCACGGCCATGGCCGGGGGCGGTGTGGACGAAGCCGGTACCCGCGTCGTCGGTGACATGGTCGCCGTCGAGGAGGGGGATGTCGAAGGAGTAGGGGGCACGCTCAGATCCCCCTTCCCCTTGTGGGGAGGGGTTAGGGGTGGGGGTTACACGAGGTGCGGCGGCGGAAGCCCCCCCACCCTGACCCTCCCCCACGAGGGG
>JAPXTA010000057.1:0-29772 GCA_033812735.1 Hyphomicrobiaceae bacterium | reverse complement strand
ACGCGCAATGCCGGCGACATGATCAACAAGCTGACGATCAAGTACAACCGTCAGCGTCAGGCACAGATCACCAAAGAGCTCATCGAAATCATCTCGGGCGCGGAAGCGCTCTGAGGTTAGAACAGCACGACGAGGAACACGAACATGGCAACGAACAAAGTCGGTAAAATCCGCCAGGTGATGGGCGCCGTCGTCGACGTGCAGTTCGACGGGCATCTCCCGGAAATTCTGAACGCTCTCGAGACGACGAACCAGGGCCAGCGGCTGGTGCTCGAAGTCGCGCAGCATCTCGGCGAGAACACGGTTCGCACCGTTGCCATGGATAGCTCTGAAGGCCTGACGCGCGGTGCCGACGTGACCGACACCGGTCAGCCGATTTCGGTTCCGGTCGGTGTTGAAACGCTCGGCCGCATCATGAACGTTCTCGGTGAGCCCGTGGACGAAGCCGGCCCGGTCAAGACCGCGCACAAGCGCGCCATTCACCAGCCCGCTCCTCAGTTCGCCGATCAGTCGACGGAAGCTGAAATTCTCGTCACCGGCATCAAGGTCGTCGATCTGCTCGCGCCTTACGCCAAGGGCGGCAAGATCGGCCTGTTCGGCGGCGCCGGCGTCGGCAAGACCGTTCTCATCATGGAACTGATCAACAACGTCGCCAAGACGCACGGTGGTTACTCTGTGTTCGCTGGCGTCGGCGAGCGCACGCGTGAGGGCAACGATCTCTATCACGAGATGATCGAGTCCGGCGTGAACAAGAAGGGCGGCGGAGACGGCTCCAAGTGCGCCCTCGTGTACGGCCAGATGAACGAGCCGCCGGGCGCCCGCATGCGCGTCGCGCTCTCCGGTCTCACGGTCGCCGAGCATTTCCGTGAGCAGGGCCAGGACGTGCTGTTCTTCGTCGACAACATCTTCCGCTTCACGCAGGCGGGTTCGGAAGTGTCCGCGCTTCTCGGCCGTATTCCTTCGGCGGTGGGTTATCAGCCGACGCTCGCGACCGACATGGGCGCTCTGCAAGAGCGCATCACCTCGACGCAGAAGGGCTCGATCACCTCGGTGCAGGCGATCTACGTTCCGGCCGACGACTTGACCGACCCTGCGCCTGCAACCTCGTTCGCTCACTTGGATGCGACGACCGTGTTGTCGCGTTCGATCGCTGAAAAGGGCATTTATCCGGCCGTCGACCCGCTCGACTCGACCTCGCGCATGCTCGATCCGCGCATCGTCGGTGACGAGCATTACGCCGTCGCGCGTCAGGTGCAGGCCGTGCTGCAGAAGTACAAGTCGCTGCAGGACATCATCGCCATTCTCGGCATGGATGAACTGTCCGAAGACGACAAGATGACGGTTGCCCGCGCCCGCAAGATCGAGCGCTTCATGTCGCAGCCGTTCGACGTCGCCAAGGTGTTCACCGGTTCCGACGGCGTACAGGTTCCTCTGAAGGATACCATTAAGGGCTTCAAGGGCATCTGCAACGGCGACTACGACCATCTGCCGGAGCCGGCGTTCTACATGGTCGGCACGATCGAAGAAGCGATCGCGAAGGCCGAGAAGCTCGCTGAGGCCGCCTGACGACTGTGTTAGGGTTTGACGAATCGTAATCCGGTTCGTCTTGGCCCAACCGATGGAGAGACCCATGGCCGCCGATGCGCATAAGTTCGGCTCGTGCTGCGAGAGCCTGAAAGAAGCGATGTCCGGCGGCGAGGAGAATGGGGAGGCTCAGTTCGATCCTCTCATCTCCGTCGGCGAGGACGGCATTCTGTTCATGTCGGTCGGTCTTGTCGCCATGGAAGACGACGAGCCGGGCATGATCGAGCATCCGATCTTCTTCTGCCCGTTCTGCGGTTCGAAGCTGCAGACGCCGGAAGAAGTCGATGCGAAAGCTGCGGCGGCAGAGGGCGGCAACGCCTAACTTTGGTGACGGGCGACTGGCGTCTTGATGCGGCTTCGGCAGCGCAGACGGCAGGGATCCGAGACCTGACATCTGAGACCTGACACCCGGAAGCGAGTTATGGCTGCAACATTCAAATTCGAGTTGGTGACGCCGGAGCGCGTGCTGATGTCGTCTGATGTCAGCGAAGTCCTGGTGCCGGGTGCCGACGGTGATTTCACCGTTTATGCCGGGCACGCGCCTGTCATTTCGACGTTGCGGCCCGGTGTGATCGTCGCCAAGGACGGCAGCAAAGCGACGCGCCTTTATGTGCGCGGCGGGTTCTGCGAAGTTGCTCCTGATAGTCTGACGGTGCTTGCCGAGCAGGCCTCTGACGTCGAGCGCATGAGTGCGGAAGGGATCGCGGCCGAAGTCAAGGCTGCCGAAGCGGCCCTTGCTGCTGCCACGACGGACGAGGCGCGCTGGGCAGCGAACACCGCAATCGAGCGGTTGAAGTCGCTCTGATTACCGCACGACGATCTGAATTTTGAAGCCGGTGGGTCTCAGACGCGCCGGCTTTTTTGTTTGCAGCGAGCATCAAACGGTTGCGTGATGCGTGACTAAGCTTTGACTACGGCCGGGGCTTTTCTTCGGTCCCTGCTTTCGTGTCTTTTGCCTCTGGGCCGTTGGTTTCGGCGGCGGGCTGCGCCTGGGGCGGGGGTAAGTCCGAGAAGATCTCGGAGGTGGATTTGCCGAGCCACAGCGCCATCGCGGCTTGGCGTTCTTCTGGCATGGGCTTGCGGCCCTCAATCCACATATTGAATTCCGCTTCGTCCGCCGGGTACTGCTTCAGCCATTGATCGCGTGTGCGCCCGGTATCATTCATCAGCTTTGCTAGTCCGATTCCGTAACGTGCTTTTCCAGCCGTGGGGGATGCCAGCCAGTTGTCGGCCACAGAGTAGACACGAATTATCGCTTGATCCGTTCGTAGGCCTGCAACAAGCCCCATGAATGCTACGAGGAACGGGTTGAGGTCGGTCGACATGCCATTGCCAGAGCGTGTATCGACGAGGACGATTACCCCGGCTTTGACGACGACGTAGAGGACGAGGCCGACGACCGCGCCGAGGAGTGGATCGAAATATCTGAAGGTCTGTTCGTCCTTCCTGACCAGTTCGATACAGCGACCCAACATTCCGGCCGTTAGGACTATAAAGATCAGCAGAAGCTCATGGGGCGCATGGAGGGTGTAATAAAACGGTTGGATTCCCAAAATTGATGCTTTTGCCAATGTTTCGATTTCATCAATGATGTCTAATGCTTTTTGGCGATCGGTATTTGTTATGGCGTCTGCGGGTTTGTCCGGAAATAGAATGTCAGTTGGTTTTTCTTTTATTTCCTTGATCATACTGTCAAATTTAATTCCTGCCGAGTTGGCTTTCCTAATTTCTTCAATTGCCTTTTTTGGGAAGTATGCACTTGACATAGAAAACAGCACACGCTACATAAGCCTCAGAAACGAGGCGATGTCATGTCCAAGTACACCGATCCCACATCCGCGATGTTCCATGACGAGGACGCAGCTCGCGCCTATTTCGAGGCGCAGCGCTGGCCCGATGGAAAGCCCGTGTGCCCACACTGCGGCTCGGACCACACCCACCGCCTTGAAGGCGGCTCACAGCGCACCGGCCTCATCCAGTGCAATGACTGCCTGCTGAACTTCACCGTGACGGTTGGCACCGTCATGGAAAGCTCGCACGTCCCCCTGACCAAGTGGGCGCTAGCCTTCCACAAGATGGCCTCGGCTAAGAAGGGCATTTCCGCGAAGCAGATGCAGCGCGAACTGAACCTCGGCAGCTATCGCACGGCTTGGTTCATGTGCCATCGCATCCGCGAAGCCATGGGCCTGACCAAGGATGCGGGTCCGATAGGCGGCGAGGGCAAGACGGTCGAGTCCGACGAGACGTTCGTCGGCGGCAAGGCCAAGAACGCGCACAAGAACAAGCCGATCCCGAAGAAGCACGCAGTTCATGCACTGGTCGAGCGCGGTGGCGAGGTTCGTGCGGCTCACGTTCCGAATGTCTCAGCCAAGACGCTGCGCAAGACGATTGCGAAGCACGTCGCCAAGGGCACGACCATGAACACCGACGACGCGCTGGCCTACTATCACATGGCGAAGGAGTTCGCCGCGCATGGTGTCGTGAACCACAGCAAGAACGAGTACGTGTCAAAGGACGGCAAGACGCACATCCAGTCAGCCGAGGCTTTCTTCGCGATCCTGAAGCGCGGCGTGATGGGTAGCTTCCACAGCGTCTCAGAGCAGCACTTGCAGCGCTATGTGGACGAGTTCGCGTTTCGTTGGAACACTCGTCAGGCTCTTGGGGTCGAGGACGCGGAACGTGCCCGCCGCATGGTCAAAGGTGCCGAAGGCAAGAGGCTGACCTATCGACAGCGGACTGACAAGGAAGTGCGTACTGGCTAAGTACGCTTCTCGGAAGCGGTAGGCGTGTCCTGCCGCTTCTTCTTCGCCTTGGCCTTCTTCATGTCCTTGAGAGGCGTGGGTGGCGTGCTAAGAGCGCGGCGGACCGCTGCATCGCGACGCGCCGCTACCAATTTATCTTCATCACGTTTCGTCACTGCATTCCCTCAGTATTGATACCCAACTGCTTGGAAGCTCTGACTGGTCGAAGTAAAGGTTGTCCTCAAGGCCCTTCTCGAAGCGATGAGAGACATTCGGCACTTCCAAGAGGCTAGTCTGTGGAAACACGTTGCCATTTGCCTCAACGATCAAACTGGCGTGAAATTTCACAGACACTACGCGCTGAGTGTTTCGCAGGAACCTCAAAGCCACGCGCTGCAACAACTTGCCGAACTCCTGCCCACTAGCATCATGCCATCGTTGTGGGAGGCAGACAAAAAGAATACTCGGTCGATCTTTCGGTAGCTGTTTGCGACCCTGATCCAATGAGTTCTCGATTGATCGTTCCGACATTTCGGTCGTCTCAAGTTTGCACTTGGTATCCGCACAAACTGTGGTGCCATTGAAATCGATCTCAAGGTCGTAGTCACTGCCGAGTTGACCCCGTGGATCAATGACCCGAAACGATTTTCCGAACACAGTGAGGATCTTGCCCACCTCCAACTCAGCAAAGGCATCTGGGACTTTGCCCGAGTAGAGAAGTCGCAACGTATTGTCCATCCCCCCTACATGTCTGAGATTCCATAACATCTCAGCGAGTTGGATTCTGCGAAGCCCTCCAACGGAGATCGAGTGATCGTCATCCGCAGCATTCCTAAAAAATGGTGTCGGCGGACTCGATGACACAACGTGATCTTCAAACCATTCTTCGCCTAGGAGCGTGCAAAGCATGGCCTGCGCCACCATTTGCGCCCGAACAAAATTGTCATGCTCAGGAAACAGCCTTTTGATTACGGCGGCTGTGCCGCGCAAATCGTCGCCTCGGACCAAGTATTGGCGATCCACCGTCATGACTTGTCGATCAATAGCGTCAATGAATTGCCTGCCGCGTGGTGTCGGCGAAACCTGTCGCCCAATGTCGATCTGGCGCGCGAAACCATCTTCGAGCAACCACTCAACGACGTGGTCGTCTACCACAACCGATTTGAGTTCTTGTGTTGCGATTGTGGCCCACGGCTGGCCTAACTCTCCAAGCTCTAAGACCCACGACATATTCTTGTTGCTCAACCGCGCACCAAAGATCATCAGCCGCAAAGCTTCCGTTCCGCGCGCACAACTCGGCACAATCAGTTCATTGGCGACCCTATCCATGGCGCACCTCGCCATGGCTTGCCGCCCTGTCGCGGTCTACTTCGCACGATTCTCCATCTATGCAAAGTGCATATTTCCCCCTTTTTTGCTTTTGCTAGCGCTTCCCCTGTTTTTGAAATGTCAAGTTGAGGTGATGCGAGTTTTCTGTCTAATTCTTCCAGCGCCTTGTTGCCCGTGCCGCGCGTTGTCGTTAGTTCGATTAATCCAAGGGAAAACGAGGTGGCTCTGTCAATTTCTTCTAACGCCTCGATCAATATTGGTCTTTGCTCTAAGACTTTTTCGTCTTTTTTTCCTTTCTGCGACTTCAAATTTTCTATTTGGGATTGATTTGCCTTCTTTGCGACTTCACGTTCTGCATTTAATCTAGTTAGGCGCCATGGCGAAATATGCTCATTGGCTGACGAGAACGATGCCACGCGAAGCCGGACTTGGTATGTCGCTAGTGTGGCAGATAGCGCTGCGATGCAGAGCATTGCGGTTGCGACCATTGAAAAGATGATGCGCGATCGGGATTGGATCGTTGCAGCAAAAAACGTAGCGGTAAGAATTCCAAATCCAAATAAGAATGATGTCAAAGGATCGTTCATGTGCTCACCAAAATATCGCCGGGCACTGAGCTTCTGATGAAGACGGTTGCATGTCAATTGACCACAACCCATGCCTGCGCTTGGTGTCCTTCAGTTTCCCGCCAATTCCGCGATCGCTGCGTCCAGCACAGGGTCGGCGCCGGCGCTGTAGGGGATGGGGCGGGGGATTTCCCGTGTTGGGGCGACGCCGAGGCCCTCGAGGACCGTGCCGTCCATGGTGACGCGTGACGTTGCGATGTAGAGGATGAGCCCGCCTGGCAGCTGCTCGATGCTGCCACCGGAAACGGCTCCCGGCGTTTTGCTGCCGTAGAGCGGTCCGAGGTTTTCCGTCTTGTAGCCCTGCGCGAAGAGTTCGCCCGCGCTCCGGGTGCCGCTATCGATGAGCATGATGCTGCGGCCCTTGAACGACTTCGGCGAGGGGCCGCGCGAACGATCATTACGGCCCGATGCCTCGACGTAGCCGCCACGCGGTCCAGCGAGGACCGATAGAAATTGCTCGGCCACGCTGGCTTGTCCGCCGATCTTCACCCGGTTGTCGACGATCAGAGCATCGAGCACCTGATCGGGGCGGCGGGCGCCGGTCGCGGTGAAGTCGCCGCCGCGGATGAAGCGGCCTTCGTGATTGCGGTACGAGCGGCGCGATGCGTCGATATCCGCTAGTGCCTCGGCGAGCGCGTCGGGGCTGCGCACATGCCAGACATGGACATAGCCGATGCGCTTGCCATTTTTCTCGATGACGCGCGCGCTCGCCTGCATGGCGCGGTCGAAGGCTTTTGCGGGCTGCATGGCGATGACGGGGATAGGGCGTGTTTCGGCCGGGCCGTCCTTTGAGCGCCGCAGTGTGATGTCGGCTGTCTCGCCGACGCGGCGCTTGAACGAGCGGACGGGGTGGTAGGGCGCACCGTCGACGCTGACGATCTCGTCGCCGGCGCGTATTCCAGCCGCGTGTGCGGGGGAGCCTTCGAGGACCCCGGTCACATGATCGCGGCCGTCGACTTTGGCGGTAAAGAAGCCGGTGCCCGCGAGCATATTTGGTGCGGCCCACGTATCGGGCTGGCGTTCGGCGGAGAACACATCGGCGATGAAGTAGTATTCGATGTCGTCGGGTGTGAAGACTTGGGTGTGCGAGGTTTCGAGCTTCGCCAATAGCTCGTTGATGCGTGCTGCCGCCTCGTTGGCGTCACGCGCGGCGGCAATCTCGTTCGCCGCCTCCTCGGCGCGTTTGCGGAAGTTCAATCGTGCCAGCTTTTCGGTATCGAAGAAGCGTCGTTCGATCGTGGTGACGACCGCTTCCAGAAGTCGTCGCGCGTCGGGTTCTTGCAGCGCGCGCTGTTGCGTTTCCACAGTGCGTTGAGCGGCAGCAGGCTGTATCGCCAGTGCAACCAGGGTCAACGCGACAAGGGCAATAGATTTCTGAGGGGGCATGGACTTTACCGATGTGATCGGGAACGGCGCAATACCGTCCCTTGTCGCCATCGTCGGCAGTTTTATTGTGGCAGGTCCAATAACAGCCGATCAATTTGCCGTTGACTGATCGCGCGGTTGCGAACCGGTCAAGGTGCGGTAGAGGCGGCCGCTTCGAAGGGCGGGGCTTCGGGCCAGAAAATGCGTGCCGTTATGGAGGTTGCGAGACGATCACCCGTCGTGAGCAGGCGCGGCAAAGTTCCCGCTTCGCGCTGGCCTACGTATTCCGGATGGCGGGTGAGATAGTCTTCGAGGCTGTCGGCGACGATCTCGGGTTGCGAGAGGATGCGGGTCGACTGGGGAAGGTGACGGCGGAAAGCGTCTTCGACGAGCGGGAAGTGCGTGCAGCCGAGGATGGCGCGATGCGGTGCGACGCCCGAGGTTTGCTGGAGTAGGCCATCGACCGCACGCTTGACGATGGCATCGAGGTCCTTCGCCGGCCGTGCCTCTTCGATCGCTCCGGCGAGGTCGGAGGCGATCTGCTGCACAACCGTTACCTTGGGACAGCGCTTCTTGATTTCTTCCGGATACACGTAGCTGGTGATCGTGCGCGTGGTGCCGAACACGGCGACGATGTCGGTGTTGTACTTCTGCGGATACTGCGGCGTCGAAACGGCCCAGGGCGTTTGCGTGGCGGCCTCGACAGTCGGGGCGACGATGCCGAGGATGTTGCGGCCGGGCCAAGAGGCGTTCGGGAGCCAATCCTGCTGCAAGGTACGAGCGGCGACGCAGGTTGCCGTGTTGCAGCCGAGAAGGACGAGGCGGGCGCCGTGGCTGAACAGCCGCTCGACGCCGGTGCGGGTCAGATTGACCACGTCCTCTGACGGGCGGTTGCCGTAGGGCACGTTGGCGTGATCGCCTAGATAGATGAAAGGTACAGCGGGGAAGCGCGCGACCAGCGCGCGCAGCACGGTCAGGCCGCCGTGACCGCTATCGAAGACGCCGATCATTCGGAGCCTGCCCGGCCGTCTTCAGTCTTGAAAATCGAGGGCGTATCGCGATTGCCGCTGTCCTGGTCGACTCCGCGGTTGCGGACTTGGTCCTTGCGGCGGCGAAGATTGGCGCGGAGGGCCGCGTCGAGGCGCGCTTTGCGGCTCTCTTCGGCCGATCGTTTTGGCTTCGAGCGACTGCGCGACGCTGGACTACAATCTTTCTCCGACACGAGACGCCCCTATGCCGACGAGATCAGGCCTTGTTGACACTCGAGATCCGGTCGATCAACCGGGGCTTTGCCGCTGCGGGGGCGGGGGCCTCGGAAACTGCTTCCGTCTCGCGTTGACCTGACGCTACGACCTCTACTTCGGCTTCATCGGCCGCTGCGCCGTTGACCACTGGTCGGATTGCGCCGGCGCGTTGGAGCGCGACACGTTCTGTCAGTGTCGGTTTCGATCCACCTTGGAGAACTGGTTTGCGGCTCTGGCCGGCTGCAGGCAACGTGCCTGCACCGAGGCGGCGCATCTGCTCCATGAAGTGTGCGCCTTGAAGGGCCAGGCGCTCGTTGGCGGCTGCCAATTCAGCCCTGAGGCGCCGGATCATCTCGGTCTGCTCTTCGACCTGGGCCTGGGAGCCGCTCAAGCGTGCTTTGAGCGCCATTTTCGAGTCCTTGATGCCGCCGTCGTCTCCTGCCTGATCCTTGAAGGCCGCGAGTTCTGCTTGGAGGCGGGCTATTTCGGCGGCTTGGTCATCGGACTTGGCACGCAAGGCGCGCAACTCGCGTTCGAACTCCGGCTTCGCGTCGACAACCTGAGCAACGGCGACGAGAGCGGCCTTCGGCGCTTCAGACGACTGGTCGGCCGTTATCAGGCGGCTACGGCCGCTCTCGGCCGAGGTGCCGGACGTGCGGGCCATTTGGCTTTGCATGCGGCTGATCACTGCGGCCTGTTCGCGCGTTTTGGCGCGCAGTGCCTCGAGTTCCGATCGTAGCGCAACTTCGCCGTCGAATGTCGGGTCTGCCAGGGTGTTCTGGTTGCGCGCGCCGCGCACCGTAAGCGCCGTTTTGAGGCGTTCTACTTCAGCGTTCTGCTGGGCGTTGATCGAGGCAGCCTCGTCCAAAGTGAGTTGCTGGCGGCGGGCCGAGGAGGTCAATTCCGCGATTTCGCGGTCGCGGTCGAACAGCAATGTCTTCGCTTCGGTCAACCGATGCTCGATCTTGGGCAGGCGGTCGGCCACGGTCTGCTCGAGTACGCGACGCGCATTCATGTTTTCCTCGAGCGTCGCATTGACTTGCTCGAGTTGAGCTTCGAGGCCCGATATCGTGCCATCCCGGCGGTTGATCTCGATGAGCTGGCGCGCTTTCTGAAGCGCGGCCTGTTCGACCTTCATTTCGAGCTTGTGGACACGGATGGCGTATTCCGCGCGCAGCCGGTCCTTGTCAGCCCGGATCTCTTGCTCACTGATCGGCAGGGTATCCTTGATGCGCTGCGTGGTGAGGCGAACGGCACGCGACCAGAAGGCCGGCGCGACTATCAAGGCAAGCAGCGTCGCGGCGAGAAAGCCCAGGGCCACCAGCATCATTGACTGGATGGAAAACACGTTGGCCCTGCCTCTGCCAATCCCAGGAGCGACTATGGCGAGCCGCAACTGGGCATCGTAACGAGCTGAGATTCGCCTTCAGCTCTGAACTAGCCTCAGTTTGCGCCCGCGGCAACTGCCGTCGGCACGGTTGCCGATCGGAGCGACGTAATTGTGACGTACGCCGGGCTGGTAACCGCTGCCGTCAAAACGGGTTCCAGGTGGGATGACGGGTGTATTTGAGGTAGCCGACGTTAGCGCCGAGGCGAAGTCCGACGCCGGCACGGATTGGCGCGAGAACGACATGGTCGCGCTTTTGGAACGTCAAGCCGACGCCGCCGATGACATAAGCCGAGCCGTCGACGCCGCCGAAGCGCTCGTAAATGTCGTTGGTATCGCGAAGGTTATAGACGAGGACCATGACTTTGGAGCCGGCAGCGCCGACATCATAACCGAGGGAGGGGCCCTGCCAATAGACCTTATGGCTGCCAGCGTCCTTGGTGTAGAGGCGGCCCTCGCCGTAGCGGAGCCCGGCGACGAACGCGCCGCCGGCATCCTCGCCGAGTATGTAGCCGTTAGGACGGCCCTGGCGCTTGAAGGCGTACTCGATGACGCTTGCAAGGCCCTGGCTGATGGAGCCGAAAAAGTTGTGTCCGGCCGACATGATTTCATTCGACGAATAGGTGCCGTCGGCGCGCTCGTCGCGATAGGGCGGGCGGCCGCCCTCGTCGCCGCTCATGTAGGGGCGGCGTGAATTGCCATCGCGACCACCGTCATAGCCGCCTTCCGAGCCAGGCGGGCTGTAGGGTTGGCCAAAGCCGCCGCCTGATGCTCCGTAACCGCCGCCAGAGGGGCCGCGATAGGCTTCGTTGCCATAGGGCTCAGGGGCTGGGGGCGGTGGTGTGCCATAGCGGTCGTCACCATAGGGCGCTGCCTGCGGGGGACGGTAGGCGTCGTTGGCCGCTGCCGGTGATGCGGGGTAGGGCCGGCTTGGCGCCGGTGACGCACCGTAGGGTGGCGGGCTTGCGCCGTAAGGAGAGGGCGGTGCGCCGTATGGCGGCGGGGTCGCACCATAGGCGCCGGCGCCGTACGGCGGTGGCGGTGGCTGCGTGCCGTAGCCTTGGGCGACATTCGAGGGCGGTTCATAAGAGCCGCCGCCCGACGCCTGCGACGAGTTCAACGTACCAAGAACCGGGCCATCGTCAGGAGCGCGGTAGGCATCGTCGCGTTTCACGCGGTTGCGGCGCGTGGTGGAGGGCTCGCTATAGCGCTCGTAGGCCGGCTGATCGGATTGGGCGGCCGCGCTTGTGGGCAGAAGCGCCGGCGCAAGGATCGCCGCGGCCAAGGCTCCCCGCTGAATAAGGCTGGAAATCCTGGTGATCGTCATGACCATCTACCGTTGGTGTCGCCAGAGCCTCGCTGCCAGACGGTATCTCGCGTCATTCCGGCATGGCTCTGAACTCGTCCTCAACCATTCCCGGTTAAGTGTTACCAAAGTGTGGCTGAAACCCGTTTAATTAAGGAAAAATCATCACTCTCGCCGTGACATCTGCAACTTGAGACTCATCCTGGCGCTCTAACAGAGGCGCGTTTGCCCCAGGCGACGTAACTCGGGTTTTTGTATTTATCGCTGGCCTTGCCGTAGCGCAGCTCTGTGCCGTCCATCGCGATGAGCCTGCCACCGGCTGCTTGCAAGATCGCGTGCCCTGCGGCGATGTCCCACTCGCTTGTCGCGCCGACGCGGGGATACACGTCGGCCTCGCCCGCAGCGACAAGGCAGAACTTCAGCGATGAGCCGGCTGCTCGCCGCTCGGCAATCGGCAATGTCGCCAGATAGTCTTCGGTCGACTTGTTCATGTGAGACCGGCTCACCATCGCAACGAGGCCGCCGCTGTCCGGCTCGCGGGCGCGGACGGGCGTCAGCGTCACGGCAGCCAGCCGCTCGGGGTTCGCATCCGGCGTCAAGCGGGCGTGGACGCAGTCATCTGTTGCAAGGGTGACGTAGAGATCGCCTGATACCGGCGCATAGATCAATCCGAAGACGGGCGTGCCCTTGCGGACGAGGGCAATATTGATCGTGAACTCGCCGCGCTTGGATATGAACTCGCGGGTGCCGTCGAGAGGATCGATCAGGAAGAAGCATTCGCCGGGATCGGCGATGGTCGTGCCGCTCGCCATGGCTTCCTCGGCGACGATGGGGATTCCCGGGGCGAGGGCCTCGATCGCTTTGATGAGAATGGCTTCGGCTTCACGGTCTGCGACGGTGACCGGTGTATCATCCGCCTTGGTGATGACTTCAACGGCACTCGAGAAGTATGCGAGTTCGACGCGGGCCGCGGCAAGAACAGCCGGTAGCAGCGCATCGGCCAGCTCCATAAAGCTGGTTCCCGCTACGGACCAATCCGGACGTTTCTCTGCCACTCTCATTCCCAATCCCATCAGGCCGCCGCTAGCCAGTGCCTATCGGCGTGTCACATCTATGACAGTGTCCTTAATACAATAGCTGCGCGTTAACTTCGCATCAACGCAATGCGGGCGAGAGTGATCGGGCTTGGCAGCGGCGTCGCGAAGCAGCTATGCAGAATCACCTGCGCAATTCCTGAGCGATGGTTAGCCCAGCCAAAAGCGGAATTCCGGCGTCTTCTCGGCATCTCGATTGCGATCGGCCTGGCCGCATTGCATGACCATCTCAAAGGGCTAACTGATGACATTCCGTCCCCATCCTACCGACCTCGAGCTTGCCGCTCTGATCTCGTCGAAGATTTGCCATGACGTGATCAATCCGGTCGGGGCGATCAACAATGGCCTCGAGATTCTCGACGAAGACGGTGACGGAGACAGCCAAAAATATGCGCTGGAGATGATCCGCAACGTCACGGCGCAAGCGTCGGCCCGGCTGCAGTTCGCGCGCTACGCCTTCGGTGCCGCCGGTTCAGCGGGGGCCACGATCGACCTCGGCATGGCCAAGGAAGTCGCCACGCTGTTCGTCACTCCCGACGTGAAGGCCAAGCACAAGCTCGCATGGACCGGCCCCGCCGGGACGATGGCCAAAGACAAGGTCAAGCTGCTGCTCAACATGATCGCCATCTCGATGACCGCCCTGCCGCGCGGCGGTCTGATCACGGCGAATGTCAGCGGGGACCTTGAACGCCCGACGTTCCAACTGATCTGCAAGGGCGTAAGTGCGCGCCCGCCGCAGTATCTCGCCGACTTCTGCGCCGGCGGTGAGCCGCAGCTCGATTCAATGTCGATCCAGTCGTACTACACGTGGCGTCTTGCCCAGGGCCAGCGCATGGCGCTGACCATAACGAAGCATGGTGATGACATCGTGATCGCAGCGATGCCTACAACCTGAGGGGTTTGCGACTTCCGGCTTGTTTGCCGCCGCCGCTCCGGGCAAACATCCGTTGTGCACTCCTTTGATCGAGTGCTCGAACGGAGCGGACACTGGCCCAGTCGATCAACATTGCTGCCTATAGTGATGCGCTCGTCGTGCTCGGTACGGCGGGCGTTATCGTTCCTGTGGCGAAGCGTTTCGGCGCCAGCCCTGTGCTCGCCTACTTTGCGGCGGGAGCGGTTCTCGGGCCGCTCGGTTTGGGCTCGCTGATCGCAGCAGTGCCGCTGCTCTACTGGTTCACGGTTGTCGACGCGAAGAACGTGTCGTCGATCGGCGATCTTGGCGTTGTTTTTCTGCTGTTCCTGATCGGGCTCGAGTTGTCGCTCGAGCGCCTGAGGGCCATGCGGCGTCTGGTCGTGGGGCTCGGCGGGACTCAAGTTCTGCTGGCAACGACCGTCATCGCGTCGTTTGTCGCGCTGCTGGGGCAGTCGGCGGTGGCATCGCTGGTGATCGGGGCTTCGTTAGCGCTATCCTCGACGGCGATCGTCATCGAGGTTCTTGCCAGTCAGGGGCGGACGTCGACGACGGCAGGCCGGGCCAGCTTCTCGATTCTTCTGGCACAAGATCTCGCCGTCATTCCAATCTTGGTCTTCGTTTCGATCGCGGGCACGAACGGGACCGGATCGCTTTGGCAGACGGTCGGATCTGCCTTGATGCAGGCCTTCGTCGCCATCGCGCTTATTTTCCTCGTGGGGCGGCTCATGCTCAGGCCGCTTTTCCGCATCGTCGCGGAAGCGCAATCCAGCGAACTATTCATTGCGACGATCCTTTTCGTCATCGTCGCGACGGGAGTTGTTGCGGCGGTGGCCGGGATGTCGATGGCGCTGGGCGCCTTTGTGGCCGGGCTTCTTCTCGCCGAGACGGAGTATCGCAAGGCGATCGAGTCGCAGATCGAACCGTTCAAAGGGCTGCTACTCGGATTGTTCTTCTTTTCCGTTGGGATGTCCCTCGATATCCGGGAAGTGTTGCGGGCACCGGGGGCGCTCATTGCCTGCGTTGTTGCGCTCATTGCCGTGAAGGCGGCGATGATCGTCGGTCTGTCGCGGCTGTTTCGTATCTCTCTCCCCGCCGCCATTGAGACGGCGCTGCTACTCGGTCCTGCTGGAGAATTTGCGTTCGTCGCGATCGGGCTCGCATCGGCACTCGGCATACTGGCGCCGTCTGTTACATCGTTCACGCTTGCCGTCGTGTCGTTGTCGATGGTGCTTATTCCGCTTCTCGCGCTGCTGGCGCAACGCATCCGTGCACGGTTCGAAGCGGCCAAAACTCTTGATCCCGCTCTCATGAAGGCGCCGGTCGCGCAAGAGAAGCACGCGATTGTGGTCGGCTACGGCCGCGTCGGACGCGATGTCGCGCTCCTCCTCGAGCGTCATAACGTGCCCTATACCGCGATCGATCATAATGCGACGGCGGTGGTCGCTGGACGAGGGCGAGGCGGCGATGTGTATTTCGGAGATGCGACGAGCCCTGAGTTCTTGAAATCCTGTGGTCTGATGGACGCGGCAGGAGTCATCGTCACCATTCATACGCAGACCATGATCGACGAGATCGTGCGGGTTGTGCGTCGACTGAGGCCGGAGATCCTCGTGGTTGCGCGTGCGAAGGACGCGGCGCATGCGCGGCATCTTTATTCCGAAGGCGTTACGGACGCGGTCCCTGAGACCGTGGAGGCAAGCTTGCAGCTCTCCGAAGCCGCTCTCGTCGGGCTTGGAATTCCGACCGGTCCGGTGATCGCGTCTATTCATGAGCGGCGTGACGAGGTGCGGCTCGAGCTCCAGGCAGCGGCCAAGGCGGCTGGCCGGGACGAGACGAGGGGCGTGCGCGGCAAGGCGCCGCCGCCGGCCGCTGCATCAGCCGGTGCTGGCAAGCCGAGCGGCTGACGGTTACCGATTGAGCAGGAAAATCGCCGTATTGAGGGCTGTCGCGAAAGACACCCAAGCCAGGTAGGGCAGGAACAGCAAGCCGGCCGTGCGAGAGCGGTTCCAGACCGTCGCGATGAAGCCGACGATCGCAATCAACAGAAGCAGAATGTCGATCAGTGCGACGCCGATCATTTTCTGGCCGAAAAAGGCCCACGACCAGAGGGCGTTGAGGATGAGCTGTCCGCCCCAGAAGCCGAGGGCCTTGTAGGCGCCCTCTCGCCAGGCCAGCCAGCCCGCAACGGCGATCATGACGTAGAGCACAGTCCAGACTGGGCCAAACACCCAGTTCGGCGGGTTCCACGACGGCTTTGCGAGCGCGCGGTACCATTCTCCCGGCATAAACTGCGCCCCGAATACGGCAGCTGCGGCGACCGCCACCACGAATAGGGGCAGTGCCGCCCAGCCGCGGTTGGTCTGTGTGATGGTTGTCATTTTGCTGCCTCGGCGTCTGAAATTGATTGCGCCTTATACGTCTCGTGTCGGCTACTGGTTCCCTCGGCCGTCTTCACAGGACTGCGACGGCGCATGCAACCAAACGTAATGCGTGCGGTTGAAGCGGTTCGCATGACGTTTTGGCGCATGACTCTTGGCGTATGGGAGATACTGCATGTCACTCGAGCTCTACGCGCATCCGTTTTCGTCGTACTGTCAAAAGGTCCTGATCGCGCTGTATGAGAACGGCACGCCTTTCCAATTCAAGATGCTCTCCGGAGACGATCCGGAAGCATCGTCGTCCTTTGCGCAGCGCTGGCCGCTGAAGCGCATGCCGATGCTGGTCGATGACGGCGAGGTGGTGGTCGAGTCGAGCGTGATCATCGAATATCTCGATGTGCATTATCCGGGGCCGGTGCGGCTCATTCCCGAGGACCGCGTTGCAGCGCTCGATGTCCGGTTCATGGACCGCGTATTCGACAACTATGTCATGACCCCGGTCCAGCGGATCGTGTTCGATGCGATCAAGCCCGAAGTCGAACGGCATGCGCCGGGTGTCGCCGAGGCGCGCGCATTGCTCGAGACGAGTTACGACTGGCTGGATCGGACGCTACGCGATCGCCCGTGGGCGAGCGGAGGCGTTCTCAGTTTGGCCGATTGTGCGGCGGCGCCGGCGTTGTTCTATGCGGATTGGGTGCACCGGATCGGCGACAAGCGGCCGTATCTTTCTGCTTACAGGCAGCGGCTACTTCAGCATCCGTCGTTCGCACGCGCCGTCGACGAGGCGCGACCATACAGGCATTTCTTTCCGCTTGGAGATCCGGGCCGCGATTGAGTGGCGCGGGGCGCGATAGCGGTCAGCGCTGCTCGATCAAGGCATCCTGGCGCAGGTCGCGCAGGTGACGGGTCGCGAGTGTCTCGAATTCCTTCGATGTCAATTCCGCCTGCGCTTCCTCGCGTACTTTGTCGTCTGCCTTGAGGTCACGGCGCGCGCATACGACATAGATGTCTATGCCGCTGCCGGCCGTCTGCGGCGGCAGCATTTCGCCGTCCTTTGCGCTCAGCAGGAAGGAGCGCGCGGGTTCAGCGACCGTCGACGGCTTGACGAATTTCAGATCCTCGAATTTGGCGCCGGGAAGCGACTGGGCAAGCACCGACGTGGTTTTGCAGCCGGCGAACCGGCGGCGGAGCGCATCGGCGTCTGCGAGGCGTTGTGCGAGCGCGGTCTGATCGAGCTTGGCCGGCAATGGCAATGAGATCTTTTGAATCTGCAGTTCGACAGCGTCGCCGTCTGTGCTCTTCGCCTTGGCCATCAAACGGTCGACGTCGCGCTGATTGACCGAGATTTGGCCCGAAAATTTGCGGCGGACGACTTCGCGCCATGCGAGCTGCGCGCGGAAGCGGGCTTTCATCACCGAGATATCGCCACCCATGCCCTTGAGGTTTTGCGCGAACTGCGCCTCTGTGACCTTGTTGCGCTCGGCAATACCTTTGATGATGCGATTGACGTCGTCGTCGCTGATCTCAATGCCAAGGCGGCGGGCCTCTTGCAGCTTGAGCTTCTCTTCGATCAGCTCTTCCTGGGCATCCTTGCGGAACTTCGGGTAGGCGGCAGAGCGCGCGCCCTCCATGGCCTGCTTCTGCAGGTCCATCGCGAAGGCCTTCTTGCGCGCCTCGAAAATCGCGACGATCTGCTCGCGCGCTTTGCCTTGGTTCTCGCGGATGGTCTGTTCGAGGATGCTCTTCAGCTTGGCAGACGTCGCCTCCGACGTGGCAATGCGCTTGAACGCTTCCTGCGCTTGCTGGCCGACGTTCGAACTGATCGCCATGAAGCGGGCCCGCAGTTCGACTTCATAGGCCGTGATCGGCTCGTCGTTGACGAGCATGAGGATGGATTGGCCCTTCTTGTCGGCGGTGGCCACTGAGGCGGTTTCGGTCGGTTTCGGCTTCGGCTTGGGCTTCGGTTTCGCAGCTTGGGCCGGCGCGGGGGCTACCGGCGGCGGTACGACGGCAGGGCCTGTTGTGGTCACGGTCACACTCTGGCCCGGCGGGAAGAGCTGCGCCGAGGCTGGGGCGGCGTAGAGGCACAGTGCTGCGAAAGCCGACGCAAGCCCGGCGAGGCGGGCCGGCGTCTGCCGTTGCGTCTGCGACTGCATTCTTGGGCAATCCGATTGCCGGTCTCGGTCCATCGTGTGCGCCATTTGCCCGGAGTCTAGAGTTGATTCTGCCGAAACCTTAGCGGAGGGGCGAACCTATCGCACTCGCTTATCGGGCAGAAGGTGGGCAACTCGGTGGCGTATCCACCGGTAATGGTGAAACGCACCGCGCGAGGCCAGGAGAGCAGGAGGGGGCAGATGGTCGAGGGCGGGCGGCAAAGGGAACAGCCGCGCGCCGCCAGCGGGGTGTGTCGATGGTGGCTCGGCTCGACGACTGGGCGCTGCCTGGACGCGGCGTTATTGACCGGTTGACGGTTGGTTGTCGCCGCGGTTGAGGAAGCTCGTGACATCCGTCCGGTAGTTGAACTCACCCAGGTGCTTCAGCTCGAAGCGGAGCATGAGCGTGCGGTCGGGCTTGATGCCCTGATCGGTATTTTCGACGAACGTTTCACTGTAGGTCGTGGTGAGGACGAAGCACTCGTCGGCGTAGCGCAGGCCGATGGCATCCTGGATGCGCTGATGATCGTCGAGATCGTAGCGCATGGAGCCCAGCAGCGACCAATTGTCGGTCAGGCGCAGGCCCAGGTTGAGCTGCACTTCCTGCTGGTTCGTCGTGAGCGCGAGGGCGGGATCGGCCGCCTTGAATGTGTAGACTGCCTGGGTGGTCAGCGGGCCGAGGCCGAAGGTCAACAGGGTGTCCTGACGGCGGAGAGTCCAGTCGGTCTCGTCAAACCGGGCCTGGGCGACCAAGCTCAAGTTGGTCATTGGCGATACGTACACACCGGCGACGTAGTCGGAGCGTTTGGTGCCGAGGCCGTTGTTCGGATCAAACGAGTTCGGGAACGACCCTGCTACGGCGGTTGACGTCACGTCCTTGCCAGGGTCGGCGAAAACGTTGTTGCCACCGAGGAAAATGCTCTGGCCGAAGACGGCTTTGGCGTGGAAGCCGTTGTTGGCTTGGAAGGTGTACTGGACACCGAGGTTGGCGCGCGTACCGGTATCGATGAGGTCGTAACCGCTGGTCTTCGAGACGTCGAACAACAGGGTGTCGTCGTAGACGATGCTCTTCGAGTCCTCATTGGGCAGCAAGCGCTGGTCGACCCTGTTCATGTTGCGCGAGACGACTTGAACTGTTGGCTCGACAATGTGAGAGGCGGTCGCGGTGTGAGCGACAAAGGGGTAGGCGTAGGTCAGACCGGTCGTTCCGACGCCGCGCAGGATCGTGTCGGACTCGAGGTTGAGGCCAGTCACGGGATCGCGCGTATTCTGGAAGCTGTAGGCGTCGCCGCGAATGTTGGCGAAGGGCGTCCAAGTCTGGCCGATGCCGTCGATGAGGCGCCGGCGCCAGCCGAGGTCGGCCACTGCGTGTGTGGTGTCTGTGCCGGCTGCAACCGTGCCGGTGAGGTCAGTGCCGTTGCGGCGAGTCATCGAACGGGCATGGCCAGAGAAGTTGACCTCGCCGCCGAGTACCGAGCCATTGAAGATGTAGTTGTAGTCGACGACCGGGTGAATACGGGATGTCGCTGTCACGGTATCATCCAGCAGCAAGCCACCAAAGTGGTAGAGCTGGGCGTTGAAATAGTTCCGTTCGCTCATGCCCGTCAAATAGGCGGTGTTCACGCGGTCGGTCTGGAAGATCCCGTCGAAGCCGTAGAAGCGGCGGAATGACTTGTCGCTTTCAAGCGTGACATCCCAGCCGGTACGCCACCAGGAGCCGAGCGAGAACGAACCACGCGTTTCGACCGTGCCACGCCAGCCATCCAGCCGTTGGACATCGGCGTCGGACGAATTCGGCAAGTTGCTGACGTCCTGATCGATGAAGGCGCCGCGGACCATGTACTGGCCATTGGCCAGACGGTGGCGGAATTCGCCCTTCCACATCATGCCCTGCTTCGAGAGGTACTCGGGGCTGAAGGTGAAGTCATAGTTCGGCGCGAGCGCAAAATAGTAGGGAACCTCGAATCGGAAGCCGAGGCTCGACGACTGGCCAATATGTGGTGCGAGGAAGCCGGACTTGCGCTTCACCGAGGGATCGGCGTGCTGGAAGTACGGCAGGAACAGCACCGGCATGCCGAAGAGTTCGAACTGCGCGTCTTGATAGGTAATGGTGGCGGCGCGCTGGTCGTGAATGATGCGGGCGGCACTGATGCACCACAGCGGCGGTTTGCCGGGATCGTTCTTGCAGGGCGTGAACTTCGCCTGCTCGTAATCCGTCGTGTTGCCGTCGCGGCGGGTGGCGCGGCGGGCGGCGATGCGGGTCTCGTCCTTTGTGACGATGGACAACGACTGCACGAAGGCGTCGCGGAAATCGTCCGTCGCTTCGAGGCGCTCGGCGCGGGTGATGTTGCCGTTCGGGTCGCGAAGTTGAGCGTTGCCAGAGGCGGTCAGAAGATTGGCGCTTTGATCGTAGATGATCTCGTCGGCGGTCAGAACGAAGTTGTTGTAGAACACCTCAACGTTACCGCGAGCGATAATCTTCGAGCCGCGCGTGTCGTACACGAGCTGATCGGCCTGAAGGTTCAGCGGCAGCGCCGAATTGATTTTTGGCGTTGCGCCGACGATGTTCGCTGCTGATCCGTTGAACGTCTTATCGCCGCCAAGCGGCACGGTGCGGATACTCGGGTCCTGGGCCAGGGCAGACGTTGCCGACATCACGGCTAATGCGCCAGCAATCCACGATAATTTGACTGCACGGACCGTAGACGCGAGAAGGCTATCACGCTGCCGCACCGGCATGCATGACTGGCGCGTCAGGCCGCACACATCGTGCGGTATGAGCGCATTACGCCTCACTCAGCCATCCTCCTGGTGCAATAGCACCGTAATTGCGGTCAAGCACGCGACTATCACAGGCGTCCACACGGCAACAGGGGCTGATATCAGACCGGCCAAACCGACCTGACGCGATACCTCTGTCAGCAGGAAGAAGCCTATTCCCCCGACCATTCCTGTGACGACCATAGTCTGGATGCCCCCCTGTCGGAAGGACCGCAAAGACACAGTGGCGGCCAAAAGAACCATGGCTACGAGGAGTAGCGGACGGCTGAGGAGAAGTTGATATTGGACACGGAAACGGGCGGCCGGCAATTCGGCCTTTTCGGCCATGTCGATCACGCCCGGAAGCTCCCATATCGACACGGTTTCGACGGTGCCGAAGGCATCCATCACGCGCTCGCGATCGAGGCCCGTTAGCAGCTTGAAGGTCTCGAAACGTTCCGGATCCTGGCCGGGGCGTGAGGCGAAGCCGCGGCGCAGGTCCCAGAAACCGGTTTGCAGTGTGGCGCGTTCGGCATCCAAGCGGTCGATGAAGCGGCCGTCACGATCGTAGCGGAAGACAGTCACACCAGCCAGGGAAAGTCCCTTGTCGGACACGGCCTTGGCCGTCATGACGGATTGGCCGTCGCTACCGGACTGGCGGAGCCAGGGGCCGGTGCCCTCCGTCGAGAGCATGGTGACTTCCTTGCCGAAGGCTTCGGCCATCAACCGTTCAGCCTCGGCTTTGGCGTCGGCCGCAAGCGGGTTGTAGACGAAGACCGCGAACAGGCCGATCAGGGCGGCGACGGTGACGCCAGGCCTGATGAACTGCCAGACGGACATGCCGGCGGCGCGCATGACGGTCAGCTCCGACTTGCGGCTGAGGCTCAGCAGGGCGCCGATGGCGCCGACCAGGACCGCGAACGGCAGCAGGAGTTCGGAGAACGAGGGGAGACGCAGGAAGCCGATCCAGGCGAGTTTCGGCAGGGTCAGAGTCTTGGCATTGCGCGACTGACGCAGCAACTCGATGAGATCGATCATGAAAATCAGCATCGCACAGACGAGGAAGGCACCGATCGTCATGGCGAGGAAGCGGATCGCGATGTAGCGGCGAAGGGTGCGGGGACCAAACATTTTATGCTCGTCCCCTCAAGAGGTTGCGGCCGCGGTGCGGCGGCTGAAGAGGGACGTCACGCGCGCCTTTAGTTGTGAATTCGCGCCGGCAACGCGGCGGGCGAGCTTGGATTGCGGGCGTGGCCGCATGTTGGTCCAGATGATGACGGCGGCGACGACGAGCGTGAGGAGCGGGCCCGCGTACATCATCGGTACGGCATTGGCTTTGGTCACGGCAAGATTGGCGAGGCCAATGCCGGCGATGCGGGTTCCGAAGCTCGAGGCAATGGCCGTGACGACGCCACGGGTGCGGTTCTGGCGGGTTGTCTGCGCTTGGCCCACGAAGGCAAGTGCCAGAAATATATAGGCAATCGGGTAAAGAGGGGCAGAGAGGCGTTCGTGCAGCTCCGAGCGATAGCGGCCCGGCGTGTGCTTCCATACGGGGTCCTCGGTATCGGGCGTCCAGAGTTCCGATGTGAGGCGCTCGCGGGGGCGCAGAGAGAAGTTGCCATCGGTCTTCTGCTCGAATCGGGCGATGTCGATGGCGTAGCTTTCGAAGGCGACGATGTCGGTGGCGCCTTCGACCGCTGCCGAGGTTCGCAGGACGTGGCCGTTTCGCATCAGCAGATAAGCGGAACTCCCCTGCTTCACGATGTAGCCGCTCTCGGCGAGGTAAGAAGACACCTGCTTCTCGTCGCGGGTGTCATGCATCAGCAGTCCGAGCAACGTGCCGTCGGGTCCCTTGTCGCGGATGTGGACGACGAGGTTGCGCTCGACCGCATTGAAGCGGCCGGGCTGAAGCACCTGGCTGATCAGATCGGTGCGGGCCTGGAGGGTGAGGTCGCGGAAGGCGCGATTTGAATGGGGGGCTGCCCAGTTGGCGACGAAGGCGACGGCGATGGCGACGATAATGCCGACGGTCATCAAGGGCCACAGCAACCGCCACGTCGATGCGCCGCCCGCCGTGGTGATGATCAGCTCGCTGTCGCCGTTGAGCCTGTTCAACGTATGCACCACCGCGATCATCATGGCGATCGGGGCAATAAAGGCGAGAAGCCCCGGCAGCGCGAGCAGCGTCATTTGCATGAAGATCCAGCCGCCGGTTCCCTGATTGGTCAGGAACTCGAGCTGGCGGAGCGCTACCGCGATCCAGATGATGCAAGTCAGCGAGGCGAGGATGAGGACTAGAGCGCCCATCACCTGACGGAAAACATAGCGGCCAAGGATGGTGGTCATGCCTGGTCACCCCCGCTCGAGCCTGGCCATGGTGCGCTGCGGCATTCGCTGGCGCGATGCCGGACCATTGCCATCGGAGTGTGGGATTCGTCCACCATCTTTCGCGGGTCGCACGCCTTGGTGGCGGAAATGGGATCGCGCCGCTTGTTGCTGGGTCTTTGACGGCGCGGCGATACCTGATACCCGATAGTTCAAATCCGTTATTCGCCTGTGAGCCGCTTCATGTCTGCTAAGAAATTGCCTGCCGACTGCGCCGACCTTGCCGACGTGCGCACGGAGATTGATCGGATCGACACAGCTTTGGTCGGGCTGATCGGCGAGCGGTTCGGCTATGTCGAGCGTGCCTGGCAGATCAAGCTCGGGCTCGGTCAGGAAGCGAACGTGCCGTGGCGCAATCAACAGGTCATCGACCGGGTTCGCGCCCGGGCCGTCGAGGCGGGTGTGCCGCCGGATCTGTGCGAAGCGCTTTGGCGGCAGATGATCGGCTGGTTCATCCAATACGAGGAAGAGAAGCTTCGTCCGTCGATCGAGTTGAGCACCGGCGAGCAAAGTGCCGGGCAGAAGCCGCGCGGCTGATCGCATGACATTTGCTGCGATTTTCCTGCAGGCCAAGGCGCCGTCGACGCAAGGCATCGGCGGGGTGCCGCCGCTGTTGTTGCCTGACGTGCCGCTGTGGGAGGTGCTCGCTTTCGGTGCGTTCAATCCGGCAGTCATTGCTGTCGCCTTCCTGATGGGGCGGCAGCTCGGGCGTTCGCGCGATCAGAAGGCGAAGCTCGGCATTGCGGCGTTTGCCGGCGCTATGGCGGGTTTTGCCCTGATATGGATCGGGACGCGCTTGTCTCTCGAGTTTCTGGCGACGCCGGCACGCGCTTCGGGCGGCATCTTCATCGCGAGCCTGATATTCGGCCTGGTCTGGGCCGCGATCGGATATGCGGCCGGTCGCCGCGAGGCAACCAAGAGCTAGGCCGTCACCCCTTCGGCTTTGCCATCCCGTCGCGAACTTCGATCGCGTGCCGCAAGGCGTGCTGGCCAGTCATGTTCCAAGTCGTGATGCCGGCGGCCATGACGCACTGGACGAGGCCTTCGCTCAACTGCTCGACGGTCAGGCCGAGACGGATCGCGTTTCCGGCGTGGGCCTTGGCGCCGTCGGTCGCGCCGATCACTGTGTCGAGAAGCGCGAAGATCAGCTCCTTCGTCTTCAAATCGAGCGCGCCATCTTTCATCAAGTGGCTGCGCATCAGACCATAGCCTGCGAAGGCGCTCGGCGAATGTTCCATTAGCAGCTTGAAGCTGTCGGGCACGGAGCCGCGTGTCGTTTCGAAATTCTCGACGCCCATGCGGACGGCTTGATCCAACAGCTTTTCATCGTTTGCCATGGCCATTCTCCTCCATCCGGATGCGAAGAGGTTAGCGGGAGGACTGCCGCTTCAGCCAACAAAAAGGGCGGCTCGGAGAGCCGCCCTGGTATTCGCGATCATGCAGGCACGTCAGTCGAGCTTGATGCCCTTTTCCTTGAAATACTTGAGCGCACCGGGGTGCCAGGGAATGCCGGCATTTGCCGACTTCTGAATCTCTGGCTTGATGTTCAGCGCTTCCTTGTGAACCTTGCCGAGGTCGTCACGCTTCTCCATCATCGTCTTGGTCAGCGTGTAGGCGAGATCCTCGGTCATGCTCTCGTTGACCGCAAAGATGTTCCAGACAGCGGCATTCTTGTTGTCCGCTGCCTGGTTCGGATACGAGCCAGCCTTGATCGATGCCGTTGAATAAACGGGGCCGTGCTTGGCCTTGATTTTCTCGACGAGATGATCGTGGTCGATCAACTTCATCTTCATTCCGGGCGAGGCTGCGACATCGGTGATGGCCGAGGTGGGGACGCCGGCGACGAAGAAGAACGCATCGATCTTGCCGTCCTTCAACGCGTTGGCGCTTTCAGCCGCGCCAAGACGCTCGCGCTTCATATCCTTGTCTTTGTCCATGCCGGCCGCTTCGATCAGACGGAAGGCGAAGATCTCGGTGCCGGAGCCCGGCGAGCCTGTCGAAACGCGCTTGCCTTTCAGGTCTTCGAACTTGGTGATGCCTGAAGACTCGAGCGTTACGACTTGCATGAGGTTTGGATACATTACGGCGAGGGCGCGGACCGGCACCTTGCTGCCGGTGAACTTGTCGCGGCCGTTGATGGCATCGACTGCCGTGTCGACCTGCGTGAAGCAGGCCTCGACCTTGCCGGCGCCGATCAGTTTCATGTTGTCGACGGAGCCGCCGGTCACTTCGGCGGTCGCCGTCATGCCGGGGACTTCCTTGGCCAGAATGGCGCCGAAGCCGCCTGCGAGCGGGTAGTACACGCCGCCGGTTCCGCCGGTTGCGATCGACAGCTGCTTTGTTTGAGCGATGGCGGAACCGGCCGTGCCGGCTGCGAGGGCCGCGATCATTGCGAGCGCGGTTAGAGTTCGAGACATGCGTTTCTGCTCCCTGAGTAATGCCTTCATGTGCGGCTGAGCCCTTCGCCCAGGCGGCACGTTGGCCGCATGGGTAGAGGTATAGGGTGACCGAGAGATTGTTGAAAGGCCGCGGCCGATTGAAATAGCGATTTCTATTTCAGATCTTGATGATGACTTTGCCGGTTGCGGCCCGGCGATCGAGTTCGCGGATGGCGTCGGCCGTCTGTTCGAGCGGGAAGACCTTGTGCACGTGCGGCTTGAGTTTGCCGTCTGCGACCCACTTGACGATTTCAGCCATGTTGCTTGCGTTGTGCGCGGGGTCGCGCTGGACGGACGCGCCCCAGAACACGCCGACGAGTGAACACGACTTCAGCAACAAAAGGTTGAGTGGGATCTTCGGGATGTCGCCGGCGGCAAAGCCGATGACGAGGAAGCGGCCGCCCCAGTTCATGGTGCGGATGGCGGGTTCGGCGAACTGGCCGCCGACGCAATCGTAGACGACATCGACGCCCTTACCGCCGGTCGCGTCCTTCAACTGGTCGCGCCAATTGGCGTCCGTGTAGTTGATGAGGACGTCGGCGCCGCGGCTCTTGCAGATGGCGAGCTTGTCGGCGGAGGAGGCGCAGGCGATGACCTTGGCGCCCATGATCTTAGCGAGTTCTACGGCGGCAAGTCCGGCACCGCCCGATGCCCCTAGAATGGCGCAGGTTTCGCCCGCCTTGAGGTTGGCGCGGTCCTTGAGGCCGTAGTATCCCGTGCCGTAGGTGACGGCGATGCCGGCTGCGATTTCATCGGCCACGCCGGCGGGCGTCTTGACGAGGGCGATGGCGGGCACGGCAATCTTTTCGCGCGCTGCGCCGATGGTGCCGTAACCGAATACGCGGTCGCCGGCTTTGACGTTGGTGACCCCGTCGCCGACGGATTCGACCGTGCCGGCGAATTCACTCGCGGGTGAGAACGGCAGTTCCGGTTTCACTTGGTATTTGCCGCGGACGACGAGGGTATCGAGGAAGTTCAGCGCTGCCGCGTGGACACGGATAATGGCTTGGCCGGCCTTTGGGGTGGGGTCGGCAATGCTTTCGATAACGATGGCGTCGGGACCATCGAGCGACTTCACCAGCGCGGCCTTCATCAGTACTTCCTCATTCAATTCAGTCGATTGATCTTGTTGGGTGCCGGCCAGGCAGGGTATCTGGCGCGGTAAACTCAGGGGAGATTAGGGGGAAGCCCGCCCGGATGCTACCCCCGGAAGCGAAGCCAGAGATTTCCGATCATGTCATTGAAGAAGCTGCTGCCTGCGCCGTCGTCGAGTTCTCCGGGAACGGGGGGCGAGAGGGGCCATGGCGAGGGGGGGCAACGCGGTTACTTTGCCATCGGGGCGGAGCGGACCTCGAAGGCTTTGAACCTCGGCAACATCATGCGGTCGGCGCATGGGTTTGGCGCGGCGTTCACGTTTACTCTCGGGGCGAACTATCAGGCGATGGAAGCCAGGGCCGACACCAGCAAGGGGCAGTGGCATCTTCCGCACTACAACTGGGCAACGCTCGAGGAATTGCGATTGCCGCAAGCGTGCAAGCTCGTCGGTGTCGAACTCGTAGATGGCGCGGTGGATCTCCCGGTGTTCCTGCATCCGCTACGCGCGGCGTACGTTCTTGGGCCGGAGAAGGGCTCGCTGTCGCCGGCGCTGCTGGAGCGTTGTGACGCCGTTGTTAAGATCCCGACGAAGTTCTGCGTCAACGTCGCCATCGCCGCGGCTATCGTGATGTACGATCGCATCCGCTCGCAGACACACGCACCACGGTTGCCTTGATTGCACTCACGGCCGCTGTTCCCGAGCCCTAAGGCTCGCTGCCGCTCCGCGGGGGCGGCGCGTTGGGTTGGCGACTTGCTGCGGCTAGCGCCGGATCGCAAGTCGCGAATGCGCCGGACCGCCTTGCGGTCTGCCTCGCTGCGCTCGGACCGATCGCATCGAAACGGCAATTGCATTTCCTGTCTTCCCGGCGTTCACTCGCGGTCCAAATCAGATATGGGCCTTACATGCGCTATCCGCTCGACGACCAGATCCCCAGCGAGACCGATCCTGAAGCCGGCGTTCCCGTCGGTCCGCGCGTCGCAACTGCAACGGCTGCGCCTCGCCCCGAGCGTATCGTTCTCGATGGACGATTTACGCGGCTCGAACCGCTGGATATCGCGAAGCACGGCGCGCAGCTGTTCGAGGCGAGCAGCGTCGCCGATGGTCCGGCGCGGTTTGCCTACCTCGCCGTCGAATGTCCGAAGACGCGCGAGCAATCCGACGCCTATCTGACGGCCTGCGCCGCGTCTGCCGATCCGCTGTTCTACACGGTCATCGACAAGCGCACGGGCCGTGCCGAGGGATGGCAGACGCTGATGCGGATCGATCCGCCGAACCGCGTGATCGAGATCGGCAACATCTACTGGGGGCCGAAAATTTCGCGGACGGCGGTGACGACGGAAGCGAATTTCCTGTTCATGCGTTACGCGTTCGATACGCTCAGCTACCGGCGCTACGAGTGGAAGTGCAACGCGCTCAACGAGCCATCGCGGAAAGCGGCCGAGCGGTTCGGCTTCACCTACGAAGGGCACTTCCGGCGCTCGAACATCATCAAGGGGCGGACGCGCGACACCAGCTGGTATTCCATCATCGACGAGGAATGGCCGCGCATCAAAGCCGGCTACGAGGCGTGGCTCTCGGCCGGCAATATCGGTGGGGATGGGCAGCAGAAGCAGCCACTCGGGGCGTTCCTGAGGTCACCATGAGCGAGACCCCGAAGCCAGAGGCGAGCGAGCCACCGGCACCGATCACCTTCCGGCGCGCGGGCGATCCGGACCGTGCCGCTATCGAGGCACTGCAGCACGCGGCCTACGCCCGCAATCGCGCGTTGATCGGGCTCGAGCCGTTGCCGCTCAAGGAAGACTACGGCGTCATCATGCAGATGCCGGACCGCGAGGTTTGGCTGGCAGAAGAGCGCGGGCGGCTCAAAGGCGTTTTGATCCTCGAAAAGCGGTCGAACGATCTGCTGATCTGGTCGGTGGCGGCGGCACCCGAGGCGCAGCGGCAAGGGCTCGGGCAAATCATGCTGGATGCGGCCGAAGTGCGGGCGCAACAGCTCGGCCGCAAGGTGATCCGACTTTACACGACAGCCGTGCTCGAAAGCCTGATCCGCTGGTATCACCGGCATGGCTATGAGATCGAAGGGCACGAGGACTTGAGCGACCGGCGCATTACGCACATGGTCAAACATCTATCGCCGGTCGGCTGACAGGCACGATTCTTTCGGAGAGCGACGTGGCGAAACGAGCTGGAAAACCGGCGCAAAAGGCATCTGGGTTCAAGCCTGCAGTGCGTAACGAGACGCCGCGCATGACGACGGCGGCCGCGCTGGTCGAGACGCTGATCGCTAACGGGATCGATACGCTCTACGGCTTGCCCGGCCTGCATAACGATCCGCTCTTCGACGCGCTCTATCATGCCAAGGATCGCTTGCGCGTGCTGCATGCGCGGCACGAACAGGCGTCAGCTTACATGGCGCTCGGCGCTGCACTCGCGACGGGTAAGCCGCAGGCATTCGCGGTCGTGCCGGGGCCCGGCTTTCTCAACGCGAGCGCCGCAATGCTGTCGGCCTATGCGATGAACGCGCCGGTTCTCGGCATCGTCGGGCAGATCTTCCAGGCCGACATCGATCGCGGCTTTGGGCATCTGCATGAGTTGCGGGATCAGATCGGCCTTGCGGGGCATTTCGCCAAGTATACGGCGCGGATCGGTGCACCGCACGAGGCGCCCGAGATCGGCAATGCCGCGATCGCCAGCATGATGTCGGGCGTACCGCGTCCGGCGGTGATCGAGTGCGGCATGGATACTTGGGCGAAGGCGGGTGCGGTCGAGTTTGCGGCGCCCACTGTGCCGCGGCGGGCGCCGGTCGATTCTGAACTTGTCGCTGCGGCGGCGAAGCTGCTCGGTTCCGCCGAGCGTCCGCTAATCGTCGTCGGCGGCGGTGCGCAGGGTGCTAGTGCTGAAGTTACGGCGCTTGCGGAAATGCTGGAAGCGCCGGTTGCTGCGTTTCGCCGTGGACACGGCGTCGTTTCGGCG
>JAPXTA010000056.1:0-29984 GCA_033812735.1 Hyphomicrobiaceae bacterium | reverse complement strand
CGTCGGCGGCTCGGTAAAGCTCGACGGGCAGGAACTCGTCGGACTGCCCGGCGCGGCGCTTCGCACTTTACGTGGCCGGCGCATGGCGATGGTGTTCCAGGACCCGAGCGCCACACTCAATCCGGTGCTGACGATTGCGACGCAGATGCGATTGGCGCTTGCCGCGCACGGCACGACGTCGGCGGACGCTGTCCGCGAGCGGTCACTCGACGTGTTGAGCCGCGTCGGTATTCCGGATGCGAGCCGGCGGCTCGACAACTACCCGCATCAGTTCTCGGGCGGCATGCGCCAGCGCGTTGCCATCGCGATTGCTCTACTCAACCGTCCGGCACTGATCGTGTGCGACGAGCCGACGACGGCGCTCGACGTTTCGATCCAGGCGCAGATCCTGACCGAGATGAAATCGCTTGCCCGCGACACGGGCACGGCGCTGATCTGGATCAGCCACGACCTCGCAACAGTGTCGTCGATGGCGAGCCGCATCCTCGTGATGTATGCCGGGCGCATCATCGAGGAAGGCCCGACAGCCGCCGTGTTGCGTGCGCCGCGCCACCCCTACACCCAAGGGCTGCTCAACTCGCTGCCATCGACCGCGACGCCGGGCAGCGATCTGAAGCAGATTCCCGGCACCACGCCGTCGCTTTTGAAGCTGCCGCCGGGGTGCGCCTTCCAACCGCGGTGCCCGCGCGCCGATCAAATCTGCAAGGACATGCCGCAGCTCGCCCGCGACGGCGCGCGCGCGGTCGCGTGCCATCATCCGCAGCAAGCGGAGGCATTGGCATGACCACACTCGTCACGGTCGATCGCGTATCGAAGCGGTTCGGTTCGAAGCCGACGCTGTCGGAACGGATCGCACATCGCTTCGGCAGTCCGCTCGACTTGCGGACGGTGCACGCCGTCGACGATGTAAGCCTGACGATACGGAAGGGCGAGGTGCTCGGGCTGGTCGGCGAATCCGGCTGCGGGAAATCGACGATCGGGCGGATCATCGCCGGCATTTTACCGCCGAGCGAGGGTAGCGCCGCGATCGCGGGCACGCCTGTCATGGGCGATCCGTCGCGTCCGGTGAAGACGACCACGCGGGTGCAGATGGTGTTTCAGGACCCGTTTGCTTCGCTCGATCCACGCATGACCATTGGCGACACGCTTGCGGAAGGGCCGATCGCGCACGGGATCGTTTCGAAGGCCGATTCGGCCGCCTACGTCCGGCAGTGGCTCGTCCAAGTCGGGCTCGATCCGGATTTCGCGTCGCGTTATCCGCACCAGTTCTCCGGTGGCCAGCGCCAGCGCGTCGCCATTGCCCGGGCGCTCGCGATGAAGCCCGACGTGCTCGTGTGCGACGAGCCCGTCGCGTCGCTCGACGTGTCGATCCAGGCGCAGATCATCAATCTGTTTCTGAAGCTGCGCCGGGACCTCGGCGTGACGATGCTGTTCATCAGCCACGACCTCGGCATCGTGCGGCACATCTCCGACCGCGTTGCCATCATGTATCTCGGCCGCATCGTCGAGACAGGCGAGACGCGGGCGGTGTACGACGCGCCAAAGCATCCGTACACGCGAGCGCTGCTCGACAGCGTGCCGAAGCTGACACTCGCCGACGACGCTCTCGTCTCGTTCAAGCCGATCCAGGGTGAATTGCCCTCGCCGCTGAACCCGCCGCCCGGTTGCCACTTCCACGCGCGCTGCCCGTTTTCGCAAGAGCGCTGCCGCAGCGAGAAGCCTGAACTGCGCGAGGTTGCAGACGCGCGCGCGGCGGCTTGTCACTATCCGTTATAGGCGATAGGGACGCGGCTAGCGGACCATTGCTCCGACGGCGGCTCTCCGCTACCCATTTCCTGACAAATTCAGTTCGCGAGAGGAGACGCACCATGTCTTTCAAGACCATCCAGATCGAGACGCACGGCAAGGTCGGGCTCATCCGCCTGAACCGGCCGGAGGCGCTCAATGCCCTCAATGCGCAGCTGATCGCCGAGATGTCCAAGGTCATCGACGAATGGGAAGCCGACGAGGCCATCGGCTGCATTGTGCTGACAGGATCAGAGAAGGCGTTTGCGGCAGGCGCCGACATCAAGGAAATGCAGAACAAGTCCTACATGCAGGCCTACAAGGAAGACTTCATCGGCGCGTGGGATCGCGTCGCGCGCTGCCGTAAGCCGACGATCGCGGCGGTTGCGGGCTTCGCGCTCGGCGGCGGCTGCGAACTTGCGATGATGTGCGACTTCATCATCGCGGCCGACACGGCGAAGTTCGGACAGCCCGAGATCAAGCTCGGCGTGATGCCGGGGGCGGGCGGGACACAACGTCTCACGAGGTTCGTCGGCAAATCCAAGGCCATGGAGATGTGCCTGACGGGACGCATGATGGACGCGGCAGAGGCCGAGCGTGTGGGTCTCGTCTCACGCGTGGTGCCCGCAGCCGACCTCGTCGCGGACGCCATGAAAACGGCCGCGAGCATCGCGAACATGTCGCTGACCGCGACGATGATGACCAAGGAAAGCGTCAACCGTTCGTACGAGACGACGCTCGCCGAAGGCATCCGGTTCGAGCGCCGCGTGTTCCACGCCATGTTCGCGACCGACGATCAGAAGGAAGGCATGACCGCTTTCATCGAGAAACGTAAGCCCGCCTTCAAGAACAGCTGAGCGTGACGATGAGGTGTCGTCCCGGTGAAAGCCGGGACGACGGCTACCGCAATGCCGACTAACATCCTGCGCTCCGACAACAAGAAGTCTGCTGTGGCAAGGTCTCCGGCGCGGCGGACGGATGCGTTGCGCGAGATCGTGATCCGGGCGGGAAAGGTCGTCATTAGGGCGCGCCTTCTCAATACGCCGACTGCCGATCGAATCTGGAACCAGATCCCGATCTACTCGAGCGCGGTGCCGTGGGGACAGTCGATCCAATTCGAGACGACGATCGAGACGGGGCGTGATCCTGCGGCGAAGCAGAACGTGAAAGCCGGCGATATCGTCTACTGGGTCGAGGACGACCGGATCATCATCGGCTGGGGGATGACGCCGATCTCGAAAGCGGGTGAGATCCGCATGCCAAGCCCGGTCAATATTTTTGCCCGTGCGCTCGATGACGTTTCGGCGCTCGCGGCGGTGCGTCCAGGCGAACGCGTTTCCGTTCTGCACGCAGATTCGTGACACGTGGGGTACACGCATGTGCTCGCGCTACAGTTTCACATCGCCTATCGAGGCCGTACGGACCATGTTCCGGCTACCAGCCGAGGGCTTGGCCGCGATGCACGTGCCGCCGCGCTACAACATCGCGCCGACCCAGCCCGTCGCCATCGTCCGCTTGAAACCGGGGATCGAAGCGTTGGGCGAACGTGAGCTTGCACTCGTCAGATGGGGTCTGATCCCCTCCTGGGTGAAGGACCCGAACGCATTTTCGACCCTCATCAACGCGCGCGCGGAAACAGCACTCGAGAAGCCGTCGTTCAAGAATGCGATGAAACATCGCCGCTGCCTGGTGCCGGCGGACGCCTTCTACGAGTGGACCGGAAAGCCCGGCGCCAAGACGCCGTACATGATCCAGCCGCGGGCAGGCGGCGGCCTCGACCATCCGATGGCGTTTGCGGCGCTGTGGGAGCATTGGCTCGGCACGGAAGGCAGCGAGATGGAGACGATGGTCATTCTGACCATACCGGCCAACCCGGCGGTTGCGGCGATCCACGAGCGCATGCCGGCGATCCTGCCGCCCCGGAACTATGCAGCGTGGCTCGATGTTCGCGGCACCGACCCGGCGGCGGCTCTCAAGCTGCTGAAGCCTGTCGAAGACGATGCGCTCGAGGCCTTCGAGGTTGGCCGCGCCATCAACAACCCCGGCTACGACAGGCCGGACGTGCAACTACGCGTCTGAGAAATTGTTAACCAAATCCGTTTACTTCCAACGGATTAGGCGAGTTTGCAGCCGATCCCCCTGCCCGCGGGACCGGCGACGCCATTGATCCGTGCGCGTTAGCTTTACCAGCAACGGATCTGCCCACCCGTCTCGCGTCACGCGGTGAAAGCCGTTATCTTGCACAGTCAAGAGTTTGCCTGGATCGGCGTGCATAGAGCGCGAGGTCGGGCGGTCGCGGGGCCACGCAAGGATCGGCACTCGCGTCTGTCCGGTGGCGGGGCCGGGTCATACGGGATTCAAGCGCTGCCCGCGTTCAACGCGGCGGCAGCGGCAAGGAGCTAGGAATGTCGTATCGCGGTGATGATCTTGATCTGCGCACCCCGCAAATGCGCGGCGGCCGTGAGACCTATTCAAGCGAGCCGGGCCTCAACGGGTCGCGGGGCCGGAGTTCCGCCTCTCGCGCCGACGCGTTGTTCGTCGACGACACCGTGCTTGCTTGCTGCAATCATGCCTACGACGTGGCTCTGGCGCATGGCGCGAGCGAGGTTCGCCTCGAACATCTCGTTCACGCGTTGACGCGCGTCGAGGCGGCCGCCGAGATCCTGGAGGGACGCGGCATCCGCGAGGCGCATCTGCGCCGCGAGAGCGCCGCTGTCATCGCCTCTGAAATTCCGGTCGGGCTTGCGCATGCGAGCGCCGCGCCGCGCTCGTCGGCCGAGTTCGAAGACGTGTTGCGCCGCGCCAGCGACCAAGCCCGCGCCCGTGGCACAGCCGCATCGGTGCACGACCTGCTGTGGGTGCTGCTCAACTATTCGCGCGACTTCCCGGCCATCTCGCTTCTGCTGCGGCATGCGTCGAACTGGCAGCAGTGGGACTGGCCGCAAGATATGCGCCGGGAGACCGTCACAACCCGCACGGTCGCCTATACCGAACCGCGGCGGACAGCCTACGTCGAAACGCCGCCGCCGCCCCCGCCGCAGCGCGCACGCCTTGTCGAGCGCACCGAGATCGCGGTGCCGCAGCAGGTCGTCTATGCTCAGGCGCAGCCTGATGAAGGCCTCTATGCCCGGCTCGACCAGATGGACGGCGCCTTGCGCAAACTGCAGGCCGACATCGCCACCGACCGCCGCGCCTTCGTCGATCTCATCCGCGAAGTCCAACGCGAGATCGCCGCGAGCCGCAATTCACCGTCGCAAGTTCCTGCTGCCTTCCTCGACCGGTTCCAGACCGTCGAGCAGGCGCTGGACAAGCGCCTCGACGACGTCGGCCGCACATCAAGCCAGCTCGCCGAGCGGCTGCAAACGCTCGAACGCTCGGTCACGGCCGGGATGCAAGACGGCGCGCGCAATTGGGCGGCGATGAGCGAACGCTTCAAAGCGGTCGACAAGCTCGCCGCCGGCAATCCGAACGCGGGGCTTTCGGAGGCCTTTACCGAACGGTTCGCCGAGATCACAGAGCAACTCCGCGCCGCCAGCGAAAAGATCCAGGGCCTCGAACGCACCCTCGAGTCGCGCCAGGCCGAAAGTCAGCGCGCGTGGAGCAGCGTCGCGGAACGGTTGCGGGGCATCGACGAAGCCGTCGTTGGCCAGCGCCAGCAGATCGCAGAGGTGCGGACGGCGTTTGCGACCGATATCCGCGGCCTAGTCGAGCGTGCGCTGTCTGGGCAAGCCCAGGCGACCGGCGTCATTCAATCGTTGATTTCCGACCGCTTCAACGGCGTCGCCCAACAATTCGACCAACAGGCGATCGCGCTCTCATCCGCGGTCTCGCAGATCACGGAACCGATCATCCAGCGCCTCTCGCAAGTCGATACCGCGAACCAGCAGCGTCAGGGTGAACAGACGCAAATGCTGCGTTTCCTCGCGGAGCGCACCAATGCACTTGAAGCGCTGGTGACGACGACGAACGAGCAAAGCAATGCCGCGGCCCGTGCCGATAAAGCCGAATTGCACGAGGCCGTCGTCAAGCTCGCGGCGAACCAGCAGACGCTGGCCGACAATCTCGAGCAGTGGCGTGCGGAAGCGGAAGGCGGCATCAGCATCGTCTCGAACCGCCTCGAGTTGCTGGAACGCGGCAGCGCCGCGCCGCTCGAGTTGATGAAGCAGATGCAGACGGATCTCGCCAACCTGCAGCAGGTTACGCTCGCCGACTACGACCAGAACCGTAAGGGCATCCGCAACTGGCTGTTCGGTACCGAGGAGATCTTCTCGGGGTCGTGGCGGGACGAGACGGCGCAGATCCGCGCGCGCCTCCGCCAGCTGCGCGAGGAGCGCAAGGCCTAACCGCCTTACAGTGACGAGTTTTGGCGCGGCCCGGCATTGCTGGGCCGCGTTTTGCTTTTCGCGGCGCTGGAGATGCTGTTGCTCGATCGGCTAGACGATCCGCTCGGCCCACAGATCGTATTCGTCTGAATTGGTGACGGTCGCGCGGACCAGGTCACCGGGCTTCATGTCGACCGCGCCGTTCAAGAAGACACTGCCGTCGATATCGGGGGCATCCCACTGCGAGCGGCCGATAGCGCCATCCTCGTCGACCTCGTCGATGAGGACGTCGATGGTGCGGCCGACGCGAGACGCCATGATCTCGGCCGACACTGCCTGCTGCGCCTGCATGAAGCGGTGCCAGCGTTCGTCCTTGACCTCCTCCGGCACAGCGCCTTCAAGCGCATTCGCGGCGGCGCCCTCGACCGGCTCGTACTTGAAGCAGCCCGCACGCGCGATCTTCGCCTCTTTGACAAAGTCGAGCAGCTGTTGGAAATCGCGTTCGGTCTCACCGGGGAAGCCGACGATGAACGTCGAACGGATGGCGAGATCGGGGCATGTCTTGCGCCAGGATTGGATGCGCGAGAGCACCTTATCGGTATTGCCGGGGCGCTTCATCGCCTTCAACACATCGCGGCTGGCGTGCTGGAACGGGATGTCGAGATAGGGCAGCACCTTGCCGGCCGCCATCAATTCGATGACGTCGTCGACATGCGGATACGGGTAGACGTAGTGGAGGCGCACCCAGGCGCCGAGATCACCCAGCGCGGCGGCGAGATCATAGAACTTCGCCTTCACCTTGCGGCCTTTCCAAGTGCTCTCGGCGTATTTCATGTCGAGGCCGTAGGCACTCGTATCCTGGCTGATGACGAGCAGTTCCTTGACGCCAGCTTTGACAAGGCGCTCGGCTTCCGCAAGCACTTGGTTCGCCGGCCGGCTTGCCAAATCGCCACGCAGCGAGGGGATGATGCAGAACGAGCAGCGGTTGTTGCAGCCCTCGGAAATCTTCAGGTAGGCGTAGTGACGCGGCGTGAGGCGCAGCCCCTGCGGCGGGACGAGATCCACGTAAGGATCGTGTTCAGGCGGCACGACTTCGTGCACGGCGCTGACGACCTGTTCGTACTGGTGCGGCCCGGTTACGGCGAGCACGCCCGGGTGCGTCGCTCGAATCTTGGCTTCCTCGACGCCCATGCAGCCCGTCACGATCACCTTGCCGTTCTCGGCGATCGCCTCACCGATAGCGTCGAGGCTTTCCTTCTTGGCGCTGTCGAGGAAGCCGCAAGTGTTGACGATGACGACATCAGCTCCCTTGTAGTCGGCGGAGAGTTGATAGCCTTCCGAGCGCAGCTGCGTGACGATGCGTTCGCTGTCGACCAGAGCTTTCGGACAGCCGAGGGAGACGAGACCGACCGTCGGCTGGCGCTTTTTGGCCGCAGCCGCCCGGCGCACTTTGGGTGACGCCGTTTTTGGGAATCCGGGCGCGCCCGTGCGAACGCGCGATTTTGCGGGTGTTTTGACCATGCGCGCTTTTAATCGGGCTCGCGCACCGGCGCAAGATTCCCGGTTAGGTGACAACATTCGGGTCGCTCAGGGAGGCCGCATCGGCTAGAAGGCATTGCGGAACGCTCAGAAGGCTTCGCAATGCGCCCCCTCGACTGGCTGATGCTGATTGTTTTGTCGATCGTATGGGGCGGCACGTTCTATTTCGTGGCCGTGGCGCTTGCTGAAGTCCCGCCGCTGACGCTGGTCATGGTGCGCTGCATGATCGCCGTTACCGTCCTCGTGCCGCCGCTGCTGCTCCTTGGCTACCGGTTTCCAACGACTGCGGAGCAGTGGCGCAACTACGCCGTGATGGCGATCCTGAACAACATTGTCCCCTTCACGATGATCTTCTACGCGCAGTACTCGATTCCGAGTGGCCTCGCTTCGGTGCTCAATGCGACGACACCGCTGATGTCACTGCTGGTTCTGCGCTTTGTCGCAGGCGAGGCGTGGACGTCCAACAAGCTGGCGGGCGTGCTGATCGGGCTGGCCGGCGTCGCGGTGCTGATCGGCCCGGCTGCTTTCACCAACACCGACAGGGCTTCCGTCTTCGCGATGCTGCTCTGCCTGGCCGCAACGGTTTGTTACGGCCTGTCAGGCCTGTGGGGCCGCCGCCTTACAGGGTTCGCCGCGCCGGTCTCGGCCGCCTCGCAGCTGACATGCTCGGCGCTTCTACTGATCCCACTGTCGGCGATAATCGACCGTCCCTGGGCATTGCCCATGCCGTCCGACCGCATCCTTCTCGCAACACTGGGACTCGGCGTGTTCTCGACGGCTCTTGCCTACGTGATGTTCTTCCGCATTCTCGCAAGTGCTGGTTCGCTCAACGTCATGCTCGTGACATTGCTTGTCCCGTTCACCGCCATCGGTCTCGGGGTAATGTTCCTCGGCGAAACGCTGTTGGCGCACCAGATCGCCGGCGCCGTCATCATCGGTGTGTCGCTACTCGTGATCGACGGCCGGCTGTTCGGCTTTCCTCAAGTGCCCGCGCGCTCGGGATAGAGTTGCAGCAACCCATCGCGGGTTGCCTCGCAGACGCCGCGCTCGGTGATTATTCCGGTGACGAGCCGCGCCGGCGTCACGTCGAAGGCGTCGTTGCGGGCGGGCGATCCGGGTGCAGCGATATCGACCGTCACGATGGCTCCGTCAGCGATGCGACCGGTCATCTGGAGGACTTCGTCGGGCGAACGCAATTCGATAGGAATGTCCATCCCGTCGCCGATCGTCCAGTCGATCGTCGAGTGCGGGCAGGCGACATAAAACGGCACGTTGTTGTCACGCGCCGCGAGTGCCTTCAGATAGGTCCCGATCTTGTTGGCGACATCGCCGTTGGCGGCGACACGGTCGGTGCCGACGATACAGAGATCGACGAGGCCGCGTTGCATCAGATGGCCGCCGGCATTGTCGGCGATGATGGTGTGCGGCACGCCATGCTGGCCGAGTTCGTAAGCTGTCAGAGAGGCGCCCTGGTTGCGCGGCCGCGTCTCGTCGACCCAGACGTGGAGGGGGATGCCGAGATCGTGCGCCTGATAGATCGGCGAAGTTGCCGTGCCCCAGTCGACCGTTGCGAGCCAGCCGGCGTTGCAGTGGGTGAGGATGTGGACTTCGTTCTCGGCTTTTTCGGCGGCGATCTTCTCGATCAGGGCGAGGCCGTGCGTGCCGATGCGCCGGCACGTTTCCACGTCGTCGTCGCAGATCGCGGCGGCCTTTGCATAGGCCGCGTCCGCGCGCGTGGACGGCGCCATTGGCCGGATGGTCTTGCAGACCTCGTCTAGCGCCCAGCGCAGGTTGACGGCGGTTGGCCGCTGCGCCGCCAGCATCTCGACCGCCGCATCCAGCGCGGCGTCGTCTGACTTTTCTCGCATGGCCAACGCCAAGCCGTATGCCGCTGCCGCTCCGATCAACGGGGCGCCACGCACCTGCATGGTCTTGATCGCGCGTGCGGCATCGCCTGCGGTCCTCAGGCGTGCGACGGTGAATTCGTGCGGCAGGCGGGTCTGGTCGATCACCTCGACCGACCAGCCATCGTCAGCCAGCCAGATCGTCCGATACGGTTTGCCGTCGATTTTCATGCGTTCGCCTCGCCAACAGCGGCGGATACGTTCGAGCCGCCGGCATTATTCCCGAAAATGGCGGCGCCTGCGAGTATGGCACTGGGCAACCGCGCGGCTGTCGGCTGGCTGACCCACGCTCGCTCTCACCGATGCGACCTTCGGCCCCACTGCCGTCTCACTCAGCACCTTCGCGTCGCCGGGCGCGCCGCTGTGTTCTGCTTGATTTTAGTCAAAGCAGTTGCCTCGCCGCCTGTCATTTTGTGCGCCGCACCATTCGCTTTTAGAACGGACTTGCACCGGCTCGGAATTAGTTTAGATATAAACTAATAGCTTGCACACGGTCGCCAGATGCGGGGGATTTCGATGTCTGAAGCTGCAACGATTGCTGCGCCGGTAAAGGCATTGAACCTCGGCGCCTACAATCAGGAGCGCGTGCTCGAGGTCCGCCATTGGACCGACAAGCTGTTCAGCTTCAAGACCACGCGTGATCCATCCTTCCGCTTCGAGGCCGGGCAATTCGCGATGATCGGCCTCGTCGTGAACGGCAAGCCGCTGCTACGCGCCTATTCGATCGTCAGCGCGCCTTACGACGAACACCTCGAATTCCTGAGCATCAAGGTGCCGGATGGCCCGCTGACGTCCCGCCTGCAGCACATTCAGGAAGGCGACACCATCCTCATGACCCGCAAGCCGACCGGCACGCTGCTGCTCGGCAACTTGAAGCCCGGCAAGCGTCTCTATCTGCTCGCGACCGGAACCGGGTTCGCGCCCTATGGCAGCATCATTCGCGCGCCGGAAGTCTATGATCAGTTCGAACAAGTGATCGTCGTGTACGGTTGCCGCAATGTCGCGGAGCTGGCGTTCGGCACCGAGACAATCATGTCGGTGCGCAATAGCGAGTTCCTCGGCGAGGTGGCGAGCCAGCAGCTGCTCTACTATACGACGGTGACGCAGGAGGATTTCTATCACACCGGCCGCATCACCGACCTCATCGACAATGGCAAGCTATTTGCAGACCTGAAGGTCCCCGCGCTCGATCCAGCGAACGACCGCGTGATGATCTGCGGCAATCCGCAGATGCTCGTCGATCTGAAAGCCATGCTGGAGACTCGAGGCTTCATCGAGGGCAGCGGCGGCGAACCCGGCGACTTCGTGATCGAGAAGGCGTTCGTGGAACGTTGATGTCACGAGCGCCGTGCTAGGGCGTGCTGCTACTTGGAAGTTGACCGCCGTGCGAGCTTGGCTGCGAGGTTGAGGCCGACGCCGGGACGGCTCCAGGGGCAGACGGCGATGCAGACGCCGCAGCCGTGCGTCTGATTGAAGAACGGCAGGCATTTGTCGAAGTCGACGTACCATTTCTCCGTTCCGCGCACGGTCTGCTTTGCCGGGCTGATCGCCTCGGGCGGACAGGCGTTTTCGCAGACACGGCAGCTCATGCAGAACTGATCCACCTCGAATGTGCGGGCGGGCGTCGGCGCGAACGGCGCGTCGGTCAACACGGCAGACAAGCGGAATGACGAGCCGAATTCCTTGTTGATCAGCGAGCCGTGCTTGCCGAGTTCGCCGAAGCCGCAGGCGATCGCGGGCGGGATCATCATGACCTTCGACGTCATCGGACCAGTGAGCGGCTCGGCATCCCAGCCCTGCTGGCGCAGCCAACCGGCGACGTGCTTTGCAGCCGCCATCGCGCGACCATACTGACGGACGACCTCGCCGCCGGCGCGCGGTTCCGGCGCTTGCGATATCTCGGCGTAGTCATGCGCGAAGCCGAGGACGATGATGGTCGATTGCGGGACGATCTGCCCCTCGTAGACCCACTCGGGCCGCATGCGTGCGACGCCCCACATGTCGAAGCGTCCACCGTCGCCGAGTGCCGCAAGCGCCGCGTTCCAGTGTTCGGGCGATTCCTGGACCGGGTCGCCATGCAAGTCGGCGATCGGCCCTGCCGTCATTTCGGCGCGTTCAGCCCGTGCCTTGGCGATATGCGGGTTGCCGGGGTCGACCTGGTAGAACCAGCGCTGCATCTTGCCGTGCGGAATGGCGTCGGGATCGGGTGCCCAGTAGACCATGCGGGGTGGACGCAGCTGCGTCTCACCGAGGCCGTTGATCGTGTTGCCGGATATGTCTGGTTTCAGCGCCATCTGCGCCGGGTCGGGTGTGAAAGGACGATAGCGTTGCGGCGCGGCCATGTGTCCCCCAACTATTTCCCATCACACCAGTTGCGGCGCGTAGTGATAGAGCGCGGGCGAACCACCGGTGTGCACGAACAGGACGTTGCTTCCACGGGCGATCTTGCCCGACCTCGCGGCCGCGATCAAACCGGCGAAGGTCTTGCCGGTGTAGACGGGGTCGAGCAGCATGCCTTCGTGCTGTGCCGCGAGCTTGATCGCTGCTACGCATTCGTCGGTAAGGATGCCGTAGCCAGGGCCGACATGGCCGCTCTCGATCCACAGATCGTCCGGCGTCCAGCGCCGATCGAGGCCGACGAATTCGGCGGCGGCGTTGACCGCGTTGGCAACGCGCTGCGGATAAGGGATCGGACTAACCGTCACGAGTACGCCCATAACTTTCGTATCAGGCCAATACATGGCGCAACCGACGAGGATGCCGGCGAGCGTGCCGCCGGAACCGCCCGTGACGACTATTACGTCGGGCGCGGGCCGGCCTGCTGCTGCATACTGTTCCGCCGCCTCGCGAATGCAGTTGACGTAGCCCATGGCGCCGAGCGGCGTTGATCCACCGACAGGGATGAGATAGGCACGCTCGCCGCGCTTGGCGGCGGCGTCCGCGTGCCGCTGCATGACGGCGTCGAGTTGCGTGTTGAAAATCTCGGGCGGAACGAAATCGAATTCGGCGCCGAAGAGCGTATCGAGCAGCAGGTTGCCTTGCACCGCGTTCGGCCGTTCGCCGCGCAGCACGAGCAGCGACTTCATCCCGCACTTCGCCGCGGCGGCGGCCGTCATGCGCGCATGGTTCGATTGCACACCACCCGCAGTGATCAGCAGCGTCGCGCCCTTGGCGATCGCATCGGGGAGAAGATACTCGAGCTTCCTGATCTTGTTCCCGCCGGCTGCGAAGGCCGTGTAATCGTCACGCTTGGCATAAAGTTCGATGCCGAGTTCGGCGCCGATACGGTCGAGCCTTTCGACGGGCGTGGGCAGCACGCCGAGCGGGTATCGGGGAAGATCGCTGAGTTGCATGAGCGCACCGCAAGTGTTTCAGATGAGTTCATTATGCACCGGACGGCGCAATCGGCACGCGACGCCAGCGCATGCCGGATGGCGCGGTAACGCCGACCTCGAACCCCGATAGACGCCCCGCCCGGGGTGGGGTAGGAGGGGCGCCTCATCAACGTCTGGCAAGCTGATGCCCACCGCTGCAGAAACCGCCGAGAAATTCGACGCCTTGGAGGCCCAGGCGCAGCGCCTGCTGGCGGTCTTTACCGCCGCCGGGTTCGAGTATGTGGCGCCCGCCATCATCCAGCCTGCGGGGCTTCTGCTCGACGTGGTCGGCGAGGATCTGCGAGCCCGCGCCTACGTGTTCAACGACGCAGACGGGAACGAGCTCTGCCTGCGCCCGGATCTGACCGTCCCGACCTGCCGGTTGTACCTCGAGCGGCATCCGGACGCGCGGACGCCGGCACGCTATTGCTATAACGGTCCCGCATTCCGCTACCGGCCGCTCGACGCGCCAAAGGGCAACCCGCGCGAGTTCCGTCAGGCCGGCATCGAGTTCTATGCTGCGCCCGACCAAACGGCCGCCGATGTCGAGATCGTGGCGCTGACCGCTCAGGCGATCCGTCAAGCACAGTCCGCGCCGTTGAAGTTGCGCATGGGCGATGTCGGCATTCTCGCCGCTCTGCTGGACGCGATCGACATGCCGGACCGTTGGCGCCGACGCTTGCGTCACCAGTTCTGGCGGGCCGATGCGTTCCGTGCCGAGTTGAAGCGGCTCACTTCGGCGCACGCCGACGCCGCGCGGCAACTTCCCGCCGTTCTAGTCCAAAAGCTCGATCCTGCCGATCCGGCGGCGGGCGAAGCCGTCGTCGGCGATTACTTGGATGCAAATGGTATCGAGTTGATCGGCACGCGCACACTGACCGAAGTGACCACGGGCTTGCTCGCGACGATTGCCGATGCGCGCGCCAAGCCGCTCGCTGCCGACGATGCCAATCTGATCGAATCCTATGCCTCAATAATGGCGCCCGCGAACCGCGCCGTCGAGCGGCTCGCAAGCGTGCTGCGCCGGCCCGGCATCGACGTCACTGCTGCGCTCGCGGTTTTCGACGAGCGCCTATCGCTCCTCAAGAGCGCCGGTATCAATCTCGCCGACGCGGAGTTCTCCGGCGATTTCGGCCGCAAGTTCGAGTATTACACCGGCTTCGTGTTCGAGCTTGAAACGCCTGATCTCGGCAAGAGCAATCCGATCGCGGGCGGGGGGCGCTACGACAGCCTGCTCGAGACCATCGGCGCACCGCACCGCGTGCCAGCCGTCGGCGCCGCGATCTACACCGAGCGGCTGCTCTCGATCGAGACTGGAACGGCAGCATGAGCGACACGACGGGAGACAAGCTGATCTTGGCGCTACCCTCGAAGGGGCGGCTGATGGAACAGTGCGACGAGTTGCTGCGGAAAGCAGGTTTCGTCATCTCGAAAACCGGGTCGGCGCGCGGCTATCGCGGTGAGATCGGCTCGCTGCCGTCGGTCGAGGTGAGTTTCGTCTCGTCGTCGGAGATCGCGAGCCGGTTGCGCTCCGGCGCTGTGCACATGGGCATCACGGGCGAGGACCTCGTGCGCGAGGCGAGTGCAACCATCGACGATCGCGTCGGTTTCGACCGAAAGCTCGGCTTCGGCCATGCCGATGTGGTGGTCGCGGTGCCGGCGTGCTGGCTCGACGTCAACCGGATGGCTGATCTTGAGACCATGGCGATGGCGTTCCGCCGATCGCACGGCCACCGGCTGCGCGTCGCCACGAAGTACCTCAACCTGACGCGGCGCTTTTTTGCAGCCTCGCATGTGGCGAGCTACCGCATCGTCGAGAGCCTTGGGGCGACGGAGGGCGCGCCCGCCGCAGGGCTTGCGGAGCTGATTGTCGACATCACGACAACGGGTGCGACCCTCAAGGCGAACGGGCTCAAGATCCTCGACGACGGGATCATCCTGCGGTCGGAAGCGAACCTGATGACGTCGAATGTCGCGGCATGGTCAGCGGCCCAGCGCGCCGCGCGTGAGCAGCTGCTGGCGAGCCTTGTCGTCTGAGCGTGTCGCCCTTGAGGTGCGACTTGCGCTCAGCCGAGGTTCATAGCCGCGCCAGCGCCGCCGGGATGTCCGACAGATGCGAGACCACTGCGTCGGGTTCGAGTGAGTGCACGGGCACTTTCGAATAACCGAAATCGACCATCACGATCGACGTACCGGCCGCTCGCGCCGCACCGTGGTCCGCTCCGCTGTCACCGACCATGACGGCTTCGGCAACGTGGATGCCGAATGGTGCGAGACACGCTTGCAGCATATGCGGTTGCGGTTTCTTCGGCATGTCGTCGCGGCCACCGATGACGAAATCGAGATAAGGGCCGATGCCGAGCGCCTTCACCGCGATATGGGTCACGGGTTCGGGCTTGTTCGTGCACAAGGCGACGTGAACGCCCTGCTGTTTCAAGCTCATGAGCAGTTCGACGGCGCCCGGAAACAGCCCCCGGCCCTCCGCCGAAACCGTCTTGTAGACGGTCATGAATTCGGCGAGCAATTCAGCCTTGCCGTCCGCATCGAGCGCGAGACCGGCTGCGTTCGCCGCCTTCTCGACCAGCACGGCCGAGCCGCCGCCGATCATCATCTTGACGTCTTCGACGGCGAACGCCGGAATGCCGCGCGGCGCGAACGCACCGTTGAGCGCCGCCGCAATGTCGCCGGCGCTGTCGACCAGCGTGCCGTCGAGATCGAAGACGACGGATTTGAACTTCCCCGCGATCGTGTTCATCGTGCAAGCGCCGCCACGCCAGGAAGTTCCTTGCCTTCAAGCCATTCGAGGAACGCGCCGCCTGCGGTCGAGACGTAGGTGAACTGATCCGTCACGCCGGCCGCATTGAGAGCTGCAACCGTATCGCCACCGCCGGCAACAGAGACGAGCTTGCCTTCTTTCGTGAGGCGGGCGGCCTCGCGGGCGAGCGCGAACGTGCTTTCTCCGAAGGGATCGATCTCGAAAGCGCCGAGCGGGCCGTTCCAGAGCAGCGTCTTGCAGCGGCTCAAGATGTCGACGAGGTGGGCGACGGACTTCGGGCCGACGTCGAGGATCATGGCATCGGAAGGCGTCTTCAAGATGTCGACGAGTTCGTTCGCGGCCCCCGCCTTGAACTCCCTGGCGATCCGGGCGTCCTTCGGCAGGATGATCTCGCAGCCGCGGTCCTTCGCCTTGGCCATGATCTCGAGCGCGGTCTTGCCGAAGTCCGGCTCCGCCAGCGACTTGCCGACGTCGACGCCCTGCGCCAGCAGGAACGTATTGGCCATGCCGCCGCCGATGATCAGCTTGTCGACTTTGGGCAAGAGGTTTTCGAGCACGGGGATCTTGGTCGAGACCTTGGCGCCGCCGACGACGGCAGCGGTCGGACGCTGCGGTTTTTCGAGCGCGGTGCGCAGCGCGTTGATTTCTTCGAGCATCAGCGGACCTGCAAAGACCGGCAGGAGATGCGTGATCCCCTCGGTCGAGGCATGGGCGCGATGGGCACAGGAGAACGCGTCGCCGACGAAGATGTCGCCGAGCTTGGCGAGTTCCTTGGCGAAGGCCGCGTCATTTTTTTCCTCGCCCTTATGGAAGCGGAGGTTTTCGAGGACGGCGATGTCGCCGTTCTGCATGACGCCGACCGTCGCGGCTGCTGCGTCGCCGACGCAGTCGGTGCCGAACGCCACCGGTTTGCCAAGCAGCTTCGCAAAAGTGTCAGCGACCGGCTTCAGCGAGAACTCAGCGGCTGGGCCGCCTTTGGGCCGGCCAAAGTGTGAGATGATGATGACCTTGGCACCGCGGGCGGCGAGATCCTTGAAGCCCTCGACCAGGCGCTCCAGGCGGGTCGCGTCCGTCACCTTGCCGTCCTTGACGGGGACGTTGAGGTCCGCGCGAACTAGAACGCGCTTGCCGGCGACGTCGAGACCACGGGTTGATTTGAGCTTGTCGAGGTTCATGGGCGTCTCCGCGTGAGGCGTAACCGTTCGGGCCTGCGTTTATCCTTTGTCCCGGCTATCAGGCAAGCCTGCTGGCCGCGACACGGCGCGCTGCCGGGGCAACAGGATGCCGATATGATGAATGGGAGGTAGGCAAGCCGCCTGCACTTCGCCACCCTGGCAGCTTACGAATCGACGCAAATTCGAGGCGCGCATGACCGATACGACTGCATCGACGGCACAGAAGGCGACTTGGCAGAGCCAAGTGGCCGACGCTGTCCTGTTGCCGATCCGATCGTTCCGGCGGGCCTACCTGCCCCCGTTGATGGTCTATTTTGCCTATGGCGCGCTCGGGCTCACGGCGATTGCCAGCCAATTCTGGGTGAAGAAGAACCTGACGCTGTCGCCGGCCGAACTGGCGGCGCTTGGTGTGTGGATGACACTGCCGTGGGCGATGAAGATGGTGTTCGGTGAACTCGTCGACACCGTGCCGCTGCTCGGGTCGCAGCGCCGCATCTATATTTTCATCGGGGCGGGTCTGATTGCGCTCTCGCTATTGATGCTGGCGGGGGCGGCGAGCGGCGCTCTGACCTTCGCCCGGGCCGACAAGATCTACAGCGCCGCGTCGATTCTCACGACCGTCGGGGTGGTCATGCAGGATGTCGTCGCCGACGCCATGACGACCGAGGTGGTGCCGCGAACGAACGAGGATGGCACGCCGCGCGAAAAAGCGGCGATCGACGTCGACCTCGCGATGGTCCAGGTGCTCGGCCGCATCGTCATGATGTCGGGCATGTTCGCGGTTGCGTGGCTCGGCGGCTATCTCGCTTCGATCTGGCCGGCCGAACAGGTGTTCCTGCTGGGGTTGGTCATCCCCGCGATCTCGATCACCGGATCGCTGCTGGTGAAGGTCGACACCATCGAGCGGCGTCCCACCGATTGGCGCATTCTTGGCGGCGGCTTGGCGTTCGGCGCGGTGGTGACCGCGCTCGGGCTGCTCGATGTGCCGCACAACCAGGAGATCACGTTCGCGATCTCGCTCGGAGTCATCGGGTTCATGCTCAATCGGGTGACGCATGACATCGCGCCGGAGACGCGGCTGCGGATCTTTTATGCGGCACTGATCATCTTTTTCTTCCGCGCGCTGCCGAGCATCGGCGACGGCTACCGCTGGTTCCTGATCGACCGCTATGGCTTCGACGAGCGGTTTTTCGGCACACTCAGCGTGATCGGCACCGCGCTGACGCTCGTCGTGGCGTGGTTCCTGTCCGATGCGATCACCAAGATGCGGATGACGAGCGTGCTGCTGATGCTGACCGTCGTCGGTTCGATCCTGGCTTTGCCGAGCATCCTGCTGGTGTTCGAAAGCAGCGTCGCTTGGACTGAGCAGAACCTTGGCCTCGGGGCGCGCAGCCTTGCCATCATCGATACGGCGACGACATCGCCGCTGGTCAACCTCGGCATGATCCCGCTGCTGACGCTGACGGCGATCTACGCACCTGCCGGCCACCGCGCGACTTGGTTCGCGCTGATGAGTTCGTTCATGAATCTCGCACTCGTCGCCGGCGAGATCGGCACGAAGTACATGAACCAGATCTTCGTGGTCGAACGCGGCAACTACGCACAGCTGCCGAGCCTGACCCTTTGGGTCATGCTGATCGGTTTCGTGGTGCCGATGTCGGCAATCCTGCTGCTGCGCCGCAAGGTGGATTGACGCCATCACGCTCGGAGGAAGGTGTTGCTCGGTAAGAGCAGTAGTCGTCTGAAAACATGTGGACTTCTCTGCAACTGTGAGATGTGCCGGCTCTGGATCTGCCAAACTCGGTCATCGACTGAGACCGATTCGCGGCAGAGCAACGCCATGAGCATCGTCCACACCATCCTTCGCGCCACCCACGCCAAGGGAACGCACCACTACCTCGCCCTCGACGCGCTGAAGCATCTGTCGGGCGAGACGGCGGCCGCGTGGGAGCGCGTCTTCCTCAAGCATGTCGCCGTCTATGTCGAAGGTTCAAAGGCGCCGGACGACACGTTCAAGGACTTCGTCAATCACGTGCTGCATCCGCGCGACGGCTATTGGGGCGGCGCGCCGGTCAAGGCGGGGGAATGGTATGGCGATCTCGTCGCCGCGCTCGCCAAGCAGGACTGGCCGGCGGCTGCGTATGCCGCTGGCGTGCTGTCGCACTACGCGCTCGATCCGCTCATGCCGCTGCATACCGCACAGAGCGAGGCGGAAAACAACGTGCATGCTGCGGTCGAGTGGAGCGTCAACCGCTCCTATGCCGACCTCGCGCGGATGGCCGAGATCGAGTACGGGCATCTCAAGATCACCAAGTCTGATGAGGACAACTGGCTCGCCTTGCTGATCTGCCAGGGCGCCGACAAGGCAACGCTGCACTACGAGACGCTGCTGACGCACTACGACATCAAGCGCGGTGTCGTGGAGCCGACCGAGGGGCTGGACTACGTCGGGCAGCGCGCTGTCGCCGACATGATCGCCCATGCGGTGCGGCTATTCGCCGTGATCCTCGATGCCGCCATCGAGGAAGCCAACGTTGCGCCACCCGAGGTCAACTTGATGGGCGACGTCGTTGCATCGATCGCCGCGTGGCCGCGTGCCAAGCTGTTGAAGCGCGCACGCGATGCCGAAGAGCGGGCAGCCATCGAGGCGATGTACGACGAGTTGATCCGCACCGGCCAGGTCGTGCAGAATTTGGCACCCGGCGAGAAAGAGGTGCGGGTGCGCTACGAGGCCGAGGTCGTCGCCAAGCGGGAAACGGTGAAGCCATCCAACGTTTTCCCGCTGCCGCAGCGTGCGGCGAGAAAGCCTCGTGCCGCCGAGGCCCCTCCGGCCGAGGTGGTCGACTTGCGCAAGCCGTTGCCGGTCGCGGCCGCACCGGCTGCAACGAGCGTCATCCCGGCGGCTCCTGCGAGGCCTGCCGCCGACGCCACCGCTACCGCCACCCCAGCAACCGCGAGCCCCTCTGCCGCGTCTGCGCCCATCGCATCGATCATTCCGTTGCGGGAGCCGAGCGTGGTGCCGATGCCGGCCCGGGCGGCCATGGCACCGTCCACGCCGCTTGCGACGCGCACGTCCGCCGATCACACTCACCTCAAATCCGACGATCCAGTTGTGGATGCGCCCTCGATCGGTCCGAAGACTGCCGCTCGCCTCAACGAGGTCGGCATCGATACGGTGGAGGACTTCCTCAGGGCCCACCCGATTGCGTTGTCGGCGCGGCTGGAGGTGGTGCACATCACGCCGGAAGTGCTGACCGCCTGGCAGAACCAAGCGCAGTTGGTCCTGTCGGTGCCGGGACTTCGCGGGACCGGTGCACAGCTCCTGGTGGGTGCGGGATATGCGACGCTCGACGCGCTCGCCGACAGCGACGAAGCGACGCTCTGCGCCGATGTTCTGCGCTTTGCATTGACACCCTCAGGACAGCGCATTCTCAGGGACGGCTCTCCGCCCGACGTCGAGCGGATAAAGAGCTGGATCGCTGCGGCCAAGGCAGCGAAAGCTGCCTAGCGGGAACTGTTTTCATACGCCGTTCATCGGCGTGCGGCTTCTATGCGGCGGAGTGAAGGCCGATCACCGGCAAGATCTTCCCGTCTCGACTTCGAGTGAACCGCAACTCAGCGGCCTTTCGAATTGTACCATCAGAGTTCAACCATCGGAGACCATCGCATGCGCAAAATCGTCGTCGCTGCTGCCCTCGCAGCTTTCGCCGCCTCTTCGGCTCTCGCCCAGCAGCCGGCTCCGGCTCCTGCGGCCAAGGCTCCCGCCGCCGCGAAAGCACCTGCTGCGCCAGCCGCTCCTGTTGCTCCTGCCGCCAAGGCTGCTGCCCCGGCAGCTGCAAAGGCTGCAGCTCCCGCAGTCCCCGCTTCGTGCAAGGCGCAGGCCGCCGAGAAGAAGCTCGCTGGTGCGGCTCTCAAGAGCTTCACGACGAAATGCGCGGCCGATGCGAAGACGGCATGCACGAAGGAATCGACCGACAAGAAGCTCGCTGGCGCCGCCAAGAAGAGCTTCGAGACGAAATGCATGAAGGACGCCACCGGCGCCTGATCGTCGAGTTCGATCCGGAAGGGCCGTCCGCATTCCGGTGCGGGCGGCTTTTTCTTTGCCCGGTTGCGTTGCGATTGCAGGTCCGCCAATCTGGACGCCTCATCGCCGTGGGGACTTCAGATGGATCTGCCGCAGACGACCAACGCCATACCGCGTTCGGACATCGACCCGTTCTCGGACGCGTTCCTGACGGCCCCCTATGACGATCACGAGCGGATGCGCTCGCTTGGGCCCGTCTTCTATCTCGAACGCTACGGCGTTCATGCGATGGCACGGCACGGCGAGGTTTCCGCAGCACTGACGGATTGGCAGACGTACTCGTCGGCGCGCGGCGTCGGCATCCAGGACTTCGCCAAGGAGCCGCCGTGGCGGCCGAAGAGCATCCTGCTCGAGGCGGATCCGCCACTGCACGATCGCACCCGCAAGGTGCAGGCGCGGGTGTTGTCGCCAGGAGCGATGCGGGCGTTGCGCGATCCGTTCAAGGCGAAGGCCGCTGCGCTGGTCGACACGCTCGTCGCGAAGCGGCGATTCGACGCCGTGCCCGATCTCGCCGAAGCGTTTCCGTTGTCGGTTTTCCCGGACGCTGTCGGCATCCGCGCGGATGGCCGTGAACAATTGCTGCCGTTTTCAACGATGGTGTTCAATTCGTTCGGGCCGCAGAACGAGCGCTTCAAGCAGTCGCTGCGCGACGCCGAGAAGGTGGTTGCCTGGATCAACGAGCAATGCAAACGGGACTCGCTGGCGCCTGGCGGCTTCGGCGCCGGCATCTGGGCGGCGCACGACGCCGGCGAGATCACCGCCGATGAAGCGCATATCCTTGTGCGTGGCCAGCTCACTGCGGGCTTGGATACGACCGTCAACGGCATTGCCAATTCGATCTACGCGTTTGCGGCCAATCCGAGCGAGTGGGATCGCGTGCGCGCCGACCGCTCGCTGATCAAACCGGCGTTCGACGAGGTGCTGCGTTGGGAAAGCCCGGTGCAGACGTTCTTCCGCACCACGACGCGCGATATTGCCGTCGGCGATGTCACGCTACCAGCCGACAGCAAGGTGCTGCTGTTCCTCGGGGCGGCCAACCGGGATGAGCGCAAGTTCCCGTCGCCGGAGCGTTTCGACGTTGCGCGCCGGCCGATCGGGCATGTCGGCTTCGGCACGGGTATTCATGCCTGCGTCGGGCAACTGCTGGCGCGTCTCGAAGCCGAGGTGATGTTCGAGGCGCTCGCCGAGCGCGTCGCCAAGTTCACGTTGACCGGCGACGTCACTCGGCGGCTCAACAATACGCTGCGGTGTATCGAGCATCTCCCGGTGGAATTGACGCCGGGGTAAGCGCTCAGCGTAGCGCCATCGCGGCCGTCAGCGGTTGCGCCGCCGATAGACAGCCGTAGCCCTTGCCGGCGTGGGCAGGCGGATTGTCGCCGCTGAAGCGTTCGTCCATCGCGTCCGCTGCCGGCTGAAAGCGTGTATCGCACGACAGCCGCACTTTGCCGCCCGGCGCCAAGTTGTCGAATGCCGCGTGTGCCATGAACATGCCGAACACCAGGGCGTCGCCCGGCGCGAACGACGTCGTCAACAGGCGGCTGCCGTGGGCAGTGGCGAGATCGATCGGATGCTCGCTCATGTGGCCGACGCGGCCCGCGTCACGATCGACATCGAGGCCTTCAAACCGCGCCCGCAACTGCGGCCAGCGGTGAGATCCCTCGACCATGAAGAGCGGTCCTTCTCCGAGGCCGACGGCTCCAAGTGGTGTCCATACGGTCAGCAGGCGCTGCGAGCCGCGGTTCATGTAGGGATGGTCGATGTGCAAGGGGCTCGCGCGGCCGCGCGTCATCGCGCGCAGCCACGCGAAGCTGAAGTGTGCCGCTGGTTCGCCGAGGATCGTCGAGAGAGCGGCGGTGATGCGTGCTCCGTTGATGACACGCCGCAATGCGGGGCCTTCGGAAACCGACCGCCAGAACGCACCGAGATCAGGGTGCAGTTCCGCACGCCGTGAGCGTCCGGTGGCGATCGCGGCTTCCGCTGGTTGTGCGATCTCGTCGACGGCGGCGAGCCGCGCCAGCACTTCGTTACGAGCGGCGGTCACCTCGACGGCATCGTGGACGCCGCGCAGCAGGAGATAGCCTTGCTCGTCGAGCTGACGGGCGGGATCGTCGCCGTGCGTTTCGGCAAGCGGTCCGACCATCGAGGCCTGCACAGCCCGCCCGCCGATCGTGAGACCGTCGCTTGCGCCGCTTTGCTGCTGCCGATCCATCCCGCCCCTCCTCGCGTTCGCACGGTACATGCTGCCTCAATCGCTGGCGTGTTGCCAGGGTGGTGCGCGGGCAAAAAGAAACGGCCGCTCCTGCGAAACAGAAGCGGCCGGTTCATTCTAGGCGTCGGCGCCGCTATTCGGCGGCGACCTTGCCTTCGTTGGTCGGGCGCCAGCGGAGCTTCGGCTCGCGGGCGGCTTTCGTTTCATCGAGGCGGCGGCGCGGGGCGAGGCGTGGGGCCTGCTTGAAGCGGTCGAGATCGCCTGATTTGGCGGCTTCCGCGAGCTTGCGCATGACGAACACGAAGCGGTCGAGCGTGTCCTTGCTTTCGCTTTCGGTCGGCTCGATCAGCATCGCGCCGTGTACGACGAGCGGGAAGTACATGGTCATGGGATGATAACCCTCGTCGATCATCGCCTTGGCGAAGTCGAGCGTGGTCACGTCGGTGCCCTTGAGCCAGGCATCGTCGAAGAGCACCTCGTGCATGCAGGGCTTGTCGCCGAACGGCTGGGTCATCACATCGCGCAGGCCGGCGCGGATGTAGTTGGCGTTGAGGACGGCGTCCTCGCTCGCCTGCCGCATGCCGTCGGCGCCGTGCGAGAGCATGTAGGTGAGCGCGCGCACGAACATGCCCATCTGGCCGTGAAACGCGGTCAAGCGGCCAAACGGTTTCGCGTCGCCCGCCTCGGCATCGTGCTCGACGAGTTTCAGCGCCCCCTTCTCCTTGACCAGCAGCGGGCGCGGCGCGAACGGCGAGAGCGCTGCCGACAGGACGACGGGGCCGGAGCCCGGACCGCCACCGCCGTGCGGTGTCGAGAACGTCTTGTGCAGGTTGATGTGCATGGCGTCGACGCCGAGATCGCCCGGGCGCACCTTGCCGACGATGGCGTTGAAGTTGGCGCCGTCGCAGTAGAAGTAGGCGCCCGCGTCGTGCACGGCCTTGGCGATCTCGACGATCTCGGGCTCGAACAAGCCGCAGGTGTTCGGATTGGTCAGCATGATCGCGGCGACATCGGGACCGAGCGCCGCTCTCACGGCCTCGACCGACACCGTGCCGTCATCCTTCGCCGGGATGGTTTTCACGGAATACCCCATGAACGCCGCCGTCGCCGGGTTGGTGCCGTGTGCGGATTCGGGAACCAGCACGACGTTGCGTGTCGATCCCTTCGCGTCATGCGCCGCCTTGATCGCCAGCATGCCGGCAAGCTCGCCGTGCGCGCCTGCCTTAGGCGACAATGTCACCGCCGGCATGCCGGTCAGCTCCATCAGATAATCGCCGAGCATCTGCATCAGCTCGATCGCGCCTTGCACGGTCGATTGCGGCTGCAGCGGATGGATATCGCCGAAGCCAGGCAGCCGCGCCATTTTCTCGTTGAGGCGGGCGTTGTGCTTCATGGTGCACGAACCGAGCGGATACATACCGCTGTCGATCGCGTAGTTCTTGCGCGACAGGCGCACGTAGTGACGCATCGTCTCGGGCTCTGAGAGACCCGGGAGCCCGATCTCACCTTTGCGCTCCATGCCGCCGAGCCGTGATGGCAGCTTCTTCGGCTCGGGCAGATCGACGCCTGAGACGTCGAGCTGGCCGCGGTCGAACAGCAGCACCTCTTCGTGATCGAGGCCGCGATGGCCGGAGAACGTCTTGAAGTCGGCGGTCGATGCAGAGCCCGGCTGGGTCGGGCGCCCTTGGGTGTTCATGGTCATATGCCGCGTCTCACCTTGCACAAAAGATTCAATAAGCCGTCATCCCGGCGAAGGCCGGGACCCACGACAACTCTATTCTTGGCGCCGTCTAGCGACGTCCGATGGCCCATCGAGAACAAACCCCGTCTTCGTGTCGTAGAGATCAAACCATTCTGGATTGAAGCCGCAAATCAGCCGGACCTTCCACGCTCGCTTCCATTCCTTGACGCGCTTCTCACGCTTAATCGCCTTGTCCATCGTTTCGTGCATCTCATAGTAGACTAGCCGGTTCACGCCATACTTCTTCGTAAACCCTTCAAACACCCCGCTCACATGCTCGAACATCCGCCCTTCAAGATCACTCGTCACGCCGACGTAAAGAACACCGTTCGGCTTGCTCGCGAGAATGTAGGTGCACGGAACCTTCGCAAGCATGAGCACATCGGTGGTTTGTCGTAGGTCCCGGCCTTCGCCGAGATGACGGTGCTATGTAGATGCAGCGCCGGTCGTGGTTTTATGCCAACTCGGTTTGCACGCATCCGCTCCCATGCTTACGTCATCCCGGCGAAGGCCGGGACCCACGACAACGCTCAGATCGCAATCGCCAGCAGGCCGTCTCATTACAGCACCTCCTTGAGCGCGGCGGCGTAGGCGGCGCGGTCGTCATCGGAATTGATCTCGGTGGACGCAACGAGGATGAGATCGGCGAACGCCTTGCCGGGGATCAGCCGCGATACCGGCACGCCACCGAGCACGCCTTTGGCGGCGAGCTTTTCGATGACGGCGGCAGCATCACCTTTCACTTTGATCGTGAACTCGTTGAAGAAGGTGCGGTTGAGTACCTCGACGCCCGGTACCTTTGCGAGTTTGTCGGCGAGGTCGCAGGCGTTGGCGTGATTGACGGCTGAGAGTTGCTTCAAGCCCTTCTCGCCGAGCAGCGTCATGTGGATCGTGAACGCGAGCGCGCAGAGACCCGAATTCGTGCAGATGTTGCTCGTCGCCTTTTCGCGGCGGATGTGCTGTTCGCGCGTCGACAACGTCAGTACGTAGCCACGCTTGCCTTCCGCATCGACCGTCTCGCCGGTGAGGCGCCCGGGCATCTGGCGCACGTATTTGTCGCGCGTGGCGAACAAGCCCACGTAGGGACCGCCGAAGTTGAGGCCGTTGCCGATCGACTGTCCTTCGGCAACGACGATGTCCGCGCCCATCTCGCCGGGAGACTTCAGGGCCCCGAGCGCGACGATCTCGGTCACGACGACGATCAGCAGCGCGCCCTTCGATTGAACGGACTTCGCAAGACCACTGTAATCACGCACGTTGCCGAACATGTCGGGATACTGGACGACGACGCAGCTCGTTTTATCGTCGATGACGTCGTCGAGCTTTGCGGCACCTTCGGGATTGGACTCGCTGGCAACGACATCCGCATGACCGTGATGCGAGAGCGTACGGATGACTTCGGCGTAGTGCGGATGCAGGTTCCCCGAGATGATCGCCTTCTTGCGGCGGGTCACGCGATGCGCCATCAGCACGGCTTCGGCCGCGCCGGTCGAGCCGTCGTACATCGAGGCGTTCGCGACATCCATGCCGGTCAGCAGTGCGACCTGCGTCTGGAACTCGTAAAGATATTGCAGCGTGCCCTGCGTGATTTCCGGCTGGTACGGCGTGTAGCTCGTCAGGAATTCCGAACGCTGGATCAGATGATCGACCGTCGCCGGGACGTGATGGCGATAGGCGCCGGCGCCGACGAAGAACGGCACGCTGCCGGCCGCGATATTCTTCGCGGCCATCTTCGAAAGCTGCCGCTCGACTTCGATCTCGCCCTTGGTCAGCGCGAGCTTCGGGAGGTCCTTGAGCAGCTTGTCCTTCGGGACGGATGCGAAGAGATCATCAACCGTCTTGATGCCGATCTTGGCGCGCATCGACGCGCGATCGGCCTCTGTCAGTGGGAGATAGCGCATGAGGTCTCTCTTGTTTGCGGCTTCCGACTCCCCTCCGGGGAGCCGGCCGGAAGCCGCGTTACGCGTTGTCGGCGCAGAATTTGTCGTAGGCGGCTTTGTCCATCAGGCCGTCGAGTTCGGCCTTGTTGGCGAGCTTCACCTTGAAGAACCACGCTTTGCCTTCGGCGTCTTCGTTGACGAGCATCGGCGAGCCCGCGAGGTCGCCATTCGCCGCGACCACTTCACCGGATACCGGCGCGTAGACGTCGCTCGCGGCTTTGACGCTTTCGACGACGGCGCAGGCTTCGTGCGCTGCGACCTTGCGGCCGACATCCGGCACTTCGACGAACACCACGTCCCCGAGCGCGTTCTGCGCGTGGTTGGTGATGCCGATGGTTGCGACGTCGCCGTCGACGCTGATCCATTCGTGGTCTTTGGAGTATTTGACGGTTGCCATGTTGCTGTCCCTCGATGTGTTTCTGACTGACTGTGTTATTGCCACCCCCACAGTCGTCATCCCCATCTTCGCGGGCGTGACGGAAGGAGTGCGGCGGCGATCTTCTACGGTTTGAAATAGCGGTGCGGTGCGAACGGCATTGCGACGACTTCGGCGGGCAACGGCTTGCCGCGCACCATCAGACTGACTTTGGTGCCAGGCTTGGCGTTTGTGGTCGTGACGTAGCCCATGGCGACGGGGCCGTTGACGGTCGGGCCGAAGCCGCCCGAGGTGATCGTGCCGATCTTCTCGCCGCTCCCGCTCAAGATCTCTGTGCCTTCGCGAGCGGGCGCGCGACCCTCCGGCTTGATGCCGACTCGCTTGCGTTTTGGGCCATTGGCCAACTCTGATTGGATGCGCGCAGCACCGGGGAACCCGCCTTCGGTGCGGCGGCGCTTCGGGATGCTCCAGGCGATATCCGCTTCGATTGGCGACGTGGTCGTGTCGATGTCGTGGCCGTAGAGGCAGAGCCCGGCTTCGAGGCGGAGCGAATCGCGCGCGCCGAGGCCAATGGGTTGCACGCGCTCATCAGCCAGGAGTTTCTTGGCGAGGGCCACGACGTCGTCGTTGTGAACCGAGATTTCGTAACCGTCTTCGCCGGTGTAGCCCGAGCGCGAGACGACGCAGAGGATGCCGGCAATCCTCAACTCCCGCACGCTCATGAAGCTCATCTTCGCCGCATCCGGCGCGAGGTCGGCCAGCACCTGAGCCGCCATCGGACCTTGCAGGGCGAGCAAAGCGTGATGCTCGTTGAGACGCAGCACGACCGGCTCCGGCAGCATGTCCGCCATATGGGCGTAGTCGGCGTCCTTGCAGGCGGCGTTGACGACGAGGTTGAGGATGCCGTCGCTTGCAGAACGCGAGACCATGAGGTCGTCGAGGATGCCGCCGTCTGCTGCGAGGAACTGGGTGTAGCGCTGCTGGCCGGGTTTCAGGTTGAGGATGTCGGCGGGGACCATCGTCTCGAGCGCGGCGGCGACGGTCTCGTGCGTGAGGTCGTCGGCTTCGAGGTAGGCTTGGCCCATGTGCGAGACGTCGAATAAGCCCGCCTTCTCGCGGGTCCACAAGTGCTCCTTGAGGACGCCCAGCGGGTACTGCACCGGCATCTCGTAACCGGCGAACGGCACCATTTTCGCGCCGAGTGAAACATGGAGATCGTAAAGCGGCGTTCGCTTCAGCGGCGCGTCGGAGGGAGTGGAGGCCATCGTCGATCAGGTCCCAAGTAGCTTCGCCGCTCGCACGCATTGCTGCGCACGGGTGAAGCCCCCTCTGTCACGGGACCTGAGAGATTTGAGTTTCGTGTGCCGCCCTTGCGGCCTCACAAAACCTTACCCCTTCGGTGAGCAACGGACGCAAGTCCATTGCTGCTTTCCAGAGTGCCATCCGTCTGCGGTCCTTCTGCCTGAGAGGTTCCGGGGCGGTTGCTCCTTCGGCGCCGGATCCCTTTTCAGGAGCCCGGTCTCTTCCGCAGACGTCGATTGGCTTGCCGCACGAAAGCTGACTTGCGGCCCTGAGTCAACCACTCGCCTCGCTGTCGCGAGCCCGCTACACTTCCCCTTCCCCAATTATCTCAACAAAGAGGAAACGCCGGTATGCCGCTCGATCCAGACTGCGTCAGCGTGCACGAACTTTATGCAAAGGCGAAGCGGCCGCCGCTCGAGAAGCTATCGCCGCAGGAGGCACGCGATGCTTCTAGCCGCGCCCGCGCGCTGCTGACGCCCGATGCGCCAGAGGTCGGCTCGATCGAGATGATGACGGTGCCGGGACCGGCGGGCGACATCCCGGTTCGCGTGTATCGTCCGAAGGGCGTGAGCGGCACGACGGGGGCATTGATCTACTATCACGGCGGCGGCTGGGTGATCGGCGATCTCGACAGCCACGACGTGCTCTGCCGCGTGATCTGCAACGGTTCGGGCCACGCGGTATTCTCCGTCGACTATCGGCTCGCTCCCGAGCACGCGTTTCCGGCGTCCATCGACGATGCGATCGCTGCGACCAAGTACATCGCCGACAATGCCGCCAGATTCAAAATCGATCCGGCGCGCCTTGCCGTCGGCGGCGACAGTGCGGGCGGCAATCTAGCTGCGGCCGTTTCGATTGCGCTCAAAGGCAAGCTCGCGCATCCGATCAAGTTGCAGTTACTGATCTATCCGGCCGTCGACGCGACGATGTCGTCCGACAGCGTCAAGCGGCACGCCGATGTACTGCCGCTGACGAAGGCCGCCATGGACTGGTTCTGGAACCACTATCGCGGTGGCCGCGACATCTCCCGCGATTGGCGCGCGGGGCCGATCGTTGCCGAGGATCACACCGGATTGCCGCCCGCGCATGTGATGATCGCGGAGTACGACGTGCTCTGCGATGAGGGCATCGCGTACGCGACGAAGCTGATGATGGCGGGCGTGTCTGTGACGCAGAAGTTTTATCCGGGCATGATCCACGGCTTCATCACCATGGGTAAGATCGTCAAGACGGCGAATACAGCGTCGACGGATGCGGCGGCGGCCGTGAAGGCAGCGCTTGGATGAGCGTGAGCTATTCCAGCGGGCCTCAGAGGCCCGCTGGAGGCCGTTTACCAACCGGCGATAGGTGAGGGTGCGGACAACCGTCCTTCGCCGTCTGCGGCGAGATTCGACGCGCTCAAATCGATTAACTTTGACTGGGCGAATTCCCGCTGTGTGACGGCGATTTCGGCGCAC
>JAPXTA010000055.1:0-30041 GCA_033812735.1 Hyphomicrobiaceae bacterium | reverse complement strand
CGCGCCACACCGAGGAGGCTGCGGTCGTCGAAGACTGCGGTGGGGCCCGATCTGCGGGCGCCGCGACCGGCTGCCGCGTGCTCCGTCAAGACCGAGGCCAGCGTGCCGGACGCCAGTAACAGCGCCAGCCGCTCGCCGACTTTTTCTTCGTCCCAGCCGCCTTGCGACGCGCCAAAGCAGACGCCGACATCGTTGCGGCGAGAGCCAGCGGTCGCGGCTTCCGCGCCCGACCACTCCTCGAGCTTCGGCGCGATGATGTTGGCAATGATTGGCGGCCTGCCGGATCTCCAATCTTCCCATGGCAGGAGATCGTAGAGAGGAACCCAGGCGGCTCCGTTGCGAAGTGCGGACTGACTATTCGCTTTGTCGCTCGCGAGCGCGACGTAGTTGATGCCGATGCGCTTTTGTAGTGCTGCGCCGTCGTAGCCGTTGGGCCGCGTGACGACTTCGGACTCGAGTTGTTCGGTGTGCCCAAGCTGCAAACCCGTCAGTGTGTGTATGCCGTCGCGCAGCGCTATGTCGAGGCAGTCGAAGCTGTCCGCGCTGTACGACATCGACGGCACCGTCCACCGGCGCGGTCCCTCGTTCTCAGAAGGCTCAATCGCAAGGAGGCGAGGATCCCCGCGCGACACGCTGATGATGGTTGCCGTCAGATCGACGCCTAGCGCGGCGCCTTGGCTCTGGCTTCCGGGCGCGGTTGCCGGACTAGTCGAGGGAACCTGACGGTCGCTGAAGCTCGACGATGCTGTGCCGTTTTTTTGCATGGTGGCTCGGCCTCCAACACGCCCGGCCGCATGCAATCCGACGATTGCATCCGACTAATGCATGCGGCTGTCCCACCAAGCACCGCAGCAGTTGCGTGTCATGGTTGTGTCGCAGCCCCACCAGCTGCGAATGCTTCTTCAGGTCTGTGCGCCAACACTCTCACGATACAATCTTGCGGGCCTCTTTCGACCGCTCGCAAATAACGTATGAGTTGTTGTGCTCAGAGACAATGCTCAATAGCGCGCTGTCTTGCAACAAGAAAACGTGGCGGCGGCATCCGACGGCGGATTGTTGGCCATCGGATGCTGACGCTGTTTAGACAGATCAAGCCGACGCTTTCTGCATTTCGTCGCGTAGTTCGCGCCGCAGTATCTTGCCGACATTGGTCTTCGGCAGTTCGTTGCGGAAGACGACGTGCTTCGGCCGCTTGTAAGGCGTCAGCTGTTCGGCGAGGAATGCGCGCAACGACGCTTCGTCGAGGTTTGGGTCCTTCTTGACGACGAAGATCATCACCGCTTCACCGGAGTGTTCGTCCGGGACGCCGATGGCGGCGGCTTCGAGGACGCCCGGATGGCCAGCCACGACGTCCTCGACTTCATTCGGGTAGACGTTAAAGCCGGATACGAGGATCATATCCTTCTTGCGGTCGACGATGCGAACCTCGCCGCTCTCATCCATGATGCCGATGTCGCCGGTTTTGAAGAACCCGTCTGAGGTCATCACCTTCGCCGTCTCGTCCGGCCTGTTCCAATATCCGGGCATGACTTGCGGACCGCGCGCGCAAATTTCGCCGGGCGTTCCGCGCGGTACTTCGGCGCCGGCGTCGTCACGAATTGATATGTCGGTGCTCGGCAAGGGGATGCCGATCGTGCCTGAGTAGGCTTTGGCATCGGTAGGATTGCAGGTCAGCGACGGCGACGTTTCGGAGAGGCCGTAGCCTTCGCAAATCGGACAACCGGTGATCTTGAGCCATTTCTCGGCAACGGCGCGCTGAACCGCCATGCCGCCGCCGTTCGAGACCTTGAGGCCGCTGAAGTCGAGCTTCGCGAAGTCCGGGTGATTGACGAGCGCGTTATAGAGCGTGTTGACGGCAGGGAAGATGTTGAACTTGAACTGCGAGATCTCCTTGATCAGGCCGGGTATGTCGCGCGGGTTGGGGATGAGCACGCACAGGCCGCCCGCGCGCAAGCCGAGAAGCGCGCACACGGTCAAGGCGAAGATGTGATAGAGCGGCAGTGCTGTGACCACGACCAACTGGTCGACTGGTTTCCCGGCCGTCAGCGCGGGCTGCAGCCAGGCTTCGTTCTGAAGCATATTGGCGACGACGTTGCGATGCAGGAGCGTTGCGCCTTTCGACACGCCCGTCGTGCCGCCGGTGTATTGCAGGAACGCGACGCCATCCGGACCGATCTCAGATCGCGAAAACGGTTTGCTCCGGCCTTCCGAAATCATTTGCTTGAATGAGATGCTGCCCGGCAGAGAGAACGCGGGCACCATCTTCTTAACGCGCCGGACGACGGTGTTGACGATCGCGCCTTTCAGCGCGCCAAGCATGTCGCCCATGCTGGCAACGACGACGTGTTTCACCGCGGTGCGGGCTGCGACCTGCTGGAGGGTCTTGGCAAAATTCTCCAGGATGACGATGGCGGTCGCGCCTGAGTCTTTCAGCTGGTGCTCGAGTTCGCGCGGCGTATAGAGCGGGTTCACGTTCACGACGGTCATACCGGCTCGCAAGATGCCAGCCATGACGACCGGATATTGGAGAACGTTCGGCATCATGATCGCGACGCGATCGCCGGGCTTCAATCCCTTAGCCTGGAGCCATGCGGCGACGGCCTGCGATTGCCGGTCCAGCTCGGTGAACGACAGTCTTTTACCCATGCAGTAATAGGCGTCGCGGCCCGCGAACTTCTTAAACGACTCTTCCATCAACGCCACGATGGACGGGTATAGCGACGGATCGATTTCCGCAGGGACGCCCTTGGGGTACTTCGCCAACCAGTTGCGATTTTGCATGCAAGTTTCCTCTCGACCGTGCCGCCGGCCCGTCTGATCTTGTCACAGCAATTTCAAAGCTTTGAAAGCGAAGACCCATGGTGCGATGCAAAATTATATTGCACTGCACAATAATTGTGATAACGTGATCGGTGTCATTCTCCCCGCACACGAGATTTTGCCATGAACCAGCACTTCAAACCGGAAATTCCCGCCTCGATGAAAGAGGCCATCCATGCCGCCAGCTTGAGCGCCCAAGAAGTCATCGCGAAGAGCGAGACGACGGCTGCTGCGGCGGCGGAACGCGTTCAGGAAGCGTTCAAGGCTGCGCAGGGGAACATGGAAAGCGCTCAGGAGCTCGGCGTCGAGTTCATGGATGTCGTCGACACGGCGAGCCGCACCGCATTGACCGGCGTTACGACCGTCAACGAGTCGCTCGCCAAGTTCGGCAAGGAAGCATTTCAAGATGCGGTCGAAGTCAGCCGCAAGGCGATGGAGGCGAAGTCGATCGCCGATGTCGTCGCGCTGCAAACGGCATTCGCAGAACGCCGCATCAATGCGACGTTCCAGGTTATCGGCATGCTCAACACGATGGCGCAGAACAACGCGCTTGCTGTCTGGTCGCCGTTCGCAGCGCTTGCGCGTCATGCCGGCCAGAAGGCCTCCGATGCTGCCGAAGCCCAGAAGGCTGCTTTCAGCACGGCTGCTTGATCGCGATCGTTGGTAATCTTCAAACGGGCGGTGTCCTTCACGGATGCCGCCCGTTTTGCATTGTAGGATGTGGCTGCGACGGAGGCTGGCATGTTCGAGCGGTGGCATCGGCGATATCGAACGGCAGGCGATGACGATCGCGCTGCGCCGCAGGGTGTTCCATTCGTCGTCGTCACTGGTGGTTCGGAAGGTATCGGCTTTGCCATCGCCGCGCGCTTCTTCGCCGAGGGGCGTGCGGTGTTGCTCGTTGCACGACGAGATCCGGTTCTCGCCGCTGCTGCCGAAACCTTGCGACGCGGGAGCGGCGGGCGAGTCGAGACGCTGGCGTTGGATGTCACGGCGAACGACGCGGGGGCGCTGATCGATGCCGCAGTGGCCCGGCTCGGCGGTTACGTGGATGTTCTGGTCAATAGTGCGGGCATCGGCTTGTCAGGACCATTCATCGAGCACGACGACGCCGACTTGCGGGCGCTGATCGCGCTGAACGTGCAGGCGCTGTCGATGCTGTGCCGGCACGTGTTGCCGGGACTGCGTGAGCGCGGGCGTGGCGGGATCATCAATATCGCGTCGCTCGGCGGGTATGCGCCGGGTCCGTACCAAGCCGCTTACTATGCTTCGAAGGCTTATGTGATCTCACTGACTGAGGCGCTTGCCTACGAGACCCGAGGGCAAGGCCTCGCGATCACGGCCGTTGCGCCGGGGCCGGTGCAGACGGCATTTCATCAACGGATGAAGGCGGAGCAGGGTTGGTATCTTCGGGCGGTGCCGGTCACCTCTGTCGAGACCGTGGCGCGCGAAGCTCTCCTAGGATTCAAGCTTCATCAGCGGGTCGTGCTGCCGGGGCTCGTCAACAAGCTGATGATGCCGGCGCTGCGTCTCCTGCCGCATCGTCTGCTCGAACCGGTGATCGGTCAGCTCTTGCATCCCAGGCGGGGAAGATCGTCTGACTGAGGTCAGGCGGCGCCTTTTTGAGATGGTGATTTCGCGGCGGACTTGGCGACGATGTCGTCGACTTGCTTTCCGGCCGCCTTGCGCGCTTCCTCGGCCGCTTCCAAGGCCAGTTCCTCGGCGAACTCGCGCGCTTCACGTTCCGTCGCCAGCGCCGCGCGCGCTTCGAACAGTTCGTCCGCCAGCAAGATTGCGGCCATCAAGAGGATGCGCTCGTCACCGACGTTGCCGTGTTCCTTGAAGAGTGCGTCCAGCTTTCCTTTGACGTACGACGCTAGGTCCACGAGCCGGTCTTCCTGACCAGGGGCACACCGCAGCCGATAGGCGCGCCCATTCACGTTGACCGAAACCTGCGTCATCGCTACCGGCACCGCTCCGCTTCATCGTAGGCGCTGCGAATCAGCTGCCTTCTTCCATCAATTCATGCAGAGAATCCAACGCCCAAGCAATCCGGTCGGCGATCTGCGACTGCCGGCTTTGAAGGTCGCCGATCAGCGAGCGTGCCGCGGCAAGTTCGCGCTCGAGTTCATCGATGCGAAGCTTGAGTGCGCGCGGCGACTCGATCGAACTCGACGTCTTGCCCTGCGTAGACGGCGACGGCGCGGGCGCCTTCGGTTCCGCTGGAGATGGTCGGGCTTTGCCCGTCGTTGGTCGTCTTGCCATTGTCATTGCCTGTAAGCGCACGATAGGGGCGCCCTACGATCCCGGGGGGCTGGCATTTCGTTACCGCTGTCTTCCGCCACCCAACTGCCGTGCAAGCGGTATTCCGCGGCACGCGACCCACTGCAAGAGGTCAACGGGATTACTCCCGCGACTCAATCTACGCGAAACGTAGTCCGGAGCGGCCTACGGACAAAACGCGGAATTTGCCTATCCCCAACTGGGTCTTGCCTTTGCGCTTCAATGCTTCGATGGCCTGTAAAAGCCGGTCGCGGGATCATATTCCAACTGGCCGAGGTCCTTTGTGGCGACGACTGAGTCGCGGTTCTCGCCCGCCTGCACCTCGGCGCGCTCCTGCATTTGTCCGGCGATAAACGACAGCAGGCGCGAACCAGCGTAAAGGCCTGCACCAATGGCGGCGAGGACGACCAGTTGCGGCATCGCAGGATCCCTCCATTCCAACCAAGCTGACAGTCTATCCTAGTCAGCGCTTGCTACTGCAGTCACAAACCGAAGCGGGCCCACAACGCCCTTGCTTCCAAAGCAGATAAGGCATTTTCGGGCAGTCCGGTCACGTTTGCAATCCCTAGTGGCGTTGTGACGGCGCCTTCTAGGCTCGGTAAGCGGCGAAAACGTGACAGCAGTCCTCCGCGCGAGGTGGGGATGACGCGGAGAACGGTCTTTTCGCCGAACAGCTCGCGCATCTTGGAGCGGGCGTCGGCGATGCCGTCGATGAGGCCATGATCCAAAGCCTTCGCGGCAGACCAGAAGGCGCCAGAGAAGATTTCGCTGTCCTGCCCCTTCAGGCGGTTGGCGCGCCGATCCTTGACGACGCCGATGAAGACATCGTGGACGTCCCGTTGGACGGCCTTCAAGCGTTCGACGTCTTCGGCCTTTTCGGGGAGGAAGGGGTCGAGCGTGCTTTTCGAGAGACCGGCCGTATAGACGCGCCGATCGACGCCGAGCTTGTCGATGGCGCGGACGAAGCCGAATCCCGCGGAGATGACGCCGATGGAGCCGACGATCGAGGAGGGGTCGGCGTAGATCTCGTCGCCGGCGACCGCGAGGAAGTAGCCGCCGGAGGCCGCGACGTCTTCGCAGAAGACATAGATCTTCTTGTCGTGCTCGCGGGCGAGCTGGCGCAGCCGCTGGAAAATCAAATTGGATTGCACCGGCGAGCCGCCGGGCGAGTTGATCATCACGGCAACGGCCGGAAGCTTCGACGCGGTGAAGGCTTTCTCGAGTGCGCCTGCGATCGACGACAGCGACAAGCCAGGCCGCAACGGTGTGGCGAGGCCGATGGGGCCTGCGAGGCGGATGACAGGCACGACGGGGCGGCGGCGGAAGAGGCCCATTGATTCCTCGACTGAAGTGACGACGGCGCGGCTAGTTTGCCGCTTTTTGCCGTGCGTACCACGGAGGATGTCTGCGGGCCATGATCTTTGCCGCGAAATTCCTGATCATTGCAGGGTGAACAGGGAAATCCATGGCACGAAGCCGATCAGGGCCGAGACGATGACCATGGCGATCACGAATGGAAATGCTTCGCGTGCAATGGCCGTTACCGGCGTTCGCGTGAGCCCGCTCATGACGAACAAGTTCAAGCCGAATGGCGGCGTGATGAAGCCCAATCCAAGTGTCGTGATCATGAAAACGCAGAAATGGATCGGGTCCATGCCGATCTGCTTTGCGAGTGGCAGCATCAGCGGGCCGAGGACGACGATGTTCGGTCCGGTTTCCATAAAGCAGCCGGCGATAACCCAGATGACCAGCATCAGAATGATCACGGCCGTCTTCTGATCGACCAGAGGAATGGCGTCCGCAAACGTCATCATCCACGCGACGAATTTCTGCGGAACGTCGACGACCGTCAGGGCCTGCGCAAACAGCAGGGCAACCGCGATGATGGGGAGAACGACGCCGCACACCCGTGCTGATGCGCCCAGCATGGTGGGGAAATCCGCGAGCGTGATGCGGCCCTGCGACATGCCGATCACCAAGGCGACGAAGGCAGCTACTGCGGCCGACTCGGTTGGCGTGAAGATGCCGGAGTAGATACCGCCGAGGATGATGAAGGGGATGAGCAGCGCCCACTTGGCCTCGTTGAGGGCTGCGATCCAGCGAGAGAACGAGAAACGGCCGGTCGAGATCTCGTAGCCCCTGACGCGGTTCATGATCGCGTTGGTGATCATGACAGCCGAGAGGATCAGCACGCCGGGAACGAAGGCTGCCTGGAAGAGTGTCGCCGAGGAGATACCGAGGACGAGGCCGATGATGATGTAGGCGATAGAGGGTGGGATGAGGATGCCGGTGCAAGCGCCGGCGGCAACCAAGGCGCAGGCGTAGGGTTTCGGGTAGCCCTTCTTCTGAAGCTTATCCATGGTGATGCGGCCGATCGCTGCGGCGTCGGCGGCATCGGAGCCCGAGATGCACGCAAAGAGGCCGCAGCCCATGACCGTCGCGGTGCCGAAGCCCGAACGGAACGAGCCGAAGGATGCTTCCGCGAAGTTCAGCAGGCGATACGCGAGGCCTGAGCGGACCATGACGTCGCCGGTCAGGACGAACAGCGGGATAGCGATGAGTGCGAAGCTGTCGACGCCTTCGAACAGCGCTTCGCCGATCAACTGCATCGGCATGACGCCGGTGGACCAGAGCAGCAACGACGTTGCGAGACCGAGGCTCACCCAAAACGGGATGCCGATCATCACGAGTACGACAGCAGTCAGCAGAGACAGCGTAATCCACATCGTCCGTTCAGCCCCGTTCCGATTTGATCGCGCGACGTCTCAGTCTTCGAAAAGGGCTTTGCCGCGATACACCGGCTCACCCGCTCGCAGAGCGATGATGTCCTGGCGCATGGCCTGCAAAGAGCGGAATACGACGAGCGCAAAGCCTATCGGCACGGCGGCTTCGGCCCAGATCTTCGACACGCGGAGCACAGGTGTGGCAGCGCCGAATTGCCAGAGCGTTCCGATGGTGTGGAGCGAATAGCGCAGCGCGATGACCGCGAAGATGATGGTCGCCACTTCGCCGGCGAGATAGATCCAGCCATGAAGCCGCTCGGGCATCATGTTCATGAGGATGTCGAAGCGGATATGCGCCCGCTCCTTGACGGCGTAGGCCGCGCCGACCCAGCCCAAGTAGATGAAGGCGTACTGTGCCGTTTCCTGACTCCAGGCGGCCGAATAGTTCAGCAGAAAGCGCCGCGCGACATCCTGAATAATCACCGCGCAACAGAAGACGTAGGCGATCAGCATGAAGTATCGCTCGGCGTTGGCGTCGAGCTTTGCCATCACGGACTTCATGCGTGGCCGCCTCCGTTGTCTTCGCCGCGATCTTCAACGAAGATCTGGAACGTGAAGGTGACAATCGCCGCCAAAAACAGAAGGAATTCGCCGGTCTCGCCGAGTTTGAATGGCGGGGGACCGAGCACCTTTGCGTATTTGGCCCAGAGGATGTAGCCGACGTAGGCTGCGGCAAAGAGTGCCGAGACGATCAGCCAAGGCTTGCGGCGCGGCATCTGGACCACCGTTCGAAGGTTGGGCGTTCAAAACGTCGGGCATTCTAAAGGTCGAGCGCGTTGGCCCGCGGCGACTACTCTGCCGCTGCGGGCCAAGCACGATTTCGGCGATCACATGTCGGTGACGGTGATCGGACCCTTGGTGTTGGCGGCCTTCTTGAACTTCTCGAAGTTGTCCATCGAGCCGGCCAGTTTGATCTTGAACTCGTCCCACTCCTTGCGCTGCTCGCCGCAAGCGTCGACCCACTGCTTGTATTCGGCGTCGGAGAGTTTGTGGAACGCGCATCCATTGGCGGCCATGATTTTCATGGACTCGTTGCGGGCGCTTTCGATCTGCGCGAACGTTTCGACCTGGGTTTTGGCCGACGCTTCGTCGAAGGCTTTGCGCTGGGTGTCGCTCAGCGATTTATACCAGTTGGCATTGCAGGCGAACATCTGCGCATCGGGCACGGTCTTCACGAACGTGACGTTGCCGAGGATGTCGTGGAAGCCGAAGGTGGCGAGCGCCGTGATCGCGGGATCGAGCGCATCGGCAACGCCCTGTTTGATGGCGGCTGCTGTTTCGCCCCATGCGACGACGGTCGGATTTGCGCCGCCGAGCTTATAGATCTGCTGCAGCATGGCGGATGGCGGCACGCGCATCTTCATGCCGGCCATGTCGGCGGGCGTTTTGATCGGCTTGGCGCCTTTGCGGGTCGCGATCGTGCGGGGGTCGACAGTGTAATAGAACATGGGCTTGTAGCCCTTCTCCATTACCTTCGGGGTGATCTCGTCATTCCACGCCGCCGACGTCACGAGGTTGGCGAACTTCTGGTTTTCGCCGCACCAGTAGGGGATGTTGATCATGTCCACGACGGGCGTGAACGGAGAGAAGTTCGACAGCGACACAGCGCCGCCCGAGACGGTTCCGGATTGGATCTTTTGAGCAAGTGCCGCGCCGATGCCGAGGGCGCCCGCCGGGAAGAGCTTCACGAAGATTTCGCCCTTCGATGCGGCCTGGACGTTCTCTTTGAATTTCGCCTGCATGACCGGGTATTTGACGTAGTCTTCGATCTTGTACTCGGTGGCGAACTGCATCTTCACTTTGGCTGCCGCTTCCTTGGCGGCTTCGTCCTGTGCCGTCTGGGCGATTGCACGGTCGTCGAACAAATAGCCGCCTGTCGCGCCCAGCACTGCAACGGCGAAGCCATAGCGCGCCGACACTGCGAGAAACCGCCGCCGCTCCAAGAGTACCTGTTCTTTGCGGGTCGCCATTGCTTCCTCCAGATGATTATCGTTGACTGTCTTCTACAAGACTTGAGGCCGACTGTAGCAGCGCTCGCCGCATTCGCAAGGGTTTGCGAGGGGCGAGCGGGAAAGCTGGCGTGCAGTGCAACGTGAGGCGACGGCAGGCGTGGAGCGCTAGCGGTTCTTGCGTCCGCGACGCTTCATGAGTGCCTTGGCCTTCTCGAACTTCTGGCGCTTCGGCTTGGTATCGAGAGGTTGTGCTTCTTTTATCGCGAGGTGTGATGGCGCCGGTAACGCTTCCACCGGCTCGCTCGCGAGCAGCCGCTCAAGTTGCCGCTTGAGTTGATCCTTGACGGGCAGTGCGGCCTTCATGACTTCAGTATAGCGATGGAAGTCGAGGACGGTGAAGTTATCGACCGGGCACTCGATGTAGACGTCCGGCTTACGCGCCCGAAGCTTTTCGCGAATGATGGTGCGCTGGAAGATCTGAGAGGACGCGAGCAGAATTTCGATTGCCGATGGCTGAGCGCGATCGTTGTCGCGTGTGGGGGCGCCCGACACGTCGATTGCAACGGTCAGATCAGCGGCGCCGTCGAGAAGGTCGAACGGTAGCGGATTGACCAAGCCGCCGTCGACGAGGTGTTCGCCATTGATGACGACGGGCGTGAAGATGGCCGGTAGCGCCATGCTGGCGGCGACTGCCTGACGCAGCGGGCCGGACGTAAATACGCGTTGCTCCTGGCTGTAGAAGTCGGTGGCGACGACGGCGAGCGGGATCTGGAGGTGCGCGAAGTCGTGCGCAACCTTGCTCGGTAGGAGCAGATCCAAGAGGGCTTTGGCGTCGAGAATGGCCGATCGGATCGGCACGAAGTTCAGCCACTTCGTTGCGGCCTCGGCGCGTGCGGCGAACAAGTGGCGAGCGAGATAGACTTTTTGGCTGAGCGCTTCTTCGGTGTGGGCGCGGATCTGCTTGGCGGACAGGCCCGAGGCATAGGCTGCGCCAAAGATGGCGCCGATCGAGGTGCCGGAGATGGCCTTCGGTTTGATGCCGAGTTCATCAAACACCTCGAAGACGAGAATGTGCGCGAGACCGCGCGCGCCGCCGCCGCCCAACGCGAGGGCGATATCGGGCGTATCAGCTGTGATCGCCAAGACCGGTTTTGGCGCCGCTACGAGCGGCCGAGAGGCGTGATCTGCTGCCACCGCTGTTCAACATCCCTTTTGGACCCTTTCCCCGATATTGGGGGTGGAGGTGTCGCGATCAATCGGCTGTCGCATCATACGGCCGAATGGCAGCGGCGGGAAATCGCGGTGGCGTGACAGTCAATGCACGGGGAGTTGTTGGACCGGGTGGCTATCCGCGAGAGAGGGGGAGGGGATTGCCGTATCAGCCAAGTCGGCATCGATCCGGCGCAATTCGCCGGCGACCTGATGGAGGCGCGAGGTGATCACGCGCACGCAATGATCTGCAATGACGGCGTCCTCGAGCATCAGGAGGTGCATGGCCTTCCGGTTCAGGCGCAGCGCGCGCACGGGACCGGCCGCACGCACCGTCGCGCCATATGTGTGCTCGATGAACATGGCCATCTCGCCGATCAGCGAGCCTTCCTGGACGGGCTCGATGCGGGACGGGTTGCCCTCGACGATGCATTCGGCGGGACCGCCGACGATCAGCACGGCCGCTTCGGCGTCGGCGCCTTCGTTGGTGACGAACTCGCCGGGGCGAAACACAATGCGCTCAGCGCTGCGCGCAATCGCCAGCAACTGGGCCTCGGGAAGGCCTTGGAAGATTCGCACGCGCGACAGCGGTGCCAGCAGCGGATTGGCGGACATTCAAACGTCTCCTGACCCACTCGCCGCGACTGCCCAACAACTGGGGCGGCGAGAACCATCGGCGGGCTCAGGAATCACATCAACGCGCAGCGCTGCCGAACGGGGCGGAAAGTGGCCCAGCTTGGCCGAAAAATCCAGCGGGCTGTGGATGATAGGTGGAGAACGATGGGAGAGGGGGCGCGTGTGCAGTCACAGAAAGGCCGCCGGTATTGAGCCGGCGGCCTCAATATCACTGACGTGCCGTTCGACTTACGAGGACAGTTTGGCGACGCGCTCGGCCTGGATCGTCCGGCGTTTGTCGACTTTTGCTTTCTCAGACAGGGTATTCTGAATGCGGCCGACGAAGTCGGTTGCGCGGTCGATGACGATGTCGCGCTGCTGGTCGAGCGTGACGATGTGGTAGCTATCATCGAGCACGACGGACTCGACGAGACCGCGCAGTTTGGCCTGCAGATAAAGCGCGTTGCGAAGGCTCGCCATGTCGTCGTCACGCGGGTGCATGATGAGGGCGGGCTGCTTCACTTCGCCGAGCCGCTTTTTGACGACGGCGACCAAGGAATTCATGTTCGCAAAGGCGCGCAGTGGCGTCGAGAAGATGGCGCCGGCGCCTGCTTCTGGGCTCTGCATGCTCTGTACAACCAGGGCCCGCACGCGCTCGTCCTTGATGCCGTGGGGCTCGTGTTCCGGCAGTTCGAGTTCGAGTGGCACGCGGGTCGGCCGGATGTAATTGATGATCCGGCTGTACCAGGGCATGGACCAGCCATCGAGCTTAAGGGTCGGGGCGAGCAGCAACAGGCCGTGGACCGAGTCCGGACGGTTCTGGGCGAGATGCAGCGACAGAATGCCGCCCATCGAGAGGCCGCCGACAACGACGATATCGCAGTGTTTGCGGAGACGGTCATGAGCCGCCTCGACGCTGCCGTACCATTCGCGCCACGTCGATGTACGAAGCTCTTCCGGCGTGCCGCAATGGCCGGCCAGCTGCATGTTGTAAACGGTGTGTCCGGCCTGGGCCATGGCCCGAGCAACGAAGCGCATTTCGATGGGGGTGCCGCCCAGACCGTGGACCAGGAGGACGCCGACGCGGCCACCCTCCATGAATTCACTGCGATCGACGATCCCGCTATTCGTCTTATTATTCATGGTTATGAATGCGCCGCTTAACTCGAACTCGGAGGAGCCTGTAGCCCGGTAACCGGAAGAAAGCGAGCGGCAAATGCGCCCACCCTTCCGGTGCCTTCGATCACTTTGGCGTCAACCGTTCCGGCCGACACCTGGGTATTGACCCAGTGTCTGGCGATAGGGTTAAAAAACACTAAGTCCGTTAAGGACTTATGCATGCTTTGTGGCGTCGGCCAGCAACTTGTCGAGGAGCAAGAGGCCCAAGTCCATCTCGTCCTTCGACATATGCAGATTTGGCGCCAGCGTTATGACGTTCTTGTAGTAGCCGCCAATGTCTAGGACGCAGCCCATCTTCTTTCCGTTCACATCGATCTCGCCAGCGAGGCCGACATCGACCATCCGGTCGACCAAGCGTTTGGCGGGCGTGAAGCTGTCATGCGGCTCGCATATTTCCATCCGCAGCGCCATGCCGAGCCCGTCGACGTCGCCGACGATCTTGTACTTGTCCTTGAGGGCTTTGAAGCCTTCGAGCAGGTACGCGCCCTTCTGCATCACCATCGACTCGTAATCGGTCTCGGCCATCATCTTCATGGCTTCGAGCGCTACGCCGGTGCCCATCGGGTTGGCGTTGAAGGTCGAGTGGGTCGAGCCGACCGGGAAGGTGGTCGGGTTGATCATCTTTTCCTTGGCCCATACGCCCGCAAGCGGGTTCAGGCCATTCGTGATCGCCTTGCCGAAGACGATCGCATCCGGGACGACGTCGAAGTGCTCGATCGACCAGAGCTTACCGGTACGGAAGAAGCCCATCTGGATTTCATCGACAACCATGAGGATGCCGTGGTCGTCGCAGACCTTCTTCATGCCTTTAAAGAAGTTCTTCGGCGGGACGACGTAGCCGCCCGTGCCCTGCAGCGGCTCGAGATAGAGCGCGGCGTACTCGGCTTCACCGACCTTCGGGTCCCAGAGACCGTAGTATTCGGTTTCGAACAGGCGGGCGAAATTCTTGACGCATTGCTCGCCGTATTCTTCCTTCGTCATGCCCTTCGGGCCGCGGAAATGATACGGGAACGGGATGAACATCGCGCGGTCGCCGAAGTGACCGTAGCGGCGGCGGTAGCGGTAGCTCGACGTGATGGCCGAGGCGCCCAGCGTGCGGCCGTGATAGCCGCCTTCGAAGGCGATCATCAGCGACTTACCGCCCTTGAAGTTGCGAACGATCTTGAGGCTGTCCTCGACCGCCTGGGAGCCGCCGACGTTGAAGTGGACACGGCCCTTCTCGCCGAACTTCTTCTCGGCATCCTTCGCGATCATCGTCGCGAGTTCGATCTTCTCACGGTGGAGATACTGCGATGCGACCTGCGGCAGGGTATCCAACTGGCGCTTCACGGCGTTGGAGAGACGCTGATTTTTGTAGCCGAAGTTGACGGCCGAGTACCACATCTGCAGGTCGAGGTATTCCCGGCCGCGGCTGTCGTACATGAACGAGCCGTTGCAGTCGGTGAAGATCTTCGGCGGGTTGGTGTAGTGAACCGTATCGCCATGCGAGCAATACTGCGCTTCGAGTTCGAGCAACTCCGCCTCGGAGAGATCTGCGCCGGTTCGTGGTGCGTCTTGCATGATCGACCTCGTCATAATCCGTCGTTAACTGTTTTCCTGCTCGCTCGAACCCAGCTCTAGGTTCGAGGGCCTGATGTGCCAGTTTCGTGCCGTTCAGACCGATACAGCAAGGCGAGCTGCGTCAAGCGCTTAACTCGTCGCGACCTTCTCAAGTTCGACTACCCGGCACCTATTCGCGGCTCAAGCTCGAGACCGCCCGATCGATCACTTTGAGGAAGCCGCGATCGAGGCGATCCAGTTCGTGCTTAACGATGAGAACCGTCTCGCAGATTTGCTTTTCGGTATGCTCCGAAGTGATGAAGAAACGGATTCTAGCCGCCTTGAGCGGAACGGCCGGGTACATGATCGGCAAAGCGTTGATGCCGCGACCGAGCAGCCGTTCGGTCAAACGGACGGCCTTCAGCCCGTCGCCAACCATCACGGGGACGACGGAATAGCCGGCGCTCGGACCCGTATCCAGGCCGATCGCCTTGGCTTCCTTGAGGAAGCGCTGTCCGTTCTCGCGGAGGCGGGCGACACGTGCCGGTTCGGCCTTGAGGACGCGGAGCGCGGCCAGGGAGGCTGCGGCCAAGGGGGCAGACAGGCCGACCGAGTAGACGAAACCAGGTGCCTTGAACTTCAGGATGTCGATCAACGACTGCGATCCGGCGATATAGCCGCCGCACGCGCCGAGCGTCTTGCTCAGTGTGCCCATCCAGATGTCGACGTTGGCGGGGTCGACGTTGAAATGCTCGAAGATGCCGCGACCTGTTTTTCCGAGGACGCCGAGGCTGTGGGCCTCGTCGACCATGAGCCAGAGACCGTACTTCTCTTTGAGTTCGATCAGCCGGGGCAGATCCGGGAAGTCGCCGTCCATCGAATAGAGCCCTTCGACGACGAGCAGGGCGTTTTTGTATTGGCCACGCTTCTCGGCAAGCAGGCGATCGAGGGCGTCATAGTCGTTGTGCGGGAAGGCGTGCTTGGCGGCTCCCGAGAGCTGGATGCCGACGAGCGCGCTGTTGTGCACGTAGTCATCGTGGACGACGAGATCGTCCGGCGTCATCAGGCAACCGATGGTCGCAACGTTGGTTGCGTGGCCGCTGACAAAAGTGAGGGCTGCTTCCGTCTCGTAGTTGGCGGCGATTTCGCTTTCCAAATCGAGGTGGAGCGAACGTTCACCGGCGACGAGACGGCTGGCGGATACGGAAGTTCCATAGGTGTCGATCGCCGCTTTGGCGGCGGCGGCCACTTGTTCGGTCTGATTGAGGCCGAGGTAGTCGTAGGATGCGTAGTTTACGACTTCCTGGCCATCCATGATCGTCGTCGCGCCAGAGCGGCCGTCATGAACGCGGAAGAATGGATCGCGCACGCCGACGGCGCGGCCGATGGTGCGGTACTTGTTGATGGACGACACCAGCGGATGCTTGTCGAAGCTCATCGCCTGGTAGAGTGGGCGGATATGCGACGCCTTGCGGCGCACGCGGTCGAGCGAGAACAGAGGCGTTGCCTCGGCTCGTTGTGTTGCTGCGCCGTTGTCTCGATTGTTGCCGGTCATTCTATTCCCCAAGAACGCATTACTTCCGATCCCCACAGCAAAGGGCCCGTGAAGGGCCGGTCACATGATCGCCAAGCGGGGAGCTCGATCTCGTCTAGTTCATTTGACTATCGCGCGGCGTGCCGACGTGCTCGCGGTTGCGAATGCCTGTTCGTCGGCCATGCGTGTCACCCATCTTGCGAGGGCCGCTGTCGCCTGCTCGAACATTTCGAATGGTTCATGCGGCAGGCCCGCACCTTCGCAGTGTGCGACCAGGCTGCCTTTCGCGAGAACAAAAGTCGCGCGGTTGGAGATGCAGAAGTCCGAACGTCCATCGCCGACCATGAGTGTCGCAGGTGCTGCTTTCGCCATGGCGGCGGCGCACTTGCAGTTGCCCGATTGAGATACGCACGCTGGTTTCATGTGCGGGAAGGTCAATTGCCAGCGGTCGTTGCCGATCGGCGCCAGCGCATTTGCCGCGAACGGCAGGTCGATGCCGTGACGGCCAAGAACACCTTTCACGGCGCGATCGAGTCCATCGGACAGGACGCTGATGCCGAGACCATTGTCCCGGCAGAATTTGACGAATTCAGGAAATCCGGGATCGATGTCGATGGACGCGATCAAGGCATCCAATTCTTCCGGTGAAGCCTTGATGAGTGCGATCTGACGCGCGAGGCATTCCCGCGATCCGATCTTGCCGGCCTTCCAATCGGCTTCGATTTCGAGCCAGCTCGGGTCTGCAAAAGTCTCAAGGACATAGTCGGTGACATCGCGCGGCACGATCGTGCCGTCGAAGTCCACGAACACATGACAATCGACACGTGAAACAGACACGTTGGTGCAACTCTTTGTTTTATCGGGAAGCTTTTCAACCCGCGCGCACAAATCGCGCCGGCATTCATGCGCCCGCGCGGACTTTTAGACTGATTGGCACGGAGGCGGAACGCCGCCGTCAGAAGATCGTTAACGAATTTTATTGTGCGCTGCAACATAAATGATGACGCACAGGGCGGCTCAGCCCCTAGAGGCGACCAAATCCGCCAAATCGACAATGACCTTCGCCTGTTTCCAGGTGGCGTCGTCCTGCATCTTGCCGTCGATCATCACGGCGCCCGTGCCGTCCGGCATGGCCGCAATGATTTTGCGCGCGAATTCGACTTCTTTGGGGTCGGGTGAGAACACGCGCTTGGCAATCTCGATCTGCGTGGGGTGGAGCGACCAGGCGCCGACGCAGCCCATGAGGAAGGCGTTGCGGAACTGGGCTTCGCAGGCGGCGGGATCGGAGAAGTCGCCGAAGGGGCCATAGAATGGCTTGATGCCGTAGCTCACGCAGGCATCGACCATCTTGGCAAAGGTATAGTGCCAGAGATCCTGCTGCGAAAAAGAACGGCTCACTTTCGGGTCGCTGCCTGGATCTGCGAGCACGCCATAGTCGGGGTGGCCACCACCGACCCGCGTCGTTTTCATACCGCGCGAGGCGGCCAGGTCGGCCGGGCCTAGGCTCATGCCATGCATGCGGGGGCTGGCCGCGGCGATGGCTTCGACGTTCTTTACGCCTTCGGCGGTTTCCAGGATCGCGTGGATGAGAATTGGCCGCTTGATCCCGTTCCGTGCTTCAAGCTGGGCAAGCAATTGATCCAGATAGTGAATGTCCCATGGGCCTTCGACCTTCGGCAGCATGATGACATCGAGTTTGTCGCCGATGGCCGGTACGATCTCCATGATGTCGTCGAGCACCCAGGGGGAATTCAGGCAGTTGATCCGTGTCCAAAGGCCGGTTTTCCCGAAGTCGTTGGCTTTGGCCATCTCGATGAAGCCGCGGCGGGCAGCGTCCTTCTGGTCCGCCGGGATAGCGTCCTCGAGGTTGCCGAGAACCACATCGACTTGGGTGATCAGCTCTTTCACTTTGGCGCGCATCTTCTCGACGTGCGGCGGCACGAAGTGGATCATGCGCTCGAGGCGGACGGGGAGTTGACGCAGGGGGGCGGGTGCGCCGGCGGCGAGGGGTGCATAGAACTTCTGCGGGGTGCGGATGGCACTCATGGGTTCGGCTCCTCGGGCTCAGCCAGATCGCGGTCGAAACGGACCGCATCGCCGGCGGACCATCGCTTGGCCGCCTTGTACGCGGCTTTGTTGCGGCGCGGAATAGTCCGTTTTTCCAGACCGGACGCGGTGCACAGTGTGAGATCTATGCCGGCCTTGACGATGGCCGGCTCTCGGAGGATGCGCGCGGTGTTCGTGGCGGCTGGCGTGGTCTTGGTCAGGATCAGGTAGCTGTAGGGTTCATCCTCGAACGGGGCGTCAGCACCCTTGATGATGCGGTGCTCCTTGCGGCGATTGAGCCGGACCTTGAAGTGGCACCAATCGCCCTGAGGCAAGGGGCAGCGACGGTTTGCAGGGCATGGCGCCGCAACAGTAGCACCCAGGGCGGCGAGCTCCTTTCGCGCGGCCATCAGACGTTGATATCCGCGCGTCGTTCCCGGTTCGACAAGGACAAGATGCCCCGTGGTGAGGCGCAGCATGTCGCGCACGAGGCTTGCTGCGGTTTTCTCGTCTTGCTCGGTCAGCACATAGCTCGCGACGACCAGATCAAAGCTACCGGACATTTCCGAGATGCGGCTCGACTTGCTGTGCCGGTAAGCGCGCGCCTGGGGGTCGGCTTTGCCAAGCTGTTGGGAGATGGCGGCCATATGCGGGTGCGGCTCAAAAAGTTCGAACGAGCGGCTCGAAGGCCAATGTTCCGCCGCGGCGAACGTTGCCGTGCCTGGCCCCGCGCCGATGTCGAGCATCGACGACGGCGCAAAGGCGGGATCGGCATCGGTCAGGTTGCCGAAGGCGCTGGCGCAAGCGGCGTAGGTGGCCGGCATCCGCACGATCGCGTAGGCGAGCGCTTCTTCGCGGCTTCTGATGGCCAGGTTGGAGTGACCGCCAGAGCGGTACACCTCCGAGAGATGCTGTTGGGCGCGGCGCAGAGGCTCACGCGGGGTCTGCTCCAATTGTGCGGCCAGCGCCTGCACCAGCCATTCCGGCAGATCACGGTCGCTCATTTGGTGTCGATCAAGGCCAGCCGGTTGCCGATACCGGCAATGGCCTCCCGCTCGGCATTGGCGAACGCAAAGCGGAGATGGTCGTTCTGGCTCGAACCGCCGAAGTAGGTGCCGGGGAGAACGAGGACGCCGGCTTCGAGCGCGAGGCGCTTTGCAATTTCGACTGCCGGAGAGCCGCCATAGGGGTGCTTCACATACGCGAAGTAGGCACCGATGGAGCTGATCGACCAAGATCGATTGCTGGCTGCAAGCGCTGTTTTGAATGCCGTTGCGCGCTCGAGAATGAGCTGGCGATTTTGTTCGCGCCAGCCGGCGAGGCCGGATATGGCCCATATGAGTGCCTTCTGGCCGACGCGCGGCGCGCAAATTTGCAGGCAATCCAGAATTTTCGCGATTTCCGCGGTGAGGTGATGCGGCGCAACGAGTGCGCCTATTCGATGCCCCGGCATGGCGTACGATTTCGAGAACGAATACAGCTGGATCGTGTGGGCGCGCGCGGACGCATCGAGGAACAGGTCATGCGGTCGAGCGGCGGGCTCGTCCATGAAGTCGCGGTATGTTTCGTCGAGGATGAGCCAGCAGTCTTTGTCGGCTGCCAGCTTGGCGAAGGCCGCGATCGTCGCTTTTGGATAGATCGCGCCGGTCGGATTGTTCGGCGTTACGAGAACGATGGCGCGGGTGTCTCGGCGTATGAGCCTCAGTGCATGTTCCGGGTCGGGCACGAAGCCGTCTTCCGGCCGGCAGGGCAACGGGATGACGTCGATGCCGAGCATCTGCAGGGTCATCTGGTGGTTGAAGTACCAGGGTTCCGGCAGAAGCACCGATGCGCCGGCTTTGGCGACGGCCATCAAGGCAATGAAAAAGGCCTGATTGCAGCCGGTGGTGATCGCAACGTCGGTCTGCGAAATGGCCGCGCCGTAGATGTCACCGATATGCGCGGCGTAGCGCGCTCTCAAGTCGTCCTCGCCAGCAATCGGGCCGTAAGCTGTCGTTGCCGGGTCGGCGGCAGCGGCTGCCAGCTGTGCCATCATCGATGCCGGCGGTGGTGTTCCGGGCGCCGCCTGAGACAGGTTCATCGCGGCACCAGCGCGGCCATCGTAGGCCGAGAGCCATGACCTGGCTTCGGGAATGGGCGGTGTTCCCGTTTCGATCACCAACTGATTGGCCGATGGTGTTGCCGCTGACATGTCCGTCCCCGCCGTTCCCCTGCTCCGCGCCATAGATCGCAGATGGCGGACGACATGCAAGCCTTGTCAGCTTAGAGCCGGGGGCGCCGTGGCAGGGTCAAAATGTGATCAAGACGGACGGCGCGCTGCGCTTAGCTTCGCCATGGTAGACGGCCTCGATGTTGTTGCCGTCGGGGTCTAGCAGAAACGCGGCGAAGTAGCCGGGATGGTACGGGCGTTCGCCCGGTGGGCCATTGTCCAACCCGCCAGCGGCGAGGCCGGCCTTATGGAACCGCTCCACTGCGGTGCGATCCTTAGCCTGAAAGGCCAAGTGATGCCGGCCGGTCAACTTACCTTGTGCGGCGGGGCTGTCGGCCGACGAGACGAACAACTCGTCGGCCCAGAAATAACCGTCGCCTTCGCCCGAGATTTGGACATCGAGAGACGTCAACACGGCTTCGTAGAATCGGCGGCTTGCCGCGAGATCCTTCACGACCAGCTGGATGTGATCGATCAGGCGGCCACGATGCAGTTCGTTGGTTTCCATGTCCGGCTCCCTTCTCCGGAAGCCGAACGCGAACGATCAAGCTCCGTTCCGATACGCGCCGACTTACTCTTCGTCAGCGTCTTCGTCTTTTTTGCCGCCGCCCATCTGCTTCAATTGTTCGAGAACGCGGGCTTCTTCATCGGCTGCGGTTTCTTCGACCGCTGCGGCGGCGCGCGGCTTCACCAGCTCCATGGTGGGCTGCGGGCCCATTCCTGGAATGTCGACGGTTTCGTTGACCGGCAGGAGCGTCGTGCCCGAGGGCGTAACGTCGATGCCTGCTTCCTTGCGTTCACGATCGACCCGGCGCGCAGCCTTCGCCACTTCGGCATCCAGATCGATCTGCGAGCAAAGTCCGAGCGTTACCGGATCTTGCGGGACGAGGTTCTGGGAGTTCCAGTGGGTGCGGTCGCGGATGGCAGCGATCGTCGGCTTGGTCGTGCCAACCAGGCGCATCAGCTGTGCGTCCTTGAGTTCGGGATGGTTTTTGATCAGCCATAGAACAGCGTTGGGCCGGTCGTGGCGACGCGACACAGGCGTGTAGCGCGGGCCCTTCTTGGACTTCACGACCGGCATCTCGATCTTCGCTTCCGCGAGACGCAGATTGTAGGCCTTGTTCTTCTCGGCTTTGGCGATTTCCTCGCGTGTCAGCTGGCCGTTCGAAATCGGGTCGAGGCCCTTGATGCCCTGGGCGACGTCGCCGTCGGCGATGCCTTTGACCTCGAGCGGATGAAGCCCGCAGAACTCGGCGATCTGGTCGAACGACAACGAGGTGTTCTCGACCAGCCACACGGCCGTGGCCTTTGGCATCAGGGGCTTACGACTGCTCATAACGGGGCTCTCCTGGTCCCAAGTGGTTAACGTCCACCTGAGCCGATGATGATGCGATGCAATAGGGAATGTGGCCTATATATCGCAGATGCTTTGAGCATTCAACCGGCGTCTGATGAGGCGCTCGGCGGCGGACGGGAGGTTGCGAGCTCCCGCGCCAGCAGGAGGGTGGCGCCCAGCGACAGGATCGAACAAATGAAGGCGATCCAGACGGCCCCGTCGGCGCCTGAATGGATCAGCACGGCCGCAAAGAGCAGCGGTGCCACGCCGTTCGCCAAGTTTTGGGGCAAGCCGAGGCGGCCCATGACGAGGCCGAATTCCTTGAGGCCAAACAAGCGGAGCGGGAGCATGTTGCGGGCAATTACGAACAGGCCATGACCGAGACCGTAGCAGATTGCCATGATCGAGGCGGACCAAGCATTGCTGCCGGCCAGAAGCAGCACCCCAAAGCCGATCGGGGCGAGTGCTGCTGCGACGATGCCGAGCGATATGACGGAGTAACGGCCGGCCAGGAACAGGTCGCCAATGCGCGACGCGGACTGGGATGGTCCGGCCAACATCCAGACGCCGATCGCCGCCGTTGTGGACAGTCCTAGGCCCTGCAGAATGTCGATCGCCTGCATGTTGAAGCCCCAGACCAAGACGCCTTCGAGGCAACCCCAAACAGACAAGAGGACGAAAGCGCGCTGTCGCTGATGCGGTGCCAGCACGCCCTCCCATGGCGCGTCGGCGCCGTTGCTGCCGGCTTTTGTGGCGATGCGGCCTGGCGGCAGGAACAACCAATAGAGCGGAATGCAAATCACAATGTGGAGCAGCGCGTAGAGGCCGAACGTTTGCCGCCAGCCAATGTGAGACTCGAGCCAAGCGCCGATCGGCAAGAAGAATGCGGACGTCACGCCGGCGATTATCGTCAATCCGGTAACGGCGCGCCGGGCATAGGGACCTGATACGTGAACGACTGCCGGCACGGCGGTGTTGGAAAGCGCCAGTGGCACGGCTGCTCCGAACAGGCCCCACCCGATCCAATAGACTGCGACACCATTTGCAATGGCGATGAGGCCCAGTGCGGCCGCACCCATCAGGCTGCCGAACGCCATCATAAGGCGTGGTCCGTGCCGCTCCACCAGCACGGCGCAGTACGGCGAAAAAAACGCGCCGACGATGAGCATCGACGTCACGCCACCGAAGATGACTTCACGCGGGAGGTTCAGGTCCGTTCCGATTTTGGTGCCGAGAACTGCGATGGCCGAAAAGCTCGTTCCCCAGCCGATGATCTGCGTCAGGCCGATGGCGAACACCTTGAGCAGCACGCTCATGGCCGAAACCGGTGCCACAGCGGGGATGTCGACCTCTTGCTTCAAGGAGTATCCTTTGAAGGGCGCCGACTATTTCGACGCCAGCCTCTATCCAAATCCATCAAATTGGATCGCGGCGCAACCAGGACCAGCCGATCTTCAGTCGAAAGTCGCCGGCGCCGTGGTATGCATCCGCGCCGGTTGACAAGCCGGAGATGTGATTGGTCCGGCCGCCTTGCTGATCTTTCCAAAAAAGCGCTATGGGACCCTTCTGGTACGACCACGTGGATAAGACGGCATGAGCGATACAAGCGCCCTGTGTGCAATCCTGTCCGATCGCGGCGTCGTCGCCGTCACGGGTGAGGATGCCGCGGCATTTCTCGACAACCTCGTGACGAATAGTCTCGATGGCATGGACGAGGGTAGCGCCCGTTTTGCGGCGCTGCTCAATCCGCAAGGCAAGATCTTGTTCGAGTTCTTGGCCGTGCGCACTGCCGCGGGCTTTCTGTTGGATGTTCGCCGGGACAAAGCCGGCGAGTTGGTCAAGCGATTGACGCTCTACCGGTTGCGGGCAAAGGTCGAGATCAAGGACCTCAGTGCTCAGCAAGCTGTCGCGGCGGTGTGGTGGCTACCGCTCGGTGTTCGGCCGACCTCGTTCACGTACGAGGCTGAGGTCGTGGAAACATTTGCGGACCCGCGCGACAGCCGTCTTGGGGTGCGATTGATCGTGACATTGTCTGACCGCGAGCAGCCCATCCGGCAGCTGTCGGGCGTTACGATGAGTGACGAAATGGCCTACCAACAAGCGCGGATTGACGCTGGGGTAGCGGAAGCTGGGTTCGACTACGCGCTGGGCGATGCCTATCCGCACGAAGCGAATTTCGATCTGACAAATGGGGTGTCGTTCACGAAGGGCTGCTACGTCGGGCAAGAAGTCGTCTCGCGGATGCAGAACAAGACGGTCGTTCGCAAGCGCGTCGTTCGGGTGTCCGGCGCGGCACTCGAGGCGGGTGGCGACCTCAAGGTGGGCGATGCCGTGATCGGCGCAATAGGGACGTCTGTTGGTGGACGAGCCTTGGCGCTCGTGCGCCTCGACCGTGTAGCCGAGGCTCTGGAGAAGGCGCAGCCGATCATCTCGACCGGCACCGCCGTCACGATCGATCCGGCGGCGGTCGAGCGCTATAAGACCAGTGTCGCGAACAAGCCGGTGATCGATCTATGAGCCGTCCATTGCCGTCCGCCGATCTCATCCGCTGTTCCTGGCCCGGGATGGATGATCCGGTCTATCAGAGGTATCATGACAACGAATGGGGCGTGCCTTGCGCCGACGATCAGAAGCTATTCGAAAAGCTTGTCCTTGAAGGGTTTCAATCCGGTTTGTCTTGGCTCACGATCCTGCGGAAGCGTGAGAATTTCCGAAAGGCGTTTCACCGGTTCGACGCCGTGAAGATCGCGCGCTATACGGACAAGGATTTTGCGCGGCTGATGGCGGACGCGGGTATCGTGCGAAACAGGCTCAAGGTCGAAGCAACCATCGACAACGCCCGGGCCTATCTCGCCCTTCAAGAGAAGACATCCCTTGCCAATTTTCTCTGGGACTTCCTGGACGGCAAACCGCAGATCAACCGCTTCAAGCGAGGCGAAGTCCCGCCGCAGACGGAGTTGTCGGTGAAAATATCGAAGGCTCTCAAGAAGGAAGGTTTCCGTTTTGTCGGGCCGACGACCGTCTACGCTTTCATGCAATCGATGGGTTTCGTGAACGATCATATCGATGGCTGTCATCGGCACGCCGACTGCGCCAAATTGCAGAAGGCATTCAAGCTGCCGTGATGTGCGATGCGTCGACGGCCTGGACAGATGCCGTCACCATTCTCTAGACCTCGCTCATGACTCACTCACGTCCATCCAATCCGCCCCGCGCTTGGCAGCGGATGCTGTCGGGCCGGCGGCTCGACTTGCTCGATCCCTCACCTCTCGACATCGAGATCGAGGATATTGCTCACGGGCTCTCCCGGGTGGCCCGTTGGAATGGGCAGACGGTCGGGGATCACGCGCTGTCGGTGGCGCAGCACGCACTCGTCGTCGAAGAAATTGCCGGTGCACTTGGCCGCTGGCCGAATAGCTGGCGCCTTGCCGCGCTGCTTCACGATGCTCCTGAATATGTCATCGGCGACTTGATCAGCCCGTTCAAGGCGGCGATCGGTCTCGACTACAAGGCCTTCGAGATCAGGCTTTTGGGCGCGATCCATCGGCGGTTTGGGCTGCCGGCTGAATTGCCGGCCCACGTCTCCGCGCTGATCAAAGAGGCGGATCGCTTTGCGGCGTATTACGAGGCAACCCGGCTGGCCGGATTTGCCGCTGACGAGGCTAGCGAGTTCTTCGGCAGCCCCGCATTGCCGGGGCGGTTGGCGGATCGGCTCGCACAGCTATCACCAATGCCGGTGGCGGATGCCCAACGGGCCTTTCTCGTCCGGTTCCGGGAACTGTCGGCCTAGAGCCTCGTTTCATTTGCCGGCTCCGAAGTTCAGTAACTCTTTCAAAACGCGTGGATATTGTTGGTTTTTCTGCCAGCGAGACGGTGGCTGGCTGGGTTGCTTTTCCGGGTGTCATTTTGTGTCTTGGCAGAAGCGACCTGCGCGACTATTTTGCGCCGCATCGTCGACGGTCGCCAGGCCATCGGCGCCGGTTCTGTTCGCCTTGGGTGCGACCACCGGGATGCCGCCTTAGCTCAGCTGGTTAGAGCGCTAGATTGTGGATCTAGAGGTCCCCCGTTCGAGCCGGGGAGGCGGTACCAAGTTTCCTCGATTATTCAGGGCGTCGATCGTCGCTTCGTGGTCCCGACGGGTTCGAAGGCAGGCGAGGCTCTCAAACCGGCGACGCCATTGCGGCTACGCGCTCAATACGGTCAGATGTCTTCCGGCGATGGACACGTCCACGCCGTCGCCCTCTCTAAGCAGTGCGTCGCTGTTGATGAATGGCTGTTCGCAGACGATGGCGCCCGCTTCTGATGCAATCGTGTAACGAACGTTCGCGCCGAGAAACTCGCGTTCCCGTACGGTGCCGCGCAGTGCCTTCGGTTCGATGTCGGCGCTGCGCGCGAGCGTGACGTGCTGAGGCCGGAAGACGAGCCTATCGCCGCTGGCTGACTTGGCAGCGGCTGGCAGTGCGATCGTGGCGCCACCTGCGATCTCGAAGGCCTGGGTTGTGCCGCTGCCCACCACGCGACCGGCGAGAATGTTCGCGGTGCCGAGGAAACCCGCGACGAACAAGTTGGCGGGATGCTCGTAGAGTTCCATCGGCGTGCCGACTTGCTGGATGACGCCGTCCTTCATGACGGCGATGCGGTCGGCGATGGCGTTGGCTTCCTCCTGGTCGTGCGTGACGAAGATCGCGGTGAGGCCGAGCCGCTGCTGGAGTTCGCGCAGTTCGCGGCGCACCTGCACACGCATCTGTGCGTCGAGGTTCGACAGCGGCTCGTCGAGCAGCAACACCTTTGGCTCGATAGCGATGGTGCGGGCGAGGGCGACGCGTTGCTGTTGGCCGCCTGAGAGTTGCGCCGGGTAGCGTGCAGCGAGGTTTTCGAGACCGACGAGCGAGAGCGCGGCGGAGACCTTGCGATCGATTTCGGTGCGTGGCAGGCGACGTTCTTCGAGACCGAAGGCGACGTTCCGCGCGATCGTCATATGCGGCCAGAGCGCGTAACTCTGGAACACCATGCCGACGTTACGCTCCCACGGTTGCAGGCGCGTTATGTCGGCGCTGTCGAGTAGAACCTCGCCGCTGGATGCGCGATTGAAGCCGGCGATCAATCGAAGCAACGTCGTCTTGCCGCAACCGGAGGGGCCGAGGAAGGCAAAGAACTCGCCGGGGCGGATGGCGAGATCGACGTTCTTGAGAACGTGATTGCTGCCGTACGAGACGTTGACGCCGCGAATATCGAGGCCGCCACTCTTGCCGGATATGATGCCAGACATCGGTTCGCTCCCCCGGTCAGCGCGCATGGCGTTGTTTGTTGTTGCGCTCGACGATGTAATTCGATGCGAGCGAGCAGAGGGCGACGAGGACGACGGCGATGATGCCGAGTGCCGCGCCTGGACCGCGCCCTGCCGGCGACTGCATGAAGACATAGAGGCCGTAGGCGAGCGGCGCGTCGGACGTGTTCTGTACCAGCATCAGCGTGGCCGAGAGTTCGACCGCCGAGGTTGCGAAGCTCGTGACGAAGCCGGCGAGCATGCCGCCCAACATCAGCGGCACGACGATGCGCTTCACCGTGCGCAGCTTCGAGGCGCCGAGGTTCTCAGCGGCTTCTTCGAGTGACGGCGAGATCTGTTGCAGTGCTGCGTAACAGGCGCGCAGGGCGTAAGGCAGGCGGCGGATGGCGAGGGCCATGACGATGATCAACCAGAACGCGGCGAGCGATGACCCATCGGGCATCTTCACGCCGAAGAAGGTGCGCAGGTAGCCGATGCCGATGACGACGCCTGGGATTGCTAGAGCCGCGGATGCCGTCCAGTCGAGCCAGTGACGGCCGGGCAGCTTGGTGCGCAGAACGAGATAGGCGATAGCGACGGCGAGCACGACGTCGATCAGACCGGCAAGCGTGGCGTAGAGCAGCGTGTTCTTGATGTAGATGCCGGCCTCCGCGAAGACGCGGCCGTAGTGGGCCAGAGTGTAGGCATCCGGCAGCGGGCTGAACGACCAGACTGTCGAGAGCGACAGCAGCAACAGGCCGATGTGCGGCGCGAGGACGAGAAACAGAATGAGACTGACGACCGCATAGGCCCCAGCCGACTCGAGTGGACGCAGCTTGCGCTTGCCGAGACCGCCGCCACCGCGCTGGACGGTCGCATAGTCGCGCCCCTTCATCAGCCATGCGGCAAGGCCGATCGCAGCGACCGAGACAACGATCAACACGACCGATATGACGTAGCCCATCGGGTCGGCGATGCCGATGGAGGTGATGCGCAGATAGGCCTGCGGGGCCAACATATCCTTGACGTTGAGCAGCAGCGGCGTCGCAAGATCGTCGAACACCTTCACGAACACCAAGCTGGCACCGGCGAGGTATCCCGGCATTGCGAGCGGGAAGACGATGCGGCGGAACAAGCGGAAGCCGCTCGAGCCGAGGTTCTGCGCTGCCTCCTCCATCGATTGATCGATGTTGCGTAGGGATGCCGACACATTGACGAGGATGAATGGGAAGTAGTGCACGGCTTGTGCGAAGACGACGCCGTTGAGGCCTTCCATGAAAGGGATCTTGAAGCCGAACCACTCATCGAGCAGCAGATTGAACGTACCATTGCGGCCGAACAGCATCTGCATCGCGACCGCGCCGGCGAACGGCGGCATGATGAGGGGGATGAAGCCGAGCGCCTGGACGGCGCTGGCGCCGCGAAAGTCGAAGCGCGTCGTCATGTAAGCGAGCGGTAGCGCGAATATCGATGCCAGAACGACGGTCGCGAGCGATACGTAGATCGAATTCCAGAACGAGCGCACGAAAAGGTCGGTGCGCGCGAAGTCGGCGAAGTTGACCAGTGTGAAGGCGCCTGACCCCTTCTCGGTGAAGGCGACGTAGATCACGGTCGCAACCGGGATCACCAGGAACATGGCGAGGAATGCAGCGATCGAAACGGCAAGGGCGACCTGACCCGGCGCCGCAATCGATCCGCGCGATGCGGCGGAGGCAGATGCGGCGACGGCCATGCGAATTCCTTGCGTCAGTCAGTTTGGATGAGCTCGCGGATTATTTCGCGAGCTTGGCGGCGTCGTCGGCGAGCGTCTTCGCTTCGGCATATGCGGCTTTCGCCTTCGACGCCCACTGTTGCTCAAGTTCAGCCTGGCGGGCCGACTTCTCCTTCGCGCCGGTGAAGGCTGCTTTGGTTTCGGGTGCTGACGCCTGTGCCTCGTTGACCGGCATTTCGGCGATGCGGTCGCGAGCCTGCTTCACCTTGGCGCGGCCGTCGGCGTTGTCCTTTTTGGCGAGCGCTGCTTCGGCATCGTGTATCGCCTTGGTCGCGGCCTTCAAGCCGTCGAGCTGAAAGGTGATCAACTGGTCGTAAAGCGTATCGACCACGGCGGTGCGGCTTTCCGATTTCATCGAGTCGAACGTGACCTTGCCGCCGAGCGATGGGTCCTTGAACGGGTTTGGGTAGTCGGCTGGGGCTTTGGCGTAGGTGTCGGTGCGAACGGGCAGGCGGCGAATGCTCTTCTCCAGCAGCACTTCCTGGCCGGCCGGCGAGAGCAGAAACTCGACGAAAGCCTCGGCGCCCGTTTTGTTCGGCGCGTTGGCGACGACGGCGACGTTGGCCGGTACGATGGTCGTTACGGAGGGGTAGACGAACTTCACGGGGAAGCCCGACGCTGCCGCTGAGAACGCGAAGAAGTCGATGACGACGCCGTAGCCGACTTGGCCGGAGTTCACCGCCTCCGGCACACCGAAGGAGCGCTCCGTGACGTTGCGGAAGTTGCCGGCCATCTCTTTCAGCGTGCGCCAGCCCTTGTCCCAGCCTTCGCCCTGCAGGATCGTTTCGATCGTCAAATGCGTGGTTCCGGAGCGAGACGGCGCCGCAATCGAGACGTGATCGAAGTAGGCCGGCTTGGCGAGGTCCTGCCATTCCTTCGGCTCGGGCAGCTTGTTGCCCTTCACATAGCGCTCGTTCCACATGATGCCGTAGCCGGACGCTGCGAAACCGGAGAAGAATCCATCCTTGTCGTTGATCGGATAGGCGCCGATCTTTTCAGGGATGCCGGTTGCTTTCGGTTTGTAGGCTTGCAAGAGCTTCTTGCCTTTCAGCACCTCGAACGCGTCGGGTGCGGACGCCCAGAAGATGTCAACGGCGTTTGCCGCCTTAGTCTCGTCGAGCAGCTTCACGCCAGCATTGGTATTGCGATTTTGAATTTCGACCGTCGCTCCTGGATGCGCCGCCTCAAATGCTTTTTTGAAGGGATCGGTCACATCCTTCGAAAAGGATGTCATGACGGTAATCTTGCCTGTGGGGGCCTGGGCGAATGCCGCAGCCGACGCCAAGAACGTCCCCGCGATCGTGACGGCCAACATGAAGGTTCTTTGCATCGATCAGAACTCCGCAGAGAGGCACGATGTGCGCTCATTGTTCGGGGGGGGGGCGGATGTGCCGCGCCTTGGCGCAAAATTGATCAGGTCGCGCGCTCGAAGGCAACTGGCTTTGGTCGATGAACAAGTGTTCTTCAGCGCGTCTGTGGTTGATCGCTGTCCGGGACCGCAG
>JAPXTA010000054.1:20704-30737 GCA_033812735.1 Hyphomicrobiaceae bacterium | reverse complement strand
AACCGCGCAAGGCGCCTGCCGATGCGACCGATTTTGCGCCGACAGCGTTTTCGCGGCCTTCCACCTCGAGCGAGTTCGGTATGCCATTCTCGAGCGGCGTGTACATGTTTTCGTGTGCAGCCGCCGGCGCAGTCGATAGGCCGTCGAGGATAATGTGCCGGCCGCTCTTCAAACGGATGTGCGCCATGCCGCCGCCCATGATGCCAACCATCATCGGTTCTACGATCGTCAATGTGAACAGCGCGGCGATTGCGGCATCGACGGCATTGCCGCCGGCGGCCAGCATCTCGGCGCCTGCAGCAGAGGCGAGCGGGTGGTTGGTCACGACCATCCCGCGGCGGGCTGTGGCTGGCGTCTTTTCCACCGCAAACGTGGTGCCGGCGCGATCGCGCCAGTTGGATGCCGTCGTCATGCTTGGTCCTCCGCCCGTCGATGCGCCGACTATCCGACAGCTCACTTCAAACGGGAAGGGCTCGGGCATGTGTGACGCGGAGGGCCGATGGTCGCGTGCTGCATGCTGTGCTCGCCGGCACGGCAGGTTCAATTGCACTCTGACAAGCTCCTGTCGTCAATCCATCCCGTCCTGGAGTGAGATCATGAAGACCCTCATCGTGGCAGCCGCACTGCTCTTCACGCACATGGCTCCGGCGCTCGCACAATCAGCGGGTAACGGCGTGTCAGCCAACGTCAACGTCAATCAGGCTGCGATAGACCTGCAGCGCTTGGCGTCACTTCGATGCAAGCTCGGCCTCGTCAATCCGCGCGCCTGCATTCAGCGGCCGACGCCGTCGCAACGGCCGACCGCCAGCAGCGGCCGAGGTGACCGGACCGGCATTGCGCCCGGTGCACAGCGTCCTTAAGCAGATCTGGCCTAACCAGATTTGCGTTGACGTTTCCGTCTCGACCCGTGCTGATTGTGCCAAAGGCTTTGCTCGCGCAAGGCCACCAACGACGACGGCAGGGGAAATGTCATGACCGGTGTGCTCAAGGGGATTCGCGTTCTCGATTTCGGGCGCTATATCGCGGGGCCGTATTGCGCGACGCTGCTCGCCGAGCACGGCGCCGATGTCATCCGCATCGAGAAGCGGACGGGCAGCGAAGACCGTTTCCAGGCGCCTGTGACCGCGACGAACGACGGCGCGCTGTTCATGCAGATGAACCGCAACAAGCGCGGCATGACGCTCGACCCGATGAAGCCCGAGGGGCAGGAGGTCGCGCGGCGTCTCATCAAGACGGCCGATGTCGTGGTCGCCAATCTGCCGCCGCAGACGCTCAAAGCGATGAAGCTCGACTACGAGAGCCTCAAGGCGGTGAAGCCGGACATCATCCTGACGACGGTGTCGGCGTTCGGGCACGGCGGGCCTTACAGCCACCGCGTCGGGTTCGATGCGATCGGGCAAGTGATGTCGGGCGCGGTCTACATGACCGGCACCGAGGAGCAGCCGTATCGCGCGCAGGCCGCTTACGTCGATTTCGGAACGGCGCTGCACTGCGCATTCGGCACGATGGCGGCGCTGATGCACCGGAAGGCGACGGGACAAGGGCAAATGGTCGAGGGCGCATTGCTTGCCACGGCGGTGACCGTGTCGAACGCGCTACTGATCGAGCAGGCGGTGATCAAGCCCGATCGCGTACCGACAGGCAATCGCGGGCAGACTTCCGCGCCGGTCGATTTGTTCAAGACCAAGGATGGTTGGATCGTCACGCAGGTGGTCGGCGATCCGCTTTTCGTGCGCTGGGCGAAGCTGATGGGCGAAGAACACTGGCTCACCGATCCGCGCTTCAAGGACGACATTTCGCGCGGCAACAACGGCGAGATCATTTCCGAGCGGATGCGCAAGTGGTGTGCGGAGCGGACGTCGAAGGATGCGATTGCTTTGCTCGAATCTGCGTCGATACCGGCAGGTCCGATGCTGAAGCCGCAAGAGACGCTCGACGATCCGCATATCAATGCGATGAAGTTCTTCCAGCCGACCGATTTCCCTGGCATGCTGAAGCCTGCCCCGCTCGCCAAGGTGCCGGTGTGGCTGTCGGAGACGCCCGGCTCGATCCGTCATCGTGCTCCCGTGCTTGGCGAACATACCGACGAGATCATGAAGGAGCTCGGCTACGGCGCCAGCGACATCGCGGCGCTGAAAGAGAAGCGGATCATTTGACAGTGCCTCTGTTCGACTTCGGCAAGCGCAAAGCGAGCAAGATCGGGCCCGTATCGTCGCAATGGGTCGCGGCGATTGCAGCAATCGCGGCGCTCCTTCTAGCTGCGCTCATCTCGGTCTACGGCGGTGTCAACTATTGGCTTGTCTTGGCTCTGGCTGCGCCGGTGACCTACGCCGTCACTCATTGGCTTTTTCTCCGCCGTGACGGCGGTACGCGCCTGTAGCCAGAACTCAGATGGTTAACACGCTGGCGCAAACAGAAATGGCCGGGCACGGATCTACTTTACGAGCCGCGAATGGGGGAAGGGGAGTGCGGCTCGATTTCGATCCGCTCGCTGCGGTTGGCGCTCGTCGAAGCTAGGGCCGGTACTCCGGCTCAGGGCGCATAGGCGCCCCTAGTGGGGCGTCACACCAACGACATGCTCCGGCGGGGACCGACATCCCGATTGCTCAAGGGACCATCTCCGGCCCGCGCCCGCAGCATCTTCGACCCTGTCTGGACGCTAGCTAGACATCCCGGCCCAGTCGAAGGTGGCGGTACTATGCGCGAAGTTGCGAAACTAAGAAAGCCACGCGTATCGCGAGCGTTAATGGGGACAGTTAATCCCCTTTCCCCATCCTTCGCGGGGAGAAGGGACGGGCTTACGCCGCGCTCTTGGCTGCTATCTTGTCTTTCGCGAGTTTCGTCGCCGTCACGAAATCGGCCTTGCCGGAGCCCAAGAGGGGGATCTTGTCGACGAGCATGATGTCGGCGGGGATGTTCAACTCGCTGACGCCTTTCTCGCGGACGTGGCGGATGAAAGCATCGCGCGCGATCTTGGTATCCGATGTCATGAGCACGAGGCGTTCGCCCTTGCGGGCATCCGGCACCGAGACGACGACGAGTGGTGCGCTCGGCCAAATCTCCGAGGCCAACGCTTCGACCGCCGAGAGCGATACCATCTCGCCGCCGATCTTGGCGAAGCGCTTGGCGCGGCCCATGATCTTGACGAAGCCCTGGCCGTCGATGCCGACGATGTCGCCGGTGTCGTACCAGCCGTCGCTGACCGGTTCGAGCACGCCCGGATTTTCCGCGCGCAGATAGCCCTTCATGATGTTGGGGCCCTTCACGTAGAGGCGGCCGACCTTCAAATCGCCTTGGGTGGCGTCGATGCCGGGCACGTCTTCGAGGCGGTGCTCAATCAGGGGAACGAAACGTCCGACCGTGCCGGTCTTGTTGGCGAGTGGCGAGTTCATCGCGAGGCCGGGCGAGGTCTCCGTGATGCCGTAGCCTTCCAGGATGCGGACGCCGAATTTGTCCATATACATAGCGCGTGTCCGTTCCTTCACGGCCTCAGCGCCAGCGAGCACGATGCGCACGTTGCGGAAGTCATAGGGGTGGGCGACGCGGGCGTAGCCGTTGAGGAACGTGTCGGTGCCGAACATGATCGTCGCTTCGCTGTCGTAGACGAGTTCCGGGATGATCCGGTAGTGCAGCGGCGTCGGATACATATAGAGCGGCACGCCATAGACGAGCGGCATCAGCGTGCCGACCGTCAAGCCGAACGAGTGGAACACCGGAAGCGCGTTGAAGACCTTGTCCTCGGCATTTATATCGACGCGGTTCATACCCTGCGCGATGTTGGTCAGCAGGTTCCTGTGCGAGAGCACGACGCCCTTCGGCGTGCCTTCCGACCCTGACGTGAAGAGGATCACGGCTGCGTCTTCAGGATTGCGGCGCACACGCGGGCGGGAGCCTGCGAGGAGGCCAGCGATCTTGTCCTTCGTGCCTATCGCCGTGCGGATGTCCTCGAGATAGACGATCTGCACGTCCTTCGACATCTCGTCGACGAGGGGCTGTAACTTGCCCTTCTCGATAAATGCGCGGGAGGTGAGGACGCGCTTGATCGTCGCCGCCTTGCACGTCGCGCGGACGCTCGCGGGGCCGGACGAGAAGTTGATCATCGCGGGGACGCGGCCGATGCCGGTCAACGCGGCGAACACGACTGTTACACCGGCTGAGTTCGGCAGCATCACGCCGACGGCCTCGCCTACTGCCGTGCCGTCTTCGAGTTTGCGCCCCAGAACTTGCGCGCCGACGATCAGTTTTTTCATCGAGAGCTTAGTGCCCATCGGATCGCGCACCGCGACCTTGGCTGTCGAGCGGGTCTTGGCGCTGTCGGCGATGGCTTGCCAGATGGTGCGGTCGGTGTTCGTGGTTGCGACGGCGGTTGCGGCCATCACGTCCTGGAGGGCTTGTCCAGCCGCTTGGCGGCGGGCCTTGCCCTTGAGTGCCGGATCGACGCCGAGCTTCATGGCGGGCATGAAGTGGATCGACACTTTGGGGCGCCAGATCTTGCGGATCTGCGTCGGGCGCAGGTAGCTCGCGAACTTCGCACGTTCGGCGCCGGTGATGCGGACCGGAACGATCAACGCGTCGGCCTTGTCGGCGATCATGCCGGTGCCGTCGTAGACTTTCATCAGGCTGCCGGTCGTGGTGATGCGTCCCTCCGGGAAGATGACGACGGTACGGCCTTCCTTGACGACGTTGACGAGACCGCGCGCGGCGAGCGGCTTCGTCGGGTCGAGCTTGTAGGCGTTGACGAGCGAAATGAACGGCTTCATCCAGCGCGTCTCGGCGATTTCCGTATTGACCGCGAAAGCTGCGTGGCGCGGCAGCAGGGTGTGCAGCATCGGCGCGTCGAGCAGGCTGACGTGGTTCGGGGCGATGACGGTCGGCGTACCTTCCTTCGGGAGATTGTCGATGCCGGTCACTTCGAGTTTGTAGACGAGTTGAAACATCAGGCGCCCGAAATCCCGAACGCCCTCCTCTCCCCAAGAGCGGACGATGAAGACGAGGACGATGAGCGTCGCGGCGCCGAGCAGTGCGTAGAGGGCGCCGAGCGGCACCGACAACGCCTGTAGCACAGCGAGCACGGCGCCGGCCGTCGTCATGTAGAGCGCGTTCAGGACGTTCACCGACGCGATCACGCGTGCTCGCCGGTCGGGTGGCGACCAACTCTGCACCGCTGCGAACGACGGCACGATGAACAAGCCGCCGGCCAAGGCGAGGCCGAATAGTGCACCGAACGAGGCGAGTCCGCGCTTTGCTTGTGCGAACTCGATCAAGCCGAGCGGCGACGGTGGCGGGGTGACGAACCAGGCGATGGCTGCGAGCGCGAAGGCAAAGCCAGCCATCAATACGGCACCGAGCGGTACGAGAGACAGGTTCGGTTTGTGGTGGCTGACTTTCGCAGCCAGCATCGAGCCGAGGGCAATGCCGAGCACGAACGTCGAGAGCGACGCGATATAGACGTTCTCGTTACCGCCCAACTGCTCCTTGATGAGGATCGGCAGCAGCGACAGTGCGACGACACCGGTCAGCCAGAACCACGACGTGATGTGGGCACCGACGTTGATGCGCTTGTCGGTCCGCTGTTCGCGAAGCAGCGCGAAGGTGGAGGCGAGCGGGTTACGGTTGATGCGGATGTCGGGCGCTGCCGCGCCTTTTTCCGGGATCGCCTTGGCGAACAGCCAGCACGCGATTGCCAACACGACGATGATGCCGACGATGATCTCAGGGCTCTTGGTATTGGTGACGGCGATGCCGCCGCCGATGGTGCCGAGCAGGATAGCAAGGAACGTCGCGCCTTCGACAAGTGCGTTGCCGGAGGAAAGCTCTTCGGTCGTCAGCTTCTCGGGGAGGATGCCGTACTTCACCGGGCCGAACAACGCGCCAAGCACGCCGAAGCCGAACAGGGCTGCGAACAGGATCGGGATCGAGTGAAGGTAGAAGCCGGCGGCGGCGATCAGCGCGACAGGAATTTCGGCGAGCTTCACGTACTCGGCGATCCTCGCTTTGTCGTACTTGTCGGCGAGTTCGCCGCCGAGCGCCGACAGAAAGAAGAATGGGGCGATGAAAATCACACCCGATAACGTAATCAGGAGCGCCGCCGTCTCCTTCGGCTGGGCCGCGAGTTCGGTGCCGAAGCCGAACAACACCAGCATGCCGAGCGCGTTCTTGAGGAAGTTGTCGTTCAGGGCCGAGCAGAACTGACACCAGAACAGCGGCGCGAAGCGGCGCGCGGTCATCAGCGATTTGAACATCGGCTTATCCTTCAGAACTACAAGACGGGCGGCGGCGCAGGTGGATCGGCGCTGGGACGGGTGACGCGTTACGGGTGATTCGCGGAAGTCTATCCCATGGGGCGCGACGATGCCGAGATGTCATGGCAACTCGGAGGTTGACGCGAGACTTTTGCTGGGGATTTCCCGCCGTCGATGACCCGCAGCTGCAAGGGCCGCTTCGGGGACGGCGGCGCTGCCGGTTCGTCTGTCAGCCGTTTGAGAGAGTTACGGAGTGCGGATGTCAGAAGACGTTTGAGCAAGACCATCGCTTACAACCGGTACCTTTGTATCTGAACGTCATTCAATTACGATTACGCAAACGCGCCGTCAAGTATTTTGAATGACGTTCACTTCAAAGGTTAACGATCGGTTGACGCATCTGCGGGCAAAGATGTGTTCGGATGATCAGCGCTTTGCGGGCGGCTCGTCGGCCATGTCGCCGGGCGGGCCGCCGCGGCGGTCGCGCCAATTGAGGAAGGCGCGGCGCTCGGCCGGCGACATGCTGGATGCGGCTTCCGCGATGATATCGCGGAACAGCAGGCGCAATTTTCCCTCGGCCTCGACCTGGCGGGTTTGCGCGTCGATGAAGCGCTGCTTGTCGAACGGTTCGGCCACGAGCGCGTCCGCCCGCTCACGTGCGGCTTGTCGCGCCGCTTGCCGCAACGCCCGGCTCTGATCGCGCAAGCCCTTCGACTTCTGCATCAGCTCTGCGCGGCGCTCGGCCGGCAGCGATGCCATGAAGCTCACGATGTTGCCCGCGCCTCGCCCGCCCCACGAACCTGCTCCGCCGCGCCAGATCGCTCCTGCGATGCTGGCGATCAGCAGCACGTTGAGGGCGAGCGACAAGATAAGCGCGAGTTTCAGCCAGCGCGATGCGCGTTTAGGTGCGGCGGTGACGGGCGTCGGTTGGTCGGACATATCAGAACTCGTCGCCGGTGGGTTCGATCGACAGAACGCCCGCAATATCTTGCGTGACAGGCGCGATCGCGACGCCTGTTATTTCTTCGAGGCCAACGACCGCGCGGTCCATCAAGCCGGACTGGCCGATGGAAAGCCCCAATACGAGCGATGCCGCGAGAACCGCGAAGCCGCGGCGCAAGTCACTGCCGAACACGCGTCCGAACGCCGTGCGGCGCTGGAACGTGATGACATTGCCGGGCGCGCTCTCGGATACGGCGCGCTTCGGCGCGGCCACAGGTGCATGCGGTTTGCCGGTTGCGACGCGCGGCGTTCTCTCGGCTGCGGCGACGATACGGTCGACCAGCAACGCGTCATCCGCCGCCGCCTTCTTCGGCGCTGCCATCGCCAGCAAGCGATCGAGCGCTTCGGCTTCGCGCAATGCTGCCGCGGCTGGCGGAGATTTCAAGGCGGTACTGCCGGCCGGCGTCTGCCACCGTGCCTTGTCCGCGCCATAGGCCTCGATCTGGCGCAGGATATCTGCGTCCGAGAGTGCCATCTGGTTCTTATCCGTATCCTTCGTCATGTCGTTCCTCCCTCCGCCGCCCCGTCCGGCAGGAGTTGGCGCCATTCGTCCTTCAAAGCCGTCTTCAATGTCCGCCGGGCGCGTGCGAGCAGCGATTCGACGGCGTCTTCCGATATCCCTAGTACGTCACAGACTTCGAGCTGGCTCAGCCCCTCGAAATGAAACAGCGTCAACGCCTGGCGCTGCCGTTCGGGGAGGGCGTCGAGCGCCATGCGGACTCGCTTGGCCATGTCCTGCTCCTCGAGTGCGGTGCCCTGCGTGGCCGGTTCGGCGGTTTCGGGTACCTCGTCGACCAGCGTGGTGTTCCGGCTGGCTCGCATGCGGTCGATACACATGTTCGACACGACGCGGCGCAACCAAGGCTTCACGCCACCACTGCCGAGTTCCAATTCGCCGGCATGCCGCCAGAGCCGAAGGAAGGCTTCCTGGGCGATGTCCTGGGCCTCGGCCGGGTCGCGCAGCATGCCGCGGGCGATAGCTGTCACGTTGCCGATGTGGCGTTCGACCAGCAGGCGGAAGGCCGCACTCTCGCCGTGAGCCGTCTTTGCCAGCAAGGTGGCATCGTCGGCCTTCACACCGTCGTCGCCCCCCTTCACCGGCACGCTCGCCACCTCCACCCTGCGACTTTGATCCCTTCCTGCCACGGGGGTGACAGGAAGGGAACGGGATCGAGGCATAGCAGACGGGGCAGCGTCCGGGTCAGGGATTGCTCCGCTGCTCACAACTGCCGGCCTCGATCGAGCTGGCAACATGGCGAGTGTCAGTTCTTCTTGGGTTCGGACGGTGCTGCGCCAGGGGCGCCCATACCGGGGCCGCCCATGCCAGGACCGCCCATGCCGCCACGGCCCATGTGACCGTCGCCGCCTTTACCACCGTGACCCATCATCCCGCGACGACCCGGCATCTCGTCGCGCGAGATCGTGCCGTCACTGTTGCGGTCCATCGAGGCGAAGCGTTCGTTGGCCTTGGCGAAGAACTGGTCCTTGGAGACCTTGCCGTCCTTGTCGGCGCCGAAGTTGTGAACGAACCGCTTGACGCGATAGTCGGTCATTTCCTTCTTCAGCGCATCGAAGTCGGCGGTGTCGACGGTGCCGTCCTTGCTGCGGTCGAAGCGATCGAATTCCTTCGTCGCGGCAGCAACCGCTTCGTCGAGCGTGATCGAGCCGTCCTTGTTGGCATCGGCGCCGCGCAGCCAGCCCATACCACCTTGGCCGCCACCCGGGCCGCCCATGCCGCCGCGTCCACCGCGACCCATTCCGGCACCCTGGCCTTCACCAGCGAGGACATTGCGGCCGCGCATCATCGGTGGGAGATCTTCATCGGAGATCTTGCCGTCGTTGTTGAGGTCCATCTGCGCAAAGCGCTTCTTCACGTGCGCCTGGAACTCGTCCTTGGTGACCTTGCCGTCCTTATTGTCGTCGAAGCGTTGGAGCATTCGTTGACCGGGTTGTCCGGCTTGGCGGCCTTCGCCGCCGCGTCCGCGCATCCAGCCGCCACGACCCTGACGGTCGGTGAACGAGGCTTCGATTTCGGCGGCATCGATGAAGCCGTCGCTGTTCTTGTCGAGTGCTGCAAAGCGCTCGCGCGTGCGGGTGTCATGCGCGTCCTTGGTCAGGCTGCGGTTGAACCAGCCGCGACCGCGCATGTCGCCGTCGCCCATGCCTTGGCCCATATGGTCGCCGCGGCCCATGCCGTGGCCGCCGCGTCCGCCGTGGTCCCAGCCGCGATGCTGTTGGGCTGCGACGGTAGCGATGGCGCCAAGGCCTACCAAGACGCCGGCTGCGATCGCGATTTTCTTTTTGCTAGACATATCTACCTCGTTGTCCATGCCCCGACCCGGGGGTGTCGGGCTCACGCCTGCCGGTGTCCGGCTTCGTGCTCGCCTGTCATGGATGGAAACGAGGGGCGCGCTGAAATCCGTCGCGGGAATCTTGCGTGCTGCCGTGGGTCCCGGCCTTCGCCCGCGTCTGTTCGGTTCGGCCGCTAAATCTCATCGTCACAGTCATCATCCCGCCGCAGGGCGGGACCCATGACAAGCCTCCGCGAGGCGGTGGACGGAGAGTCTATCGATGTTGCGTGGCTTCTCGATCCGCGCCCGGTGAGGAAGTGGCACGATGTCGTGGGTCCCGGCCGCAGTTTACCCCGGACCACGATCCGGGGCCGGGATGACGATCCTATAAGCTCAGGTATGGCGGGCCAGGATGTCGCGGACGGCGGCGACGAGGTTGTCTTCGGAAACCGACAACTGCGCGGGACGGCTCGCCTTCCATTCGGCATTGTCTTTGAT
>JAPXTA010000054.1:0-20694 GCA_033812735.1 Hyphomicrobiaceae bacterium | reverse complement strand
CGCCTTCGATCAGGTCCTTGAGCTGGACCTCGCCTTTGGCCCGCTCGTCGGAGCCCTGGATGACGACGCAGGGGGCGCCGCGCTTGTCGGCGTATTTCATCTGCGCCTTCATGCCCGAGGTGCCCAAGTACATTTCGGCGCGGATGCCGGCCTTGCGCAGATCCGACGCCATCTTCTGATAACGCGGCAGTTCCGCCTTATCCATCACCAGGACGACGACGGGGCCGAGGGCTTCGTTGCTCGTTTTCTTCGTCAAGGTGAGGGCAGATTGCAGGCGCGACAGGCCGAGCGAGAAGCCGGTTGCCGGAACCTTCTGACCGGTGAAGCGGGCGACGAGATCGTCGTACCTGCCGCCGCCGCCGACGGAACCGAAACGCACCGTCTCGCCGTCCTCGTTCTGGACCTGGAAGGTCAGCTCGGCTTCGAAGACCGGGCCAGTATAGTAGTCGAGGCCACGGACGACGGAGGGGTCGAAGTTGATCTGGGTCAACGGGTAACCCGCGGCAACCGTCAGTCGAAGTATCTGCAATATCTCTTCAAGTCCCTTCATGAAGTTGTTGTTTTCGTTCAATTCGGTCGAGGCGAAGCTTTCAGTAATCTGCTGAACCATCGATGCGTCGTCCGGCCACCATTCGGTAAAATGAGACACAGGCAAGTCGAGAAATTCCAATATCAAGTCGATTGCCGAACTGGGAAGCCCTGCGCCTTGTGTGAAATCGCCGCTCTCGTCTTTGCGGCCCTTGCCAAGCAGCATGCGGACGCCGTCGATGCCGAACTTGTCGAACTTATCCATGGCGCGCAGCACGGTTAGGCGGCGCTGGGCGTCGGCTTCGCTCGCGGGGTCGATGCCGGCGATCTCCAAGAGACCGTCGAGAACTTTGCGGTTGTTGAGCTTGATCTTGAACTGATCCGCCGGGAGGCCGAGGGCTGCGATCACGTCGGCCATCAGCATGCAGGCTTCGGCGTCGGCGGCGACGTTGTCGGTGCCGACGGTGTCGGCGTCGCATTGCATGAACTGGCGGAAGCGGCCGGGACCGGGCTTCTCGTTGCGCCAGACCGGGCCCATCGTATAGCGGCGATAGGGCGTCGGGATCGTCTGCTTGTTCTCAGCGACATAACGGGCGAGCGGCGCGGTCATGTCGTAGCGCAGGCTCATCCACTGCTCGTCTTCGTCCTGCAACGAGAACACACCGGCGTTGGGGCGGTCCTGGTCGGGCAGGAACTTGCCGAGGGCGTCGGTATATTCGAACGCCGGGGTTTCGAGCGGCTCGTAGCCATAGCGCTCATACACCTCGCGGATGGTCGCTAGCATGCGCGTCGTCTGGCGCAGCTCCTCGCCTGCGTAATCGCGGAAGCCTTTGGGCAGGCGGGCGTCGGGGCGGTTCGGCTTTTGCGGCTTCGACATGATCTCTTTCCTTAGGGCCAAGTGTCGGATGGCCCGGGTGCTGCGTCCCAATGTGGGGCAGGCCCTTGCGTGCCGCCTTATAGCGAAGCCCCGGCGGGGCGCCAACCGGTGTGCGCCGCCCCCCGCCGCTGGTCGAACAATGACCAGTTCGTTAAATCGGGACGCAGCGTTTGAGATTGACGGCAAACGCGATTTTCACCGTTTTCGGTCATGTTACCCCGGTCCGGCGGCTCATCGAGCAGCCTGGCGATGGGGATTGCGCACGCGGAGCGGACGCACCCCCAATAGTGGGGAATGAGTAATGAGTACCTCGCAGTTGGCTTTGAACGAGCAAGGCGCTAGCCGCCCGCCGCTCACCATCGTCGCGGCTGACGGAGCGCGCGCCGAGCCGCCGCAGCGGCATGTCTATTCGCGCCGTATCGCCGTCGACATCGTCGGGTTCATGGACGTCATCGGCGTGTTGATCGGTGGTGTGGTCCCGGCCGCCATCTATGCCATGTACGGTGAAATGCCGGTGCGCTGGCCGATGGTCACGCAGACCGCCCTGCTGACGAGCTTGTTCGCCTATCTGTGCCTTCGCCATTTCGGCCTTTATGACCTCAGCCGCGTCGCCGACCTGCCGATCAGCCCGTTGCGGATCACGTCGGCGCTGTTGATTGCGTTCCTGGCGATGCTCGGCCTGACCATCCCGTTCGGTGCGGCCGAGCCGCATTTCTGGGTTTGGTACGGCACTTGGGCCGTGACCAGTCTCACCTTCGTCCTCGGCGCCCGTCTGATCGCCCGCAAAGTTCTCGCCCATCTGGCGCATCGCGGCCTGTTCGACGCCCGCGTCGCCGTCTATGGCCAAGGGCGCGTCGCGGAACGACTTGCTGCGCATCTCAACGATCCGAGCCTTGCAGTCCGCCTCGTCGGCGTGTTCGACGATCGCCGCGAGGATAGCCGGCATCCCTCCGCTCGTGTGGCCGAAGCTGGCAAAGCCCGTGGCGGTCTAGACGACCTGATCGCGTTTGGCCGCGCGGGCGAGATCGACCAGATCATCATCGCGCTGCCGGCCTCGGCCGACCGGCGGACAGCCGACGTCGCGCGGCGGCTCGAGCAGCTGCCGGTCAGCCTGCACGTGTGTACTCACCTGAAATCGGATCTCATCGACGACGCAGCGACGCATTCGGTATCGCACATCGGCCCGATTGGCCTCTTGGACATCAAGACGAAGCCGCTGGCCGATTGGGGCGGGTTCGTGAAGGCGGTCGAGGACTTCGTGATCGGATCGATCGCGCTCGTGCTCGTCGCGCCGCTGATGGTTCTGATCGCGATAGCCGTGAAGCTCGACAGTCCCGGTCCGGTGTTCTTCAAGCAACGCCGCCACGGTCTCAACCGCCGCGTCATCGAAGTCCGCAAGTTCCGGACGATGCGGGTGATGGAGGATGGCGCCGAGATCCGGCAGGCGTGCGCTGGTGATGATCGCGTGACCCGCCTCGGCAAGTTCCTGCGTTCGACCAGCCTCGACGAACTGCCGCAACTCGTGAACGTGCTGCGCGGCGAGATGTCCTTGGTCGGCCCGCGCCCCCATGCGCTGATCCACGACGACCAGTACGGCGAAATGCTGGAGCGCTACGCCAACCGGCATTGCGTGAAGCCCGGCATCACCGGGTGGGCGCAGGTGCAAGGCTTCCGCGGGCCGACGGAAACGCCCGACAAGATGAGCAAGCGCGTCGAGGCCGATCTCTACTACATCGACAACTGGTCGCTGTGGTTCGACCTCAAGATCCTGACCATGACGCTGTTCGTCGGTCTCAAGCACAAGAACGCATTGTAATTGCTCACGCGCCTGTTCGCGCTCTTCGAGCGCTGGCGCTCCGCGGGGGCGCGCGAAAGCGCGGGCTGCCTTGCGGCCTGCCGCGCAAACGCGCGGAACTAATGTGATCGCCTTCGGGGCTGTGCCGCTGCGCACCGTGAGATTGAAGGTCCCCCTCCCCTTGATGGGGAGGGGTTAGGGGTGGGGAGCCAGAGATTGGCGCCACGCTGTGGACATCGACCGATATGACAACGCCGCGCGGATCGCTCCACGCGGCGCGTCATTTTGCGGATCGTCCGCCGCCTATTTCTTCTTCGCGACGGCGACTTCGGCTTCGGTGAACATCACGTCCTTGCCGTCGACGTACTTCCAGTTCTTCATCGCGCCTTGGCCGTTCTTCTGGGTCGTTTCGCCGACCCAGGCACCGAGCGAGAGCTGGTGGTCGCTGGCGCGCATCGTTGCCGGCCCCCCAATTGTCTGGAACGTCATGCCGTCGAACGCCGCGCGGAGCTTGTCCGTCTCGAGGCTACCGGCCTTGTTGATCAGGTCGCGCACCATGTTGACGACGACATAGCCGAGGAACGAGCCGAGGCGCGGCGTGTCGTTGAACTTGGCGCGGTAGGCATCGACGAACGCCTTGTGCGCTGGGTCGGCGATTTCGTCCCAGGGGTAGCCGGTGACGATCCAGCCTTCCGGCGTCTCATCTTTCAGCGGCAGCATGTATTCGGGCTCGCCCGTCAGCAGCGAGACGACCGTCTTGCCCTGGAACAGGCCACGCGTATTGCCCTCGCGGACAAACGGCGGGAGGTCGGCGCCGAACAGCACGTTGAAGATGCCGTCCGGGTTCGCCTGGGCGAGAGCGGTCACGGTCGCGCCGGCATCGACCTTGCCGAGGGCCGGGTATTGCTCTGCCACGATTTCGGCGGCGGGGTTCGCCTCCTTGATGAGCCGCTTGAAGCTCGCGGCGGCGGATTGGCCGTACTCATAGTTCGGCGCGACGATGGCCCAACGCTTCGTGGGCTTACCTTTGACGGCGTCCACGAGCATTTTGGTCTGCATGAATGTGCCGGGCCGGACGCGGTAGGTGTAGGAGTTGCCCGCAGCCATCGTGATCGCGTCGGTCAGAGGCTCGGAGGCGATAAAGAGCGTCTTCTTCTGGTTGGCGAAGTCGGCGACTGCCAAGCCAACGTTCGACAGGAACGTTCCCATCAGGAAAGAGACGTTCTCTCGGGTAAGCAACTCCTCTGCGACGCGGACGGCGTCGCCAGGTGTGGAGCCGTCGTCGCGAATGACGAGTTCGAGCTTTCGGCCGCCAAGCACGCCTCCCTTCGCGTTGATCTCCGCTTCAGCGAGCTGCATGCCATTGCGATAGGGGACAGCGAACGCGGCAAAGCGGCCGTAAGAGTTGAGTTCGCCGACCTTTATCGGTGCCTGCTGGGCGAATGCGGGCGTGGTGGCGGTTGCTGCGGCGAGTGCTGCGGCGCTGGATGTGAATGTGCGGCGGGTGATCATGCGGGTGCTCCCTCTCAATCCATCCGAACGCTAACAGAAGACTTTGGCGAAGTCTCGATGGAGGGTGCCTACCGGATGGCGCCCGGTGGCCCGGAAAAGCGCCGATATTTCAGAGCGAACTGCCGATTCACTTGCCTGGGAATCACGGGAGCGGGATTCAACGCATGCGATTCGACCGCGATTCAGCGCCCGCCGAGCGGGAAAAAGCTAACAAATCGGCCGTTTTGTTAATGATTGAGTGTACAAGGCGCGGCAAAGGAGCCTCAAGGTGGCCGATTTCGTGTCATCTCGGCCACAACAGCGGTGGATTGGGCGCACAAAGTTGTCCAATCAATTGCAGGGGCTCCGACTCCCCGGTAAATCCCGACCAGTCAGTTTAGTGCGGCCGAGACCCAGTACGTGGTCCTCGCTAGTCTCTCGAAAGTTCAACGATGCGAAAGCATCCGCGGTCGAGAGGCAGGCAAGCAGAAAGCTAGCCCGGCGCCTATAGCCGCACCTGTAGCGTCCTCCGTAGCGTCCCAAGAGTTTCGCGTCTGATTCGAGGCGAATGTGCACACGCGCGTGCGCTCTTCTCGAAACAGACACGGCCAGCCGCCGGGCTGCGCGTGACAAGCTTTCTGCACAACGCAAACAAACTTTCGGAGAGACACATATGAACCGGGGACTGATGAAGACCACGAGTCTTTATGCCCTTACGCTGGCGAGCGGCCTCGCTCTCAGCGCTTCGGCTAACGCCGCCGATCTCGGTGGTAACTGCTGCGCCGACCTCGAAGAGCGCGTTGCTGAACTCGAAGCAACGACGGCTCGCAAGGGCAACCGCAAGGTTTCGCTGACCGTTTCTGGTCAGGTCAACCGCGCGATCATGTACTGGGATGACGGTCGTTACTCGAACACCTACTTCGGTCTCGACAACACCAACACGTCGACCCGCTTCGGCTTCTCTGGCTCTGCTAAGATCAACGCCGAATGGTCGGCTGGTTTCAGCATCCTGATCGACGTGGCCGACAAGGCACGTACGTACACCGTGTCGAACGACGGTGGCGCTGAAGACGCAACGTCCGCAACGGGTTCGGGCGCAAACGGCGATCACCTGCTCCGTCTTCGTGACGCGAACTGGTGGTTGCAGAACAGCCGCCTCGGCCGCGTGACCGTTGGTCGTCTGACCACGTCGGGCGCCGTCGCCAGCATCGATCTCGGCAACGTCCAGGTCGTCGCTTCGTCTTCGCCGGGCCTCATCGGTGGTGGTCTCTTCTTCCGTGATGGCGCAGGCAACACGGTTGTGACCCTGAACGAGATCACGGATGCCGGTGCATATCCGACGACCCGTGGCGAAGGCATCAAGTGGACGAGCCCGACGCTGCATGGCTTCGTGGTTTCGGCCTCTATCGCTGAAGCAGCTTCTGTTGAAGCCTATCAGGCGCCGATCACAACGGCTAACCCGACTGGCTACAGCACGACCGGCCAGAACATCGGCGTCGACCTCAAGTACGCTGGCGAGTTCAACGGCGTTCGCGTCGCTTTCGGCATCGGCTACGAACGGTTCGAGGGTAACGGCGACGGCGTGCTCAACGCTCCGGGCAATGCCAATGGCAATCTGACAGCGTTGGAGACCGAGCAGTGGGGCGGTTCGCTTGCCCTTATGCACGTTCCGACCGGCCTGTTCGTTCAGGGTGATTACCTGAGCGGCGAGCACACCTCGGCTGCATTCCTTGGCTCGCGCGATACCGAGCGCTGGATCATCCAGGCTGGTCTCGTCCGTAACTTCTTCGGCATCGGCAACACGACGCTGTACGGAGAGTTCGGCTCGGCTGAAGGCTGGCTGTTCGCCAAGGGCCTGAATGTAGTCGACGGTGACTCGGTTGATTGGTGGGGCGTTGGCATGGTTCAGCAGATCGACGCTGCTGCCATGGACCTCTACATCGGCTATCGCAACTTCGATGCCGACGTGAACCGGGTTGGTGTTTCGACGTCCGACATCAGCGTCCTGACGGCTGGCGCACGCATCAAGTTCTGATCCTTGGGATCAGCGACTTACGGAAAGGGCCCCTCGCGGGGCCCTTTCTTTTTTGTTTGTGCGTGCCGACAGGCGTTACGCGAGTCGGTCGGCGCAGACGTCGGTTTGTCAAAGACACTTGAATACGGTCGAGCCGCATTTGACGTACTTGATCTCGTCCCAGGCACAGCACGGCTCTTCTTTCTTGCAGACCCAAGCTTTCGGTGTGCCGTCGGGGAATTTGTGGCGGCAGACTTTCTCGCCGGCGCCGGCCTTAGGGGTAGAGACCGCCGCTGCCTTCTTCGCTGGCGCCGCCTGCTGGGCTTGTACTGCTGGAATCGCCATGGCGATGCTGGCGAGTGCTGCGATGGCCGCAAGTTTGAATGTCATGCCGTCCTCCGTTGCGCGCCGTTCCCACGACGGCGCCGTGTTCGACAACAGCATGCGCGGGGCGTCTCGCCAAGCTGTCGTGATCGGCGCTGTGAACGCGCGCTGAACGCTATCTTCATGCTGGCGACAGCGGAGCACCGCTGCGGCGCCCAAATCGCGGCGCATAAGTCTCGTCATGCGCCGATGCCTGATTGGCACCGCCGCCCCACGGGACTCACGAAGGACTACCCTCCATGAAGAAGTTCGTTTCTCTTGCCGCTCTGTCGCTGTTCATCGCCGGCCCGGCGTTCGCACAGGACGTCAAGCCCGCCACCGGCAGCCAGCCGGCTGCTCCCGCCGTCAAGGTCGACGCGCCGAAGCCCGTCACCGGCACTACCGCCACGGCGCCTGCCGTGACGAAGCCTGCCGTTGCTGGCACGACGGCTCCGGCTGTTGCTCCGGCTGTGAAGGTTGATGCATCGAAAACGGCTCAGCCTGCGACGGCACCGGTTGCTCCGAAGGCCGACGTCAAGGTCGAGGCGCCGAAAGTGACGACGCCGGCCGCTGCGCCGACAGCCCCGGTTGCTCCGAAGGCCGACGCCGGTAAGCCCGCCGGCAGCACTGCTGCTTCGACGACGACCACTCTGCCGCAGCCGATGGCTGTCGGTGCGCCGAAGGTCGAGACGAAGAAGCCAGAGGCTGCAAAGGCAGACGCCAAGACGACCGCACCCGCCGCTGTCGCGCCGGCTGTAAAGGTCGAGGACAAGACGGCGCCGGTGAAGAAGTAAGCTCTGCTTCAGCTTGAACGGCTGGCCCCGGCGGATCGCTCCGCCGGGGTCTTTCTTTGGCGGGCTAGCGTCCTCTCGCCGTCTGACGGGCAGGGAGCGCCCGAGCGTTGGTGCGCGTTGCCAGCGTGCGGCGCAGCGTCTCGTTGTCTTCCAACTGCGCAGCACTGACGTCGAGTGAGGCAGGCTTCGCGATACGGCGCTCCTTGGCTTCGGCTTGGACGGTGGGGATGAGAAGGGCTGCTAGAAGGGCCATGATGGCGGCGTGGCGTATCCGGTTGCTCATGATCGTGTCGCGTCCGAGGGTTGGTTCTTGGCCGGCCGCGCTTTTTTTGCGGTTCCGATAGCCTGATCCTACTCGTCCAGCGGATATCGGCTGTGCCTTAGAGCACTCTCGGTGAACCATATTCGCAAAGCCGCCGTGCCCCGACGGAAGGACGAGTTTGCACCCTGGCGGGGCCGTGTTATCCAGCGGCCGAACCCCTCAGGCCGATCTCAGGGCGCACGCCCCGCCGAACCGCAGGATCTCCCCGATGAAAGACATCATCCACGAGCTCGATCGCCGCCGTCAGGTCGCCCGCCTCGGGGGTGGTCAGGCCCGGATCGATGCCCAGCACAAGCGCGGCAAATTGACGGCGCGCGAGCGGATCGACCTGCTGCTCGATGCGGGGTCGTTCGAAGAGTTCGACATGTATGTCGAGCATCGCTCCACCGATTTCGGGATGGAGAACACCAAAATTCCTGGCGACGGCGTCGTTACCGGCTGGGGCACGATCAACGGCCGCATCGTCTATGTGTTCGCCAAGGATTTCACGGTATTTGGCGGCTCGCTCTCCGAGACGCACGCGAGGAAGATCACCAAGATCCAGGATATGGCGCTGCAGAACCGCGCGCCGGTCATCGGTCTGTTCGACGCTGGTGGCGCACGCATCCAGGAAGGTGTCGCGGCGCTCGGCGGTTATGGCGACGTGTTTCTGCGCAACGTGCTTGCGTCGGGTGTCATCCCGCAGATCTCCGTCATCATGGGCCCGTGCGCGGGCGGCGACGTGTACTCTCCCGCGATGACCGATTTCATCTTCATGGTGAAAGACACGAGCTACATGTTTGTGACGGGTCCGGACGTCGTGAAGACGGTGACCAATGAGACCGTCACGGCGGAAGAGCTCGGCGGCGCGAAGGTGCACACGACCAAGACGTCGATTGCCGATCGCGCTTACGAAAACGACGTCGAAGCGTTGCTGCAGATGCGCCGCCTGATGGACTTCCTGCCGAGCCACAATCAAGCCGGCGTACCGTTCATGCCGACGAAGGACAGCCCCGACCGTCTCGACATGTCGCTCGATACGCTGATCCCCGACAACCCGAACAAGCCTTATGACATCAAGGAATTGATCCTCAAGATTATCGACGAAGGCGACTTCTTCGAGATCCAGGACCAGTTCGCGAAGAACATCGTCACCGGGTTCGCCCGCATGGAGGGGCGTACGGTCGGCATCGTCGCGAATCAGCCGCTGGTGCTCGCGGGCGTGCTCGACTCGGATGCCTCGCGCAAAGCCGCGCGGTTCGTGCGGTTCTGCGATTGCTTCGAAATCCCGATCGTGACGTTCGTCGACGTGCCGGGCTTCCTGCCGGGCACCGCGCAAGAATACGGTGGTCTCATCAAGCACGGTGCGAAGCTGCTGTTCGCCTATTCGGAAGCGACGGTGCCGAAGCTGACGGTCATCACTCGCAAGGCTTATGGCGGCGCTTACGATGTCATGAGCTCGAAGCATATCCGTGGCGATGTGAACTACGCTTGGCCGTCGGCCGAGATCGCCGTCATGGGCGCAAAGGGTGCTGCCGAGATCATCTATCGCGCTGAACTCGGGGACCCCGAGAAGATCAAGGCGCGGATCGACGAGTACCAGAAGCGCTTCGCCAATCCGTTCGTCGCTGCCGAGCGTGGCTACATCGACGAAGTCATCCAGCCGCATGGTACGCGCCGCCGCCTCTGCCGCGCGCTCAACATGCTCGCCAACAAAAAAGTCCAGAACCCCTGGAAGAAGCACGATAACATTCCGCTTTGATGGTTGCGCGTTCCGACTCCCCTGCCGGGGAGCCGGCCGGGGAACGTGATGCACCGTTGGGGGACCGAAGCTGTTGAGGATCTCTTGCGGCAGCGGTCCGGTCGCCAACTTTTGCTCGGCGCGTTCGCGGTCCTCTTCGCGGCGTATCTTGGGATGGTGGGCATCGTTTACTGGGGCGCAACCAAGGATGCGCCACCACCTGAAGGCCTCGTCGAGTTCGAAGGGAGGCTTCTCGACGTGTCGGCACGGCTCGATCGATCGGCTCGGCCATTTGACCTGTTGTTGAAAGTCGAAAAGCCTGATGCGACGCTCTGGATCGGCACAATTTGGATCCGACCAGAAGACAAGAAGCGCGAGGGGCTTCAATCGAATATCGAAGCCATCTCCGCGCTCAAGGGATCAACAGTGTTCATCCGCTCGAACAATAGGTCGGTGAAACTGCTGCAGTCTGGTGCAAAGGTGCATTTTCCATTCGCGAACTAGAGCCGCATCTTGACATCTGCGCATCAGATGCACTACTTTTGCGTGCATGAGAACAACCCTCGATATCGAAGAGGATGTGCTAGCCGCAGCTAAGGAACTGGCGCGGGCGGAGGGCAGGACCATGGGTGAGGTGATCTCGGATCTCGCTCGCAAGGGGCTTACCGCGCCGAGTGCCGGTTTCGCGGAGGGGCAGGCGGCCTTTCAAAATGATGCCGGTGATTGGCCGACATTTCCGTCGCGAGGCGGTTCCCCCGTCACGACCGAACTCATCAAGCAGATTCAGTTCGAGACGGAACTCGAAGACGGGATCCCTTGGGATCACGAGCGTGATGCTCCACGCGTCTTCGATGATCAGCCGAAAGCGACGCCACGAAAGCGACCACGAGGCTAGCCGACGTTGCGAGCTTTGCTGGACATCAACATGCTATTGGCGCTGTCCGACACGAGCCATCCGCTGCACGTGCGCGCGCAGCGGTGGCGGCAGCCCGAGCTTTCCAAGTACGGTTGGGCCAGTTGTCCGCTCACACAGAATGGGTTCGTGCGGATCAGCACGCAGCGTCGCTACTCAGACCCGAAGACCATGGCGGAAGCACTTGCGATCTTGCAGCGTCTCGTCGCCCGGCCCGACCATGAATTCTGGCCCGATGAATTGTCGATTCTCGACAAAACACATGTCGACCACACTCGTCTGCTCGGGCCCAAGCAGATCACGGACGTCTATCTGTTGGCGCTCGCGGTGAAGCATGGCGGCCGCTTCGTCACGCTCGATCGCGGGATCTCGCACAAAGCCGCTGTAGGCGGACGGACGGAGAACCTCGTCGTGCTTTAAGAAAAGGGCGGTTCGGGTGCCTCACGCGACGGCCATCGCCTTGCCATGCACGGTCTCGATGCGGATGCCGGCTTTGCGCAGGAACTCAGCCGGTAGAACGCCGCCCGCGCAGATGATCACGGTGTCGTTGAGATAGGTTTGGCGGCGACCGCGTGTTTCGATCTCGATACGATCGGCGGCGATACGCGTCACCCGGCTCTCCATCTGGACGATCAGGCGGTCCGCAGTAGCGGCCGCTTCGATGCGTGCCACACTAGCGGGCTTTGCGCGCTCGAACGCCGTGCCGCGATGGATCAATGCGACCTCGCAGCCTGGCACGCGCGAGAGGCTCGCCGCCGCTTCCAGTGCACTGTCGCCGCCGCCGACCACAACGACGCGTTTGCCGCTGTATTGAGCGGGATCGTCGAGCGCGTAGACGACGTTCGGCAAGTCTTCGCCTGGAATGCCGAGCGTCTTCGGCGTGCCGCGCCGGCCCATGGCGAGCACGACGGCGCGCGTCTTGTAGCGATGGGAATTGGTTGTAACGAGGAAGCCCGTTCCGTCGCGCTCGATCGATTGCACGCGCTCGCCGTAGCGGATCGGCAACTTCGTCTTCTTCAGGATGCGCTGCCAGAGTTCCAGCAGGCGTTCCTTGCGCACGCGGCGCATCTTCACGCGGCCGTAGATCGGGAAGTCCGCTGGTTCCGTCATGACGATCTTGCCGCGCGGATATTGCGCCACCGTGCCACCGAATGATGCCTGTTCGAGCGTTATGGCGCGAAGTTTATTTTCCTTGGCAGCGAGGCTTGCCGCGAAGCCAGCGGGGCCGGCGCCGACAATGACGACGTCGAATTGTTGGCCTTGTCCGATGCCGTCGAGTGCGGCGACGCCAGCGATGGCTTGCTTGCCCTGCTCGACGGCATTGCGAATGAGGCCCATGCCACCGAGTTCACCGGCGATGAAGATGCCTGGCACGTTCGTTTCGAAGTTCTGGCCGATTTCCGGGATGTCGAAGCCGCGCCGCGCGGTCCCGAAGACGAGGGCGATCGCATCGGCGGGACAGGCTGTCTTGCAGGCGCCGTGCCCGATGCAGGCGGTCGGCTCGATCAATGCGGCTTTCCCGTCGATGAGACCGAGGATCTTGCCTTCGGGGCACGCATGAACACAGGCACCGCAGCCAAAGCAGCGCGCGGGATCAATAACGGGGTGGAGTGACGCCGGCTCGCGTCCTGCATCGATTACATTGGTGTCGAAGATCTCGCGGCTGCGGTTTTCGTTGCGACGGTCTTGCCACACGTATGCCGCGACGGTCGCCGCCAGAGGCAACGCGTACAATCCGTAAAGTGCTAGCGAGGACAGGTCTTGCAGCATGATCCGATCTTGGCGCTTTCAGCGGCGGCGAATGATTTCGCTCCAGCGGTTCGTCGTATGGCAGGCGGCGCAATCCGGCCGGCGGCCGCGATGCACGTCGTCCTTCTTGTGGCAGGCGATACAGTTGCGCGGCGTGTCGATCAGGGTCTTGGTGTGACAGTTCTCGCAAGCGACGCGCTTATGTTTGCCCGTCAGCGGGAAGTTGGTGCGAGCGTGATCGAAGGTGCTCGATTTCAGTTCGGCGATCTTTGCCGCGAGCGTCAGGCCGCCGAGTTCGCCGATGCGCTGCGGTGCTGCATCGTTGCGCCGTTTCAGTTCGGCCACTGCAGCTGCGCCGTCATCGCTGGCGCGTTGTTTGGCAGCTTTTGGCGCGGGTGGCGGCTGGAACGATGCCGGTGTTGGCGGCGCGGCTTTTGCCGCGACCGGTTGTGCAGGCTCGGGCTTTGGCTCGGCAACGGGTGCGCGCGTGCGTTCGGCAAGGACCGGACCTTGCTTGAGTTCCGGTGCCTTGGCGACCACCGCCGCTGCTGACTGATCTGCTTTATGCGGCGGCTTTGCCGCGATTGGGGTTTGTTTCACGCCCGCGATTTCGACTGCCGGCGTAGAGCGGGGCTTGGCGATTGGCGAGGGCGGTGCAACGAGCGTCGGCGGGGGTGGGCTTGGTACCGCCGGTGGTTCATCGTAGACGCCCCAGACGGCATAGACATGCAGGGTGGTTGCGAGTGCGCCGACCGCGATGACCGGCAAATGCATCAATCGCCACAGACGCAACCCGCGTTCAATCGTGGCGCTACGTGCGGCCCGGCGGGCCTTGCCGAACGAAGCTGACAATCGCGACTTGAAACTTGCGGCGAGCTGATGTGCTTCCTTTGGCGACGCGCCCGCCTTGAGACTGACGTCTTCGACGTAGCGGGCGGCGGCATCTACCAACAGGGTCTTTTCGCGGCGCAGCGGCGCATTCGGTATCAGCCCTTTTTGTTCTCCAAAGCGCTGGTGGATTGTGCGGATATCGTCGGCAAGCCGGGTGCCAGCGAGATCATGAAATCCGGGCGGGCGGAGGATGCGCAGGATGTCATCCAGGCTGTCTGTTGCGTCGTTGCGCGCACGAGCCATCCGGTCGCTCGCCGTCAGGTAGACTGTCAGGGCTATGAACCCACTTGCGACGACGATGGCGACCGACCAAAGGGCGACGTTGGCGTTGAAGGACCCGAAGCCGAAATTTGCGTGATAGAGGATGAGTGCGGGCCCGACGAGGCCGAGCGCGAGGTGGCTATGGAACCAGCCGCCGACGCTGCCGGTAAAGCGCGTCAGGCCGAGGCGCTTGCGCAGTGGATAGAGCAGCAGCAGCGCCATCATCACCGTGCCCGTCACGCCGAGCCAGAAGCGCAGACCGCTGCCGAACGCGATCGGTTCGAGGGCGGTTTGAATTGCCAGCCGCAGCGGCGAGACAGCTCCCGTGTCGACGATGGGGCCAAGCCACTTGAGGGCTACTCCCGGGGCTAGGATTGCGAGCGTCAGCAACCCATAAAGCAGAAGCGCACGGCTGCTGGCACGGCCTTCGCCGCGCTCGTTGCCGTTCCGGCTCGCTGGTTGCATCTGCCGCATTCCGATGGTCGCGCCCCTCCATCGCACAAACGTCCGCACCCCTGCTTTCCGTTGCTGCTGCGGGTGCTCAGCGCTTATCGCGCTTCGATGTGGCGCCATCGGTGCGGGAATGCGGCGAAAGTGGAGAGCGGCCCGCGATGAATTGTCGTCGATGAAGATGCAAAAAGGGCGGATCGTGAGATCCGCCCCAGGTTGGTACCGCTTCCGCTTCGACTGCTTTTGTTGGGCATTGGCAGCGGTTGCTTGACGATGCTCAGAAAAGGCCTTCGATCTGGCCGGCGGCGTTGAAGCGGATGTGCTCCGACGACGGGACCTTCGGCAGACCCGGCATGGTCATGATCTCACCGCAGATGGCGACGATGAAGCCGGCGCCGGCGGAAAGACGGACCTCGCGGATCGGGACGACGTGGTTGGTCGGCGCACCGCGAATGTTCGGGTCGGTCGTGAACGAGTACTGCGTCTTGGCGATGCAGATCGGCAAGTTGCCGTAGCCCATCTCTTCCCAGGACTTGAGCTGATCACGCACGCTCTTGTCGGCGATGACTTCGCTGGCGCGGTAGATCTTCTTGGCGATGGTTTCGACCTTCTGGAAGAGGCCCATCTCGTCAGGATAGATGGGTGCGTAGGCTGAGACGCCGCTGTCGGCGATTTCAGCGACGCGCTTGGCCATCTCGGCGATGCCCTTGGAGCCTTCGGCCCAATGGCGGCAGAGGAATGCTTCGGAGCCAAGGCTCTTCACGTAATCCTTGACCGCCGCGATTTCGGCATCGGTGTCGGAGATGAAGTGGTTGATGCCGACGACGGCCGGGACGCCGAACTGCTTCACGTTCTCGATGTGGCGGCCGAGGTTGGCGAGGCCCTTCTTTACGGCTTCGACGTTCTCCTTGCCGAGGTCTTCCTTCTTGACGCCGCCGTTCATTTTGAGCGCGCGGACGGTTGCTACGATGACGGCTGCCGCGGGCTTCAGGCCGGCCTTGCGGCACTTGATGTCGAAGAATTTTTCAGCGCCGAGGTCGGCACCGAAACCGGCTTCGGTGACCACGTAGTCCGCGAGTTTGAGCGCCGTCTTCGTCGCGACGACGGAGTTGCAGCCGTGCGCGATGTTGGCGAACGGACCGCCGTGAATGAAGGCAGGATTGTTCTCGAGCGTTTGCACGAGGTTCGGCTGCATGGCCTGAGCGAGGAGCACGGTCATCGCGCCATCTGCCTTGATGTCGCGGCAGAAGACGGGCGACTTGTCGCGGCGGTAGCCGATGATGATGTCGCCCAAGCGCTTCTCGAGGTCCTTGAGATCCGATGCGAGGCAGAGGATCGCCATGACTTCGGAGGCGACGGTGATGTCGAAGCCGGCTTCGCGCGGATAGCCGTTGGCGACGCCGCCGAGCGAGCAGACGATCTCACGCAAAGCGCGATCGTTCATGTCCATGACGCGGCGCCAGGCAACGCGGCGGGTGTCGATGTTCTGCGGGTTGCCCCAGTAGATGTGGTTGTCGATCATTGCCGACAACAGGTTGTGCGCGCTCGTGATGGCGTGGAAATCGCCGGTGAAGTGGAGATTGATGTCCTCCATCGGCACGACCTGGGCATAGCCGCCGCCAGCCGCACCGCCCTTGACGCCGAAGCAGGGGCCGAGCGAGGGCTCGCGCAAGCAGATTGCTGCCTTCTTGCCGATGTAGTTGAGGCCATCGCCGAGACCGACTGTTGTCGTGGTCTTGCCTTCGCCGGCAGGCGTTGGGTTGATGGCGGTAACGAGGATGAGCTTGCCATCCTTGTTGCCGGCAAGCGACTTGATGAAGGCTTCCGAGATCTTGGCCTTGTCATGGCCGTAAGGGAGCAGATGCTCGCTCGCTATGCCGAGTTTTGCACCGATCTCCTGGATCGGCTTCTTCTTGGCTTCGCGGGCAATTTCGATGTCTGATTTCACGGCCATTGGGGCGTTTCCTGTTTTGTGATGCCGCACCGGCCGAACTCTGTGACCGCTGCAACAGGAGTTTTTGATTCTGGTGGAACGGACGGACGCGAGTCTCTGCCGCGTCCGTCAATTCGATAAGTGATATGCGTCAGGCTTTCGGTGCGGGGGGATCGAACTTGTCTCCGGCCTTGATGCCAGCGCTTGCAGCCCATTCGCTCGCGGCGATTTTCTTGCCCTCCGGCGCTTTGACGCGCTTCGCCAGAATGGCGCCGCCTTCGGTTGCGATGGTGATGCCGTTGCCGTCGACCGCGAGAACCGTGCCGGGGATGCCGTTGAGGCCCGTTACTTTTGCCGCATCGTAGATGTCGAGCTTCACACCCTTGATCATCGACCAGGCACCCGGTGCCGGATTGGCCGCGCGGATGACGTTGTAGACGTCGGCCATCGGCTTCGACCAATCGAGTTCGGCCAAGTCCTTCTTGAACCAGCTCTCGTAGGACCCTTCCGCGAGGTTCTGCTTGTGCTTCAGTTTCACGCCTGATTTCACGAGCTCGAGGCTCTCGATCATGGCGTCGACGCCCATCGGGAAGAGCTTCTTGAAGTAGACGTCGCCGAGCGTCTCATCGGGGCCGATCTCGACCGACTTCTGGATGAGGATCGGGCCTTCGTCCAAGCCTTCGTCGGGCCAGAAGATAGTGAGGCCGGTGCGGGTCTTGCCCATGGCGATCGGCCAGTTGATCGACGAGGGGCCGCGATGCGCGGGGAGCAGCGAGGGGTGATACTGGAAGGTGCCGAGGCGCGGGGCGTCGAGCACGGGCTGCGGCACGAACAACAGCACGTACGCCATCATGCAGACGTCGGCGTTGAAGCTCTTCATAAGCTCCAGCGCTTCAGGCGTCTTCCAGCTTTTCGGCTGGTGGACGGGGAGACCTTTTTCGCGGGCAAAGGCTTTGAGCGGGTCTTCTGGCTTCCCCGCCTTGTCGGGCGCGCAGCAGACCGCGACGACGTTTTCGCCGCGTTCGAGAAGCTTTTCGAGGACCGCCTTGCCGAAGGCGTCTTGTCCGTGAACGACGATGCGCATGTGATCCTCACTTCTGGTGGGTAACTTGCCCGATCCATCTATCTAGCTCGTCATCCCGGCGAAGGCCGGGACCCACGGCAACTTGCAGCACGTCGGCTTTTGCTGAGATGCCGAGTGATTGCCAGTTGAAGCAGTTGCGCCACCCGTTGGCCTGACGTGGGTCCCGGCCTTCGCCGGGATGACGTAAGAGGTGGATGGCGCTTGTGATGCAATCATTACTCCGCAGCGGCTTTCTTCGGCGCGGCGGTGGTGGCGTGCGACGCGGCGAGGGCTGCGATTTCTTCCGCCGAGTAGCCGAGTTGCGAGAGAACTTCATTGGTGTGTTCGCCAAGCAGCGGCGAACGTTCGACGACCGTCGGCGAGGCCGAAAGCTTGATCGGGTTGCCGACCGAAAGGTACTTGCCGCGCTTGGGGTGATCGACCTCGACGACGGTACCAGTCGCACGCAGTGACTGATCCTCGGCGAGTTCCTTCATCGACAGGATCGGGCCGCAGGGAATGTCATCCTTGTTGAGGATGTCCATGGCCTCGAACTTGGTCTTGGTCATGGTCCACTGCTCGATGCGCGCGAAGATCTCGTTCAGGCGCGGCAGGCGGGCCTTCGGCGTCGCGTAGTTTTCGTCGGTCTTCCAGGTCGGCTCGCCGATGACGTCGCAGATCTTCTCCCAAACCGGTGCCTGGGTGATGAAGTAGATGTAGGCGTTGGGATCGGTCTCCCAGCCCTTGCACTTCAGGATGCGACCGGGCTGGCCACCGCCTGAATCGTTGCCGGCGCGCGGCGTTGCGTCACCAAACGGAATGCCCTCGCCGTACTGGCTATACTCGGTGAGCGGGCCGTGCGCGAGGCGCTGTTGGTCGCGCAGTTTCACGCGTGCGAGATTGAGAACGCCGTCCTGCATGGCGCACACGACGCGCTGGCCTTTGCCCGAATGGGTGCGCTGGTAGAGGGCGGTTACGATGCCAAGGGCGAGATGGAGGCCGGTGCCGCTATCACCGATCTGAGCGCCGGTGACGAGCGGCGGGCCGTCGCGGAAGCCTGTCGTCGATGCCGAGCCGCCGGTGCACTGGGCGACATTTTCGTAGACCTTGCATTCTTCGTAGGGACCAGGGCCGAAGCCCTTTACCGAAGCATAGATAATGCGTGGGTTAAGTTCCTGAATGCGTTCCCAAGTGAGGCCCATGCGGTCCATCGCGCCGGGCGCGAAATTCTCGCAGATGACATCGCAGGTCTTGATCAGGCGTTCGAGAATTTCGATGCCCTTCTTGTTCTTGCTGTCGATGGTGATCGACCGCTTGTTGTGGTTGAGCATGGTGAAATAGAGGCTGTCGGCGCCCTTCACGTCCATCAACTGGCCGCGGGTGATGTCGCCGGCGCCGGGGCGTTCGACCTTGATGACGTCGGCGCCGAACCAAGCGAGGAGCTGGGTGCAGGTCGGGCCGGATTGGACGTGCGTGAAGTCGAGGATCTTCACGCCTTTGAGTGCTTGGGTCATCGGAGCGTTCCTATCGAATACGTGCGTGTTGTTGTCGTGTCGCGGTCGTGCGGAAATCAAGCCTTCTTGGCCGCGACGACACTCTGGGGGTTGAGATTGCCGATGCGTCCCGACTCGGTGCCGGCTTTTTCGTCGATGATGGCGTTGATGAGGGTCGGCTGACGGCTGTCGATCGCGGCATTGACGGCGGCGGCCAGTTCGGACGGCGACGTTACGCGGACGCCGTTGCCGCCGAAGGCTTTCGCCATCAGGTCGTAGTGCGAGTCCTTGACGAAGGTGGTCCAGGCGGGGTCTTCGCCGCCGGGATTTGTGTCGGTACCGCGATAGATGCCGTTGTTGTTGAAGACGACAATGCAGACCGGCAATTTGTAGCGGCAGACGGTCTCGATCTCCATGCCGGAGAAGCCGAAGGCGCTGTCGCCGCAAACGGTGAGAACCTGCTTGCCGGTTTCGATCGCGGCGGCGACCGAGTAGCCCATGCCGATACCCATGATGCCCCAAGTGCCGACGTCGATACGTTTGCGGGGCTGATAGATGTCGATGATGGAGCGAGCGAAGTCGAGGGTGTTGGCGCCCTCGTTGACGAGCATCGTTTCTGGACGCTCCTTGATGACGTTCTTCAGCACACCCAAGGCGCCGTGATAGTCCATCGGGTTGTTGTTGTTCTTGAGGCGCGGCGCCATCTTCGCGACGTTGTCATTGACCTTGGCGCGCACGGAATCAGCCCAGGCGGTGGGCTTCACCCAATCGCTGCCGATGCGCTTCAGCATCTCGCCGACGACGGAGCCGATGTCGCCGACGACGGGCGCCGCAATCTCGACGTTGCTGTCCATTTCGCGCGGTTCGATATCGACCTGGATAAACTTCTGTGTGCCGGGTGCGCCCCACGTCTTGCCTTTGCCGTGGGAGAGCAGCCAGTTCAGCCGCGCGCCGATCAGCATCACGACGTCGGCGTCTTTCAGAACGAGCGAGCGCGCGGCGCCAGCCGATTGCGCATGCGTGTCCGGGAGCAGGCCCTTTGCCATGCTCATTGGCAGGAAGGGAATGCCTGAGCGTTCGACGAGGCGGCGGATGTCTTCGTCGGCCTGCGCATAGGCGGCACCCTTGCCGAGGATGATGAGCGGCTTCTTCGCGCCCTTGAGCAGCGCGATGGCGCGATCGACGGCGTCTGCAGAGGGGATCTGCTTCGGTGCGGGATCGAGGACCTTCACAAGCGAAGCTTTGCCCTTGTCGGCGTCCATCGCCTGGCCAAAGAGTTTTGCGGGCAGATCGAGGTAGACGCCGCCGGGCCGGCCGGAGCAGGCCGCACGGATGGCGCGCGCGACAGCGATGCCGATGTCTTGAGCGTGGAGGACGCGGAATGCCGCTTTGCAGACCGTCTTCGCCACGGCGAGCTGGTCCATCTCCTCGTAGTCGCCTTGCTGGAGATCGACGACTTCGCGTTCGGACGAACCCGAGATGAGGATCATCGGGAAGCAGTTGGTGGTCGCGTGTGCGAGCGCGGTCAGGCCGTTGAGGAAGCCCGGTGCTGACACCGTCAGGCAGACGCCCGGCTTCTGGGTGAGATAGCCGGCGATCGAGGCTGCGTAGCCTGCGTGCTGCTCGTGACGGAAGGCGATGACACGCATGCCGGCTGCCTGCATCATACGGCCAAGGTCGGTGATCGGGATGCCGGGGACGCCGTAGATATTGTTGATGCCGTTGAGCTTCAGCGCGTCGATGACGAGGTGGAAGCCGTCGGTCAGATTTTCGGTTTGTGGCGCGGACGACATTCTCGGTTCTCTCCCTGTGCCCCTCATCGGGGTGTGTCGGTGGTGGTGGGGTCGCCGATCAATCTAGACCGACGAAGCGTTCGACGTGATCGCGAAGGCGAAGCGTGTGTTCGCGCACGAGGCGCTCGGCGCGCTCGGTGTCGCGGGCCTCGAGTGCGGCGATGATTTCCTTGTGGTCGACGATGGAGCGGCGGGCGCGGTCCTGCTCGAAGATCGTGCGCTGGCGGATGGCGCGGACGTGCAT
>JAPXTA010000053.1:0-30764 GCA_033812735.1 Hyphomicrobiaceae bacterium | reverse complement strand
CGACGGTCTTATCCAACCGCACCGACGTGATCCCGGATCATTTCGCTTCGCTCATGTCCGGGAACGCAGAAAGCGGGAGCGGCGAGGTTGGCGGGATGGATCGCGGGCATACGGCCCGCCATGACAATGACTAGCGGATGTGTGCTGCGGCCCGTTCGCACTCCAAGGCATTGCGTCCCCGGCCAAGCGTAGCGCGAGCCGGGGTCACGTCGGGAATGGCTTGGCGACGTTCTTATCCAACCGCACCGACGTGATCCCGGATCATTTCGCTTCGCTCATGTCCGGGAACGCAAATGCTTCAAGTCGTTGCGCGGCCGCTCTGACTACGCCCGATACAGCTTCCTGTTCGCGAGATAGAGCGCGAGGGCTGCGAGTTGGAGGGCGAAGAAGATGCCGAAGGCGATGGTGTAGGCTTGAACCGGATAGCCGCCCGAGGCGGTGCGCGGGAACATGTCGATGATCGCGCCGATCGCGGATTGCGAGATGAAGGCGGTCGAGAAGATCAGCAGGTTCATCGCCGTGTTGGCGCGGCCCGAAAGTGCGGCGCCGAAGTGGCTCGACAGCCAGGGAAAGGCGAGGATGGCGACCTGACCGGACATGCCGAAGACGAGCCATGCGGGTGTGCGCAGTGCCGGGATGTCGATGAGGATGAGCGCCTGCGAACCGAGGAAGGCCGCGAGGAAGCCGAGCATTACGTCGAGTTCGGTCCAGCCGCGGCGCTTGAAGAAGTCGGCGATGGCGCCACTCGCGAGGATGCCGACGAAGAACGAGAACGCCATCAGCAGCAACTGCCAGGCGACGCCCGCGCGGTCGAGGCCGGCGACATCGCGGAACCAGGGACCGGACCATAGTGTCTGGATGCCGATGTGGACGCCGGCGGTGATGGCGAGCAGCGGCGCCATGCGGTTGAACGCCTTGTCGCCGTAGATGCGGGCGAGTGTCGCGATCTGCTCGCGCGGGGAGGTGCCTTCCTTGCTGCCGAGGCCGGTGTTTTTCGGAACGACGAGGAACAGGATGGCAGCGATGACGGCGGTGAGGATCGCAAGACCGAGCATGGCGCTGCGCCAGCCGTAGGCCGAGACCGCCCATTCCATCGGCGCAGTGGAGACGACGAGGCCGAGGCCGCCGAACGACATGACGAGGGCGTTGGCCAGAGCCCGGCGCTGCTCCGGCACCCAGACGACGACCGCCTTGAAGCTCGCCATCAGGCCGCCTGCGAAACCGAGGCCGATGAGGGCGCGGGCGAGGACGAGGGCCGTCGTCGATGTTCCAAATGAGAAGAGCGCGGCGCCGGTGGCGGCGGTCAGCAGCAGTGCGGTTTGCACGCGGCGGGGCCCGAAGCGGTCGAGCAGCATGCCGAGTGGCAACTGGAAGAGCGCGAAGGCTGCGAGGTAAGCGGCGGTGAGGAGGCCGAGTTCGGTCGCGGTCAGGCCCAATTCCTTGACGAGGTCGGGCGCGACGACCGCGTTTACGGCGCGGAACAGGTAGGAGAAGAAGTAGCCGAGGCCGAACGGCAAAAGGGCTGTGAGAAGGATCGTCATCGGTAGCGATTGGTTTTCGGACGGCGCGGGATTTTTCTGCATGTCCGGTCAGTCCAACCTATCGTCGATGCGGGAGCTCGTTTTGTCGTGAGCGGATGGGTCTGTCCAGCGCCGAAATCACAGGGCAGTGCCGCGTCTGGCTTAGCCAGCGGCTGCACTCTTTATTTGCGATTTTATGCAACTAATTGGGCCGAGATGGCCGGGCGGCGGATCTACTTTACGAGCCGCGGATAAGGGAGGGGGGTGCGGCTCGATTTCGATCCGCCGGCTGTGGTTGGCGCTCGCTGAGATGGGGCCTGTCGGTTCAGGCTCTGGGGCTCGTGCGTCCCCTTAGTCGCCCGTCCAACGAACTCGTCATCTCGCGAGGGGCCGACATCCTCTTGGAGGACCGCATCCGGCCCGCGCCCGCAGCACCCCCAAACCCTGTCAGTGACGCTCGAGACATCCCGGCCCGGTTTGAGGCAAGGGAAAAATGCACGCATTGGTTGCGCATTGCAATTCAATACGCGGGCGAGCGTTAATCGGCGCGGCCTGTCGCCTTCGCCAAGCCTGCGAGCGCATCGCCCTTCAGCCGGAAAAATCGCTTGGCTGGGAGCGGGCTGCCGCCGAGCGCTTCGTAGAAGCCGAGTAGATCACGATCGTCCGCATCGGCGGTCCAATCGATGCGGGCAATGTTTTCGCAGGTGGCCATGCGAGCCAGTTCGGCCATCAGCGCTTTGCCGACGCCGGTGCCTCGCCAGCTTGTGCGCACGAACAATTCCTTCAAGAAGAACCCGGGCGTCAGAGCAGGTCCGGGATAGATCCCGGAGAAACATGCGAAGCTGGCGATCTCTGTTCGATCGTTCGCGAGCAGGATGCGCGTGCCGGCGGGCCGCCGCTTCAAGCCGGCAATAATGGCCTCGCGTGGGGGGCTGGGGACCCGGTAATGCGCCTGGACCTCGCTGAGGACATCTGCCATCGGCTCGATGTCACCCGGCTCGGCTTCTCGAAAAACGATCGTCGCGGCGTCGCTCATTGACGGGCTCACAGCGGTGCGCGGCATCGTGCGGCGGGCCAGTTGCGCAGCCCGCCGCGGTCTATTGATGCCTTCAGGCGACTTTCACGCCGAGCATGAGTCCGAGACATTGCACGGCTGCGCCGGACGCGCCCTTGCCGAGATTGTCGAGCTTGGCGACGAGTACGGCGTGGCCGGCCGCGTCGTTGCCGAACACGCGCAACTCCAAGAGGTTCGTGCCGTTGAGGCTTTCGGCTTCGATGCGGCCGCCCTTGGTCGCCGCGTCATCGGCCGTCGCCACCACTTTCACGAGTTCGCTGCCGGCAAAGTGCTTGGCGAGTGCCGCATGGAGGTCTGCGGTCTTCGGCTTGCCCGGCAACGTGTCGAGATGGAGCGGCACAGAGACGAGCATGCCCTTGCGATAGTTGCCGACGCTCGGCACGAACAGCGGACGGCGCGTGAGCATGCCGTACTTCTGCACTTCAGGGACGTGCTTGTGGCTGAGACCCAAACCGTAGAGTTCGAACGAGGGCGCCTTGCCAGCTTCATAGGCTTCGATCATCGACTTGCCGCCGCCGGAATAGCCGGAGACCGCGTTGATCGTGACGGGGAAGTCGGCCGGCATGATGCCAGCTTCGACCAGCGGGCGGATGAGTGCGACCGCGCCGGTCGGATAGCAGCCGGGGTTTGACACGCGCGTCGCCTTCTTGACCGCTTCAAGGTGGCCTTTGGTCATTTCCGGAAAGCCGTAGACCCAACCGGGCGCGACGCGGTGGGCGGTCGAGGCATCAACGATCTTCGGCGCGTCTTGGCCAAGTTCATCGGCGAGCGCGACGGCCTCTTTCGCGGCGTCATCGGGCAGGCAGAGGACGATCAGGTCCACGTCCTTCATGAGAGCTTGGCGCGCCTTCGGATCCTTGCGCTTGTCGGGGGCGATGCTCTTCACCGCCACGGTGTCGACGCGGTCGAGCCGCTCGCGGATCTCGATGCCGGTCGTTCCGGCTTCGCCGTCGATGAATACGGTGGGTTTCTTGGAAGGCTTCATGGCGCGAGGTTCCTTTCAGTGAAGCAGAACGTGCGCGGGGAGGACGGGACGACTTCGGACAGCAAAAAACCGCGCAACGGAGGTTGGCGCGGTTGGCAGAATGACTTGAGCTTTAGACAGCAGCCGTCATCGCATCCGCGCCGGGAGGCGCGGGCGGCGTCGCAGGCTGATGTTCAGGCTCGTCGTCATGGGGCGTGCTTATGAGGCAGAGCGGGGGGCGCGTCAAGATGGCTGCTTCGCTGCGGATACAGCAATCATCAGCTGAACTAGCACGCCAGGGCCGAAAAGGATCATCAAGCCTATCGGCCAGCGTGGGTCGGCAAACAAGCGCTCTGCAGGGTTTCCCGTTAACGCAAGCATCAAAGCCCAAGGTCCAACATGCGTCAATAACAGAAGGCTCAGGCTGAGAATGATAATGAAGGCTTGGCGGCCTCGTGGTGACAAAGCCATGCGACTGGCAAGTTGCGCAGACCATTTTGTCCAGAACGGAGCCATCAACAATCCCGCAATGCTAGCCAACACCAAAAAACTGGAGTCCATGTTCTCACTCCACCGTCACCTGGATGGCGTTGCGGGCCTGGTATTCGGGGCGCGCGGTCGGTGGTGGGGGTGGCTGAGGCGCTGGTTCGTTGCGGCCACGCTTGGTGTTGCGGGGACGGTTGCGCTGCTCGGCGGCTGCGGCAGGTGAGTTTCGATCTTGTGCGTCCGCCGAGGCGGCGCGGATCAGGAAGGCGCGGTAGTCGCCGAGTTCGGTGAAACGCTGGCGTTCGAAATCGTGCTTGATGGCAAAGGGTGGCTTGGGGCCACCGAGGCAAATGCCGATCACGGTCTCCTTGCCGGGCTCGCGCAGGCGGAACTGATAGGGTGCGCCTTCGGCGGGAACGCGAAGCTCCTTGCCCGCTTCAAGCAGATTGTTCTGATCGAAATCGTTGGGGTAGACGACCGTGCCGCGGCCGTTGCGGTCGATGTTGATGAGGGTGAGATAGCAGGCTTCGCGGCTGCGTACGGTGACCGAGAGCGCCTCGCCGACCTTGAATGCCGCAGGGCCGGTTTTGAGGACCAGGCGCGTTGTGACTTCGCGTGTATCGTCCTGGAGCGCAGGGTCCTCGGGGGCGAGGATGTCGGTAGTGCGCGGCGCGCTGCCTTCGGACGGGGCTTTCTCGATGCCGAGCGCGGTCAATACATCCGGGATCGCCACTTCGACGGCGCGGCGTGAGACCGGCCCATGGATGAGCCGTTGCATGAGATCGCCTGCCCGGCCGGGTACAGTCACGGTCGCGAGGGCCGACAAGCGAAACTGCGGGACGTCGAGTTCCCGGGCCAGATCGCCAAGGGACACCGCGCGGTCGAAGCGTGCTTGCAAGGCTGTGACGGGGTCGAGGCCATTCAGCGTCAGGCCGTCGGTTAGGCCGGCGGCGGTCAGTGATCCTTGAAGGCGCTGCGTATCCTCGTCGTAGAGCTTGGACATGTCTTCCTTCGGGACATGCAGCGCCAGCAGGCGTTCGCGGATGTCGCGCGGGATCGTCGTATCGTTCTGCACGCGGCTGCGGAGTTCGTCGGTTGCGGGTTGAAGCTTACCGTCATGGCAAGCCAGACAGGCTGTGCCGGCGAGAATGCGGCCTGCCGCATGGACATCGTCGCGCAGCAGCGATGCCGGCAACTCATTGAGGCGTAGGCCTTCACCATTTGCCATGAAGAAGGCCTGAAAGCCGTTCGGCAGGTTGAAGTGCAGCAGGCTCGAGTCAGGTCGCGGTGCGCCGCGCGTTCCGGGGCCACCGGGCGCGTCGAAGAGGTCTGGGCGGCCGGGAGTGGTTGCGTAATCGTAGCTGAGCCATGCCGCGCCGTTGGCAAACGATTGCCTCTGTAGCAGGCGATTGCCGCGGATGAACTGCGAGGCGCGGATGCCGATGCGGCGTACGGCGGGTGCGCCGGCGTTGGTGTCGATCTTGAGGCTCGCCAGCATCGTCGTCAGCCGATCGGGGAGGCCAAGTAGATCGTAGTATAGGGGCGCGCGGCCGGCGGCGGCGGCGAGCCAGTCACCGCGCAGTACGAGACCACTGCCGTCAGGGTCCAGCGCAGTCAGTCCGCGCTTGATGCCGTCAGCGTCGAAGTAAGGGTAGACGGCCGTCAGGCGTTCCCATTGCTTACTGCTCCAGCCGAGCTTCGAGATGTCGACTTTCAGGATCGTCTTGGCCTCGTCGACCGGTTCGACGACGGCGGGTTCCAGCCCCCAAGAGAGGCTATTGATCACGCGGCCCACGGCTTCCCGGTACACCTGCATTTCTTGGTCGGTGGCGCAGGCATTGTAGAGATGCGTCAACGTGAGAAAGCGATGCTGTGCCGCGCCGGCCGACTGAGATAGAGCGGACCTGATCGCGTCGGTGATGGCCGTGCGAGTGACCGGCGTGCGGCCTTGGCACGATTGGTCGGCTTTCACGGTTTGGAGCCATTGGCGGACGGCATCGAGTTCGCCGCCACCGATTTCGTCGACCGGGAAGTCGTGCGGGGTTTGGCGGGATTGCAGGACCGTGTAGAGGCGGGAACCGTCGGGATTGCCTGGGCGGACGAGGGACCGGTCGGTCGCCAGTGCGTCGAGATTGAGGATGTTGCCGATGCGGCGGGCGGGGAGTTTGGTGTCGAGTTTGCCGGCTTGATGACAACGGGCGCAATGACGCTCGAAAAGCGCGTAAACCTTCGCCGCCGTCGGGTCTTCCGGGGCGGCGGCAATGTCTGAGGCTTTGGCGGCCCCAGGTGCCGGCCCCGGCGCTTGCGGCGCGGCGGCCGCTGGCGGGTCGGACGCGAGCGGCGGCGCGGTCTGTGCCGAGGCCGAGGCTAAGCCTGCTGCCACCAGAAGTGTCAGGGCCAGCAGTGTCAGGGCAAGCCGAGCCGATCTCCAGCCGTTGGCCATCGTCATTCAGGACCTCACCGTTGATGAGCGGGCCGTCGCGGCTCCGTCCGGGCCCCTTCTTAGTCGGTCGCGGGGCCCGATAGAAGCGCCCGCGCTACCGGTTCTGTTGTGCCGATGCAAGCGGAGCACGCCGCCACGGATCAATCAAACGCCGGGGCTGATGAATGCCGGGTCTGCGAATTTTCGAGCTTTCGGGAGCAATGGCGACCTGCCTATAACCGACCCGAACAAGCGGTGCCGCGTGGGCGCCGGATCGTGCGCAGACGTGGAGACGGACAATGGCATTGCGGCATGGCGGCAAGATCCTGGTGGATCAACTCGAGATCAACGGCGCGAAGGCCGCCTTCACGGTGCCCGGTGAGAGCTTCCTCGCGGCGCTCGACGGGCTGCATGGCGCTGGCATCGAGACGATCATCTGCCGCCAGGAAGGTGGGTGTTCGATGATGGCGGAGGCTTACGGCAAGGCGACGGGAACGCCGGGCTTGTGCTTCGTCACGCGCGGTCCGGGTCTCGCGAATGCGATGGCGGGGCTGCACATCGCGCAGCAGGATTCGACGCCGATGATCCTGTTTCTCGGCCTGCCGGCGTCGGACACCGAGGATCGCGAGGCGTTCCAAGAGGTCGAGACCAAGAGCCTGCTCGGCACGTTCGTGAAGTGGGTCGCCGTCATTCGCGATATCAAGCGCATTCCGGAATACGTGAGCCGGGCCTACCACGTTGCGATGTCCGGACGGCCGGGGCCTGTCGTGCTCGGTTTGCCGGAGGACATGCTGGCGTCGGAAGCGGAGGTGATCGATGCGAAGGCTGCGAAGGTGCCTGTCAGCGCGCCGGCCAACAGCGACATGGTCGCCTTGAAGGCTGCCTTGGAGAAAGCCGAGCGTCCCTTGATGATCGTCGGCGGACCCGGCTGGAGCAAGCAGGTTCAGACCCAATTCGAGGCATTCGCGGACCGCAACAACCTGCCGGTTGCGAGTGCCTTCCGCTATCAGGACTACTTCGACAACCGCCACCGCTGCTATGCCGGTTGCGCTGGCATCGGCATCGATCCGAAGCTGACGGCTGCGATCAAGTCTTCGGATCTCCTCATCGTCGTCGGCGCGCGCATGGGCGAGATGACGACGTCGGGCTATACGCTGATCGACATTCCGAACCCGAAGCAGACGTTCGTGCACGTGCATCCGTCCGGCGACGAACTCGGCAGCGTTTATCGCGCGGATTTGCCGATCGTGTCTGGCGCGGCGTCGTTCGCAGCGGCGCTGTCGGGCCTCAACATTGCCGCCAATCCGAAGTGGAAGGCGCATACGGCCGCGCTCAATGAAGCTGCCGTTGCGTACAGGAAGCCGCTCGAGACGCCCGGCAAGGTGAAGCTCGAGCAGGTGATGCTCGCGGTGTCGGACATGCTGCCGGAAGACGCGGTCGTGACGAACGGCGCCGGTAACTACGCCGCGTTCCTGCACCGCTATTTCCAATACAAGGGCTACCGCACCGGCCTCGCGCCGACATCGGGTTCGATGGGATATGGGCTTCCCGCCGCGATCGGCGCGAAAGTGGCGGACCGCAAGCGGACCGTCGTGAACTTTGCGGGCGACGGCTGCTTCATGATGACGTGCCAGGAACTCGCCACGTGCATGCAGTACGATCTGCCGATCGTCACGGTGCTGGTCAACAACGGCATGTACGGCACCATCCGCATGCATCAGGAGCGCGAATATCCGGCGCGTGTTTCCGGCACCAAGCTGACCAATCCGGATTTCGCGGCGTTCGCGCGCTCGTTTGGGGCGCACGGCGAGACAGTGACGGAGACGTCCGAGTTCAAGGCGGCGTTCGAGCGTGCGCTGAAATCGGGCAAGCCCGCGATCATCGAAGTGAAGACCGATCCGGAAGCAATTTCGGTTGGCCGGACGATCACGCAGCTTCGCGCCGCGCACAACAAGTAGCTGTTATGCCATGGCGCACTCATCTGAGTGCGCCTGCGATCAGCACCGCCAGGTTCGCCAGCGCGGGTGCGCCGAATTTCACGGACTGCCATAGAGAGCCGTCGAACGCCCAGCGACCGTGGACGGTGGGTGGCGCGCAGCTTGGCGGCTGTGTCCCCGGTGTATCTCGATACGCGAGCCAACGAGCGCGGGTCGGTTCGCGCACGACGCTCGGCGCGACGCCGAAGAAGTCGTGGTGCAGCGTGATGACGATGCCGTCGCCTTCTGGAACGAACATGTATTTCCAGTTCGGGCCACGCTTGAAGGTGTTTGTGACGTGCAGCGCGCGGTCATAGAAATTCTTGCCGACGACGATCTGGGTGGCGCCTTCGTTCGGGTATTTGTCGAAGAGCCAGCGGTGCGTGGACTGCCTGACGTCGCGAATTTCGTCCCAGGGAATGTGCATCTGCTCCAGGAAGGGGAATTTGAGCGCTAGGCCGCTAGGTGTCAGGCGTAGAATAGGCGGTGGCGGCCGGACGTGCTTGAGAAGCAAGTCAGCGAGCCAGCCGCAGGCAACGATCGCGACCATCAGACCGGCGCCGCCAATCGGCACGCCACCTGTGGACCTGCGGTAGCGAATGAAATTCGCGGGGTCGCGCAAGAAGATCGCCAACACCACGCCGACAATGACTGCAATGACGAGGACGCGGACGGTTCCGCTGCTGGCTTCCGACGAGAGTTGGAACAGGTAATGCACGAGGATTGCGAACGCCATCATCGCGATTACGAGAATGGTGACCTTCCAGATCGACGATGGCGGCTGCGGGTCGATCAGGACGGCGAAGACCAAACCGAGCAACAGGAGCATGAGGGCTTTCGGCACCTGCTCCATCGCCCGCCAATCGCCGCTGTAGTCGACGGTTTGCGTGACGTCGTCGGTTGTACTCGCCGTTGCACCGGTCATGGCAGATGGCGCTCCGCTGCCAGATTTCTCAGGCGGATCGTGCTTCACTCCCCGACGCCTGTGCAGGGATTCTTTGCTGCGGTTGTTAACGCGGCAGCCAGACAGGATCGTGGGCGCCGAGCGGCGATGGCGGCAACGCCCAGTGGGCCGGTGTTTGGGAGAAGGTCGCGAAAGGTGCCAAATGCCGCGCTTTTCCGAAGGGGGTATCGCGCTCGAACGATGGCGGCAATTCTGGTGGGAAGGTGGCTCCCGACGCGCGAGCCGTCAGTCCAAGTTCCTGCACCCACATCGTGACGCGGCTCAGCGAGACGCGGACACGATAGCTGCCGCCTTCTTCGGCACGGCGGGCCAAAGCGGCGAGGGTTGCGGCTGCGCCGAGGTATCCGGCTAGATAGTCGGCAAGCAGGCCAGTCGGTACGAAGCGGGGCTTGTCATTGCCGCCTTCGGCGGCAGCGACGCCTGTGACCGCTTGGGCCAGTTGCTCGAAGCCCTTGCGATCGGCCCAGGGGCCGGTGTGTCCATAGGCATCGACCGAGACGTAGACGAGGCCCGGGTGGCCGCGGATCAGTTCGTCCTCTGTCAGGCCAAACTTGGTCATCGCGCCGGGGCGCCAGGAGTGAACGAAGACGTCGCTTTCAGCGGCGAGCGCGCGCATCTGCTTGCGGTTTGGTTCGCGGTCGAGATCGAGATAGGCGGAGCGCTTGCCCCAGCCGGTGTCGATCAGGAATTGCAGGGGGTCGGGATGCGCGGGTGCGCTGATGTGTAGAACGTCGGCACCCTGTTCGGCCAACGTGCGGGCGAGGACCGGTCCCGCAATGACGTGGGTGAAGTCGAGGACGCGGCATCCGGCGAGTGGGCGCGACGGCGTCTGCCGCGCGGGTGGTGGTGTATTCGATAACTTCTCGATGGTGACGAGCGGCAAGGCGGCCAGCGCTTTGCCTTGCGGATGATCGCGCCATTCTTGGGCCGTGCGAACGACCGCGCCCGAAAGATTGCGTGCCGCGGTCTCTTCCTCGAGTTCGAAACTGTTCCACGCCGAGATGGCCTTTGCGATGGCGATCGACGTGTTGGCGCAGCCGAGCATGTCGAGCATGCCGTCGCGCAGGCCGGGATACGTGCCCATCGGATGGAACCAGCGGCCGTCGCGCGTCTGGTAGAAATTGCTGACGGCGGCGCGGGCGCCATCGGCGATGGTCATGTCATGACCGGCAACGGACTGAAAAAGACCGCTGCACAGTGCGAATACCGCGGCATTGCGATCGATGGTGATCGTCTGAAGTGGTCCACCCTGCGAGCGCCAGTAGGCATCGACGGCGAGCGCTTGGGCTGCGACGGCGACACGGGCGGCAAGTGCGATCCGATGCGGCGAATCGAGTGCGGGCTCAGTGCCGGTGAACGTCAGGTTGCTCGCGTCGGCCGAGATGCCGAGTTGATGCGCGACATCGCGGACGATCTTGAGTTCCGTGTCGATCATGCGAGGCGCTCCCCTGACGCATTGTGACGTCAGGGTGGCGCGCTCTGCAGACCGGGTCAATCCGAGTCGCCGGCCAACTCAATCGCGCAGCAGCTCGTTGATGCTCGTCTTCGAGCGGGTTTGCGCGTCGACGGTCTTGACGATCACGGCGCAGTAGAGCGAGGGGCCCCAGTTTTCGCCGGGCAAGTTTTTGCCGGGGATCGAGCCCGAGACGACGACCGAATAGGGCGGCACCTTGCCAACGTGGATCTTGCCGGTGGCGCGATCGACGATCTTGGTCGAGGCTGAAATGAACACGCCCATCGAGAGCACGGAGCCTTCGCCGACGATGACGCCTTCGACCACTTCAGAGCGGGCGCCGATGAAGCAGTTGTCCTCGATGATAGTCGGGTTTGCCTGCAGCGGTTCAAGCACGCCGCCGATGCCGACGCCGCCCGAGAGGTGGACGTTCTTGCCGATCTGGGCGCAGGAGCCGACGGTTGCCCAGGTATCGACCATGGTGCCGCTGTCGACGTAGGCGCCGACGTTGACGAACGAGGGCATGAGCACGACGTTCTTGGCGACGAATGCCGAGCGGCGAACGACGGCGCCCGGGACGGCGCGATACCCCGCCGCCGCAAACTTTTCCGGGCCCCAGTCGGCGAACTTGAGCGGCACCTTGTCGTAGCCGTAGGCAGTATCGTCTGGGCCGAACGGCATGACGGCGTTGTCGTTCAGACGGAACGAGAGAAGGACGGCCTTCTTGGCCCATTGATGCACGACCCAACCCTCACCCGGGGCGGTACCCGGTGTCTTCTCCGCCACGCGCAGCGAGCCGCCGTCGAGCATGGCGAGGGTGGTTTCGACCGCGTCGCGGACCTCGCCTTTGGTGGCAGCGTTCAGGCCGTCCCGTTTTTCCCAGGCGGCTTCGATAACGGGTTGGAGCTGGGCCTTTGAGGTTGCGGACATGGAGGGCTCGCGCAGGTTGAGGGAGGTTCAGGCTTGATGTGCCATTTCGGCGCGTTGTGGAGCATGGCGGCAAGGAGTGTCAACGTGATCGAGGGTTTGGACGCCAAATTTGGGAGCAACAATGGCCACAACTTTGACAAATGCCGGCTAGTCGGGGCATAAGGTGCTCAGGGGAAATCTCTGTTGGATCCCGAGATGCCGCGTGCGCGCTTCATTGCTGCCGCAGCCGCCACTTTGTGTGCGGTCGTTGCCGTGTCTGGGTTTCCGGCGGGAGCGGTCGATCCGACCAAGTCGGTCGATGCAGAGTACATGATCACGGCGCACATGCCGCCGATCGTTTTTCCGACCGAGCCACCGCAGCTCTCCAACGATTGCCGTACCAAAAAGATTGCCGGTGATCAGTTCAGGCGCCCGCTCAGAGGGCTCCGTCGGGCGATCCGGGAGAATCGCGAACCGCGCGTGCTGGCGATCGGGTCTTCATCGACTGTGGGGGTCGGCGCATCCCGGCCGCAGAACGCTTACATCGCCAAACTCGAGACCAATCTCGAGGGCACCTTCCGGGGGCTGGATTTCAGCGTTGTCGGCAAGGGCATGTCCGGCGAGATCGCCGAGGGGCAATCTGCCCGCATGAAGGATACGGTTGCCGAGGTGAAGCCCGATCTCGTCCTGTGGCAAGTCGGGACGAACGATGCGATCCGGCACGTCGATCTCGACGGTTTCAAGGATTGCTTGCGGCGCACTCTTACTTGGCTGCGCGACAACAAGTTCGACGTTGTGCTCGTCGATCCGCAATACAGTGATGCACTGGTCAAGGACGCGTTCTACTTCGAGACCGTTGCAGCCGTGGCCGAAGTGGCGCGTGAGATGCGCGTGCTGCTGGTCGACCGGTTCGAGGCGATGCGCGAACTCTCGGCGCAGCGCGGCGACGGCTTCTACTTGACGTCGGACAACTTGCATCTCAACGACAACGGTCACCGCTGCATGGCAGAGCAATTGGCCCGGTCGATCGCGGCCGGCGTGCTGCAGGCCGATTTCGAGGTGTCCGTACCGACGCGGTGATGCCAGCGCGGCGGGTCTATTCGCTTTCAGCCCCAAAGATCCCGTGATGGCGGATGGAGCGTCGCGCCGTCATAGCGCAGCGCTGGCGTGCGGTCGCGTGCGAGCAGCAGCGGACCATCGAGATCGCACCAGCCCGCACCTTGAGCGACGAGTATCGCAGGCGCCATGGCGAGCGAGGTTGCGACCATGCAGCCGACCATGATCTTCAAGCCGTGCTTCAGGGCTTCGTCGCGCAGCAATAGCGCCTCCGTCAGGCCGCCCGTTTTGTCGAGCTTGATGTTGACCGCGTCGTAGAGCGTCGCGAGGCGGGCGAGGTCGGCACGGGTATGCAGGGATTCATCGGCGCAGACGGGCACCAAGCGCTCACGATTCGCCAGTGCGCCGTCTTGGCCAGCGGGAAGCGGCTGTTCGATCAGTTCGACACCGGCTGCATGGGCTGCGCGCATCATCTCTGTCAGGTTTTCTTCGGTCCAGCCTTCGTTGGCGTCAACGATGATGCGGGCATCCGGGCGTGCGGCGCGGATGGCGTTCAAACGGCCTACATCGCCAGAGCCGCCGAGTTTGATTTTCAGGAGGGGTTTGTCGGCGGCCGCCCTTGCCTTGGCTGCCATCTCATCCGGTGAGGCCAGGCTCAGGGTGTAGGCCGTGACGAGCGGCATGGGGGCAGGCAGTCCCGCGAGGTCGTGGATCGGTTTGCCGGCGGCTTTGGCGTCGATATCCCACAGTGCGCAATCGATGGCGTTGCGCGCGGCGCCGGCTTTCATCGCGGTTTGCAAGGCCGTGCGGTCGAGCGGTCCGCGATAGCTGCTGATCGCGGCGGCGACGCCTTCAACGGTTTCGCCGTAGCGAGCGTAAGGCGTGCATTCACCGCGGCCGGTGTGACGGCCATCGGTGATGGCGGCGACAACCACGACAGCTTCGCGCTTGGCGCCGCGGGAGATCGTGAACGTGCCGTCGATCGGAAACGTTTCGATGGCGACGGACAGGCGGCGGGCGGTGGCGGACATGCGACGATCCTATGCGCGCGGGGGCGTTCCGGATCTTATGGCATGACGAAAGGGGACGGGCGAGCGGCGCTCAATGCAGGCGGCCGCTCGCGTGAGCGAGGAACAGGTAAACGCGGCCGCTCGACGACGTGAGCTGGCTCTGCAGCATCTGGCCGCTGCGGTCCTTTTGCTCGGTGTCGCGGAGGGCGCGCTCGAAATCATTGAGGAAGCGATCGACCATGGCGCGGAAGTCCGGCTCGCTGGCGTAACGGCGGGAGACTTCGTCGAATGTCGTGCGTCCCTCGGCGGTATAGATGCTGCGCACCATGATGCCGCGCTGACCCGAGCGGAAGCGTGTCCAAATGGCATTGGCCGTTGCCGCATCGAGCGCGCGAGCGATGCTCTCGAGGTTGATGGTGGGGCCGGCGCCGGACGGTTGGATCTGGGGTGCATGTTGCGCTTGCGGCGGAGCTGCGGACTGCGGTTGTTGCGCCTCGTCCTGGGATGCGCGGGCGAGGAGGTCGCCGAGCGACCAGCGGGTGTGGCCGGCCGGCGCCGATGCGGCAGGGGCCGCTGTCGCTGCGGGAGGGGGAGGCGCGGTATGCGGCACGTGTTGCGGCGCCGGTTGGGGGGCGTGTTGCTGGATCGCTGCGGATAAGGTCGGGGTCGGTGTCAACGGGCGGGCCGGCGGCGGCAACGAAACGGGCGGCTGGATGTCGCGTCCTGCTGCTTCGCGCTGGGCCAGGGACGAGATCTGTTCGAGGGCGCGCATCTGCTCGGCGAGGACGCGGCGCATCTGCTCTGTCGTCTCGCGGGTCGCGTCGGGGAGGCGTGAGGCCTCGCGGCGGAGTGCCTCCTGCTCGCGGGCCAGTTGCTCGGCGGCGCGCTGGGCTTGGGTACGGATATCGTCCGACGTCTCGCTCAGGCGGCTGGTCAGCGAGCCGACCTGCTGCGACATTTCCTGGCCGAGGGACGAGAAGCGGCTACGCAGGTCTTCCATGGCCCGGGTGGTTTCGGCCGTCGTCGTGGCCTTCAGCTTCTGGAGTTCGGAGAGGGCCTGTTCAGCGTGGGTTTGAGCGCCGCGCGTGAGATCCGAGGTCAGCATCCGTGCACGCTGTTCGGCATCCGACAGCGAGCCTTCGAGGTTTGTCTTGTACGACTGCATGTGCTGGTCGAGCGCTTCGGTCGTGCCGGTGAGGCGGCCGAGCGTGTCGTGCAGCTCGCGGTGGCGTGATTGCAGCGTCTGATCGATGCGGTAGTTGGCGTTTTCGAGCGCGTTTGCGGCGCGCATGATCGACTGGCCCTGGTTCTCGAACCGCGAGGTGACGGTGCCGATCTGCGTCAGCAAATTCTCGGACACATTGCGCAGCATGTCGGCCTGACCGGACAGGCCTTCGATGGCCTTAACGGACTGGCGCGTAATGTTTTCGCTCGTGCGACGGACGGCGCTGATGCCCTGCATCAACTGCTCGTCGAGGTTCTGCGATTGGCGGCCGAGCGTTTCGGCGAGCTGCTGGGCATGTGTTTCCATCGCGCTCGACAGAGCGCGGGCCTTTTCGCCAACGGTCGAATCGATGGTGAGCGCGGATTGGCGGATCGAATCGTCGAAAAGCTGCAAGCGCGCGGCAAATGCCGAGTCGAGTGCGTTGGTGCGTTCGACCAACTGGGCATCGAGGCTTTGGGCGCGGCCGTCGAGCGTGGTGTCGAGCGCGCGGGTGAATTCCTCGAACACGGTCTGGAACTGGTCGGTACGTGTGCTCAAAGAGGTGTGCAGCGCGTTGGTGTACTCGTCGAGAACAGTCTGGAGGTGGTTGGTTCGATCGACGAGCAGGCCTTGGACGCGGTCGGAACCAGCCTCCAGCATACCGTGAAGCTGCTCTGTGCCGCCCGTCAAGGCTGAGGAAATCTGGCCCATGTTGTCGGTAAGAACCGATTGCAGGGCTGCTGTCTTTTCGCCGAGCGTGCCTTCGAGCTGACCGCTGGCTTTGACCAGTGAGCCTTCGAGGGCGATCAGGTTCTGACCAGCGCCCTCAATGATTTTGGCAAGCTTGACCTGCTGACTATTGAGTTTCTCGATCAGGGCCGGCACTTCGTCGCCCATCGCGCGCAGGGTGGTGTGGACGTGATCCGACGTCGAGGTCAGATTGTTGCGCTCGTCGGCAAGTTCGCGGATCAAGCGGCGAATGCGTTCCTCGTTGTCGGAGAACGAGCGGTCGAGGTTCGAGACCTCGTTGTGGACCATCGCTTCGAGTTCGCCTGCGCGGCCGATGGCGCGGGAGACGGCATCGTTCATGAAATTAAGCTGCTTGCGAACCGATTGGCCCAGCGAGGCGACGGCCTGCTCGGCGCTGCGGTCTGGTTCCGCGAGGCGGATCGCGACTTCGGTCATGGCCGAGGACCGCAAACGAAGGTCCTGCGCCTGATAGAGCAGCCACGCGAGGAAGGCGAACAGCAGGATCGGCAAGAACACCGTCGCTAGCGTGACGAGGATCGCGGGCCGGGTAATCATCTCAGCGACGGTCGCCGACTTCGCCAATTCAGGGGCGAGCATGCCCCAAGCGAAGAAGCTGCCGATGAGAAGCCACACGCCGGACGCGATGGCTGCCACCTTGAACGGTTGTTTCGAAGGCTTCTGTTCGAGGGCGTAGATCAGGCCGCCGATGGTCGGGATATCGTCGTTGGCGGCGAGCTTGGTGCGATCGGGCGCGGGGCCGGCAGGCCGGCGCTTTGCCGAGCGGCGCGGGGCGCCCGGCTCGTCGCGTTCGGTCGTATCGTCAGCCGTTACGGTGGGCGTGTTACCGGTCGGCTTGGAGTCTTGAAGCTTCGGTTCTGCCGGTTTGAGCGATGCCGCGCTTTTGGTGTTTTGGGGCGGGCTTGGCAGCGAGGGTTCGACGGCAGCCACCTTCAATGCGGGCTGTGACGGCTCCGGTTTTGCGGGCACGTTCACAGCCACGTCCGCCGCAACCGCTTTTGTTGGTTCGGCTTTGGCCGGATCGGCCTTTGCAAGCGCAGGAGGTGCCGGCATGGCGACCGGCTGCTCTTGCGGCCGGGGCTCGTTCGACAGAACAGCCAATGGAATGGGCGGCGGTGCGGCCGGTGGAGCGTCCTGAGCGCGCGGTAGCGGCGGAGGTTTCGGACCCGCGAGACGGCCGTCGGCCTGACGATTTGCGGCCTCGGGCAGCACCTCGGCCATCGCCTCGGACAAACTGCGCGGACGCTTGCTGGAATTTTCCTGCGCCATGCCCCAATCCAACGCGTCCCTTCAGCCTAGGGCTGTCGGGATCCCCCTCGATCGCGCGACCCACCCGGCCGGCGTACCGAACATTCAATATACGACGCTCAACTGAGAGCTGAAACTTGCTGCACCATAGCAGACGCCAGGCTTTCCGGTCGTCCGAAGTGATGTTCTCCCTCCGTTTATCACCACAATACAAATCCGCCAGCGCACGCCAAGCTGTCCGTTCGGCGCGGGCTCTCAACCACGACGGTTAGGTAAGCAATACGGCGAAACCAAGAACACCGGCCGCTGCGAAAAGACGGTCTTTTCCCGAAAGGCCTTCGGTCCCCTTTACCGTTCGCTAAGTCATTCTCTTAACGGGAGTTTATCCGGCCCGATTGTAGGTTCGGCGGTAGAGCGACACCGGGTGCCGGTGATGTGGAAGCAGAGTAGGGGGCGTCGATGGACATGCTCTTGGGTACAGAGACCCGTGTACGGAGCGAGCGGCGAGAACATGCCGTGAAGCCGATCGACTTCGATTACCTTGGGCGTTTCACCTTCGGCAATCGCGAACTGGAACGTGAAGTTCTCTATCTGTTTGCGCAGAACGCGCCGATTTACCTGCGGAACCTTTGCGGGGCGGTCTCGTCGAAGGCGTGGCATGACGCAGCGCATACCCTCAAGGGGTCGGCACGGGCGGTCGGGGCCTGGCGCGTTGCCCGCGCGGCGGAGTCGGCTGAGAAGATCAGCTTCGAGGCCGAGCCCGGCCGGAAGGCGGTCGCCGCCGATCAGGTGAGCCAGGCCGTCGAAGAAGCGATTGCGTTCATCGTTCAGCAGTTTCCGGAAACCTGACGCATTGGCGCCGGCATATGCTTGAATTCGGACGGCGCGGGGGGTATCACTCGCGCCGATTTCGCCTGCGCGGCTCGCTGCACCTCACGGGCACGGCAAGGCACGCAGGTATGTCTGGGGTATGTCTGGGGCCGACCAGGGAGAAGCGGTTCGCCGCGCACAGTTCAGCATGGCCAAGATTACGTTCATCCAACCCGATGGCACCAGCCAAGCCGTCGAGGCCGAAGCCGGCCTCACGGTTATGGAAGCGGCGAAGAAAAACCTGATCGCCGGCATCGAAGCCGAATGCGGCGGCGCGTGCGCTTGCGCGACCTGCCATGTCTATGTCGACGACGCGTGGCGCGCGAAGGTCGGCAAGCCGTCGGCGATGGAAGAGGACATGCTCGATTTCGCGTTCGACGTGCGCGACGAGAGCCGCTTGTCCTGCCAGATCAAGGTCTCCGACGCGCTCGACGGTCTGGTGCTGCGGGTTCCCGCGAAGCAGTTTTGACCGTGTTTGACCGGGCGCGCGGCGGGGGCAGTTGCGCCGCCGTTCTCAATGGCCGTATAGTTTAGGTGTGAAATATCTCGCCGCGGCGCTCGTTCGCGCGCCGGGCTGTGCCCTGTCGAGGTGATCGCATGTCCGATACCGTTGTTGGCGCGACCGCCATCGAAACCGACGTCGTCATCATCGGCGCGGGGCCTTGCGGCCTCTTCGCTGTTTTCGAACTCGGGCTGCTCGATATCCGCTGCCATCTCGTCGACATCCTCGACAAGATCGGCGGCCAATGCTCCGAGCTTTATCCGGAAAAGCCGATCTACGACATTCCGGCGCTGCCGATCGTGACGGGGCAGGAATTGACCGACCGTCTGATGGAGCAGATCAAGCCGTTCTCGCCGACGTTTCATCTCGGCGAGCGTATCGACGGGCTGTCGAAGCTCGCGGACGGGCGCTACCGGCTCGAGACCGATAACGGCAAGGTCTTCCATACCAAGGTCGTCGTGATCGCGGCCGGGGGCGGGTCGTTCACGCCGAAGCGTCCGCCGCTCGAGGGGATCGAGGCGTTCGAGGGCAAGTCGGTCTATTACGCCGTGCGCAAGATGAGTGCGTTCGAGGGCAAGGACGTGCTGATTGTCGGTGGTGGCGACAGTGCGCTCGATTGGACGCTCAATCTGCAGCCGATCGCCAAGTCGATGACGCTATTGCACCGGCGCGACGACTTCCGCGGCGCGCCGCACTCGGTCGAGCAGATGCGGTCGCTGGTGCGCGACGGCAAGATGAAGCTTTTGATCGGGCAGGTGACGAAACTCGAAGGGGCTGACGGCGAGCTTTCGACCGTGACGGTGAAGACCAAAGAGGGTGAGCAGGCGCTCGCGATCAATCGGATGCTGCCGTTCTTCGGGCTCACGATGAAGCTCGGGCCGATCGCGGACTGGGGCTTGAACCTCAACGAGAACCTGATCCCGGTCGATACCGAGAAGTTCGAGACGTCGACGCCCGGCATCTTCGCGATCGGCGATATCAACCACTATCCGGGCAAGCTGAAGCTCATTCTGTCGGGATTCCACGAGGCGGCGCTGATGTCGCAGGCCGCGCATCGGCTGATCTATCCCGACAAGAAGCTGCTGTTCCAATACACCACGTCGTCGTCGAGCCTGCAGAAGAAGCTCGGCGTGAAGTGAGGCTATGCCCGGTGGCGGGCGATCAGACGCGGGCTCGCGTCCCGAATTGCCCGGGCTTGCGGACGGGCCGGCGCGGCTCACCGCGTGGCAACCCCGACGGTGCCGGCGACGATTGTTTCGCGGCGACGCGAGACGACGACATGTCGATCCGATCCGCCCAAGTAGACTCTTCCGCCTTCACCTTCTTGCCGCCGCGCGCATTGATGGCGCCGCGATAGAGCGTGAATGCGCCAAGCGGGAAGGCGATGAGCGCAATCATGATGCGATTCCAGATCGACGAGTTCTGGAAGGGAACCCGATACTCCGGCAGACGGTGCACCGCCGGGTTCGCCGGATGATAGAGCACTTCAACTTCGGAGCCGACACGCAGATTGTCGTACTTGCTGCGATCGAGGCTCTGGTAGCCAGACAACTGCTGCCCGTTCACGGTGAAGGCGTAGTCGATCTCGAAGCTGTCGTAGACCGGTTGGCCTGTGGTTCCGTTCTTGCTGTTCTCGACGGCGCGTGCGAGCCGGGCGCCGGCTGCAGCGCTCGCTGCGACGCCGCCTACGCCGCGCATCGCCGGGGTGCTGCCGGAGCCTTTGACCATGTGCTTCTGCGTGACCGTGGCTGTGGTGCGCACGCCTTCCTGGTCAAGGTTCAGATGCTGCGGGGAATAGGTCGTCAGCGGGATCAGGACCGCACCGAGGCCCACCAGGAGGAGACTGAAGCCCGCGCCGAGTTGCAGTCCCCACTTCAGCTGCGTGAAAACGGATTGCGACATGATACGCCTCAAAAACAGATGCAATCTGGGCGGATCATCTCATGTCTGAGCTAATTTCCGGTTAGTTTCCGATGCCTCACTCACGCGGCTGGCAGGCGCAGCGTGGCCTTGAGGCCGCCGAGTTCGGATTTGGCGAGGGTGAAGGTGCCCTGATACGAGTGTGCCAGGTCGGCGACGATGGACTGGCCAAGGCCGGAGCCGGGTTTGGTTTCGTCGAGCCGGCGGCCGCGCTTGATGGGTTCTGCGAGTTGTTCGGGGGATAGTCCCGGGCCGTCGTCTTCGACCAAGATTTCGAGCTGGCGCTTTTTCGTCGCTTGATCGGGCGGTAGATAAACTGCCGTGAGACGGACCCGGCTCGCCGACCATTTCGACGCGTTGTCGAGAAGGTTGCCGAGCATCTCCTCGAGGTCCTGGCGTTCGCCGGCGAAGTTCGGTTTTTCGGGCGCTTCGACTTCGAACAGGATGTCCTTGTCGCGATAGATGCGGGCGAGGGCGCGGGTGATGGCGTCGGCGACGCCGTTCACTTCCGTGACGCGGCCGATCACGCCGGTGCGGGCGGCCATGCGGGCACGGTCGAGATAGTGGTTCACCTGGTCACGCATGATGGTGACCTGCTCCGTGACCTTGGAGCCGAGGGGGCCCGAATCGTCGCGTGCCTCGTTGACGAGTACGGCGAGCGGGGTTTTCAGGCCGTGCGCGAGATTGCCGACTTCGCGACGGGCGCGCTCGATGACTTCCTCGTTCGACTTCAAGAGGGCGTTCAGTTCTTCCTGAAGCGAGACGATCTCTGCCGGCAATTCGCCTTCGAGGCGGGTCGCGTTGCCGGACCGTATGGCGGAGAGGCCCTTCTCGACGCGCTGGAGCGGATGCAAGCCGAAGCGCACCTGGAACAGCGTAACGAAGATCAGGCCGAGGCCTGCGAGCGAGAGCGCCATCGTCAGGCGGGTGCGAAACTGCGAGAGGCTGTATTCGGTTTCGGCGACCGTTCCGGCGACGGAGACGAGATAGCGCGCGGCCTGCTCGCCTTCGCCGAAGACGTGGATGCGTTCGGCGACGCGCAGGCGCTGGCCGAGCGGGCCGACGACGTAGCCCCACTTGCGTTCCTGGTCGTCGAGCGGCGCATCCTTTTCAGCAATCGTTTCCAGTGTTTCGGAGGCGAGCGAGGATGAGACGAGGCGGCGCCCGGGTTTGTCCGACGAGGCATCGAGCGGCGTTATCTGCCAATACCAGCCGGAATGCGTGACATCGAACAGCGTTTCGCCCGCGTTCTTCGGGTCACCCGGCTCGTTGCCGCCGTTGTCGATGCTTTCAGAGAGAACGACCGTCGAGATGAAGCCGATACGGCGGTCGAACGCGCCTTCGACGTCCTTGCGGTACATGTTATAAATGATGACGCCCGCGAGCGGCAGGACGATCATCGTCCAGGTGGCCGCTGTCGCGAACAATCGAAAGGCTAGCGAGTTCAGTTTCATCGTGCGTGCCGCTTCGCGCGGTTCCAATAATGGCCGTGCGCGAGATCCGCTAGACGGTCACGCTTCGTCATTCTCCGGCGAGAGGCGATAGCCGAGGCCGCGGATGGTCTTGATCATGTAGGGCGGGATCTTCTTGCGCAGACGGCCGATAAAAACTTCGATGGTGTTGCTGTCGCGGTCGAAGTCCTGCTCGTAGAGGTGCTCGACGAGTTCGGTGCGCGAGACGACACGCTCGCCGTGATGCAGCAGATAGGCGAGCAGGCGATATTCGTGCGAGGTGAGCTTCACCGGCTGTCCATCGAGGGTGACGCGCGCCGTCTTGGTATCGAGGCGGAGCGGGCCGCATTCGATCTCGGCCTTGGCGTGGCCGGAGGCGCGGCGGACTTGCGCCCGGACGCGGGCGAGCAGCTCTTCCATGTGGAACGGCTTGGCCAAGTAGTCATCGGCGCCCGCGTCCATGCCAGCGACCTTGTCCGACCAGCGGTCGCGGGCGGTCAAGATGATGACCGGCATCTTCTTGTCGGCGCGGCGCCATTGTTCGAGGACCGAGATGCCGTCCATCTTGGGAAGGCCGATGTCGAGGATGACGATGTCGTAGGGCTCGGTCTCGCCGAGGAAGAAGCCTTCCTCACCGTCCATGGCGGTATCGACGGCAAAGCCGGCGTCGGTCAGCGCGCGAACGAGCTGGCGATTGAGATCCTTATCATCTTCGACAACGAGCGCGCGCACGGGCAGATCCCTTCGTGTAATGGCCGCGCAATATAGACCGGCAGGGCCGGGGTCTCAATGTCGCGATCGCAGGGCCTCTCGAGACAGGACTTTCCGGTCAAAATGGGGCTTTGGCGTCTACCGTCCGCTTGACCACGTGGCCTTTGGCCTCGCGGATGACAAGGCGATAGACGAACCGGCCTTTTTCCTCGCAGAGCGTCATGCGGACGACGTCACCGATTTGGCTCGTCCGGGCGCGCTCGTGGACATCCTTGGCGGTTACGAGCGATTCGGCCCTGACAATTTCGGCGGCCTGCGACCAGTCTGCGTAGCAGCGTTCGGCCTCGGTGTCGGCCGAGGAAGCGGTCGCGGAGACGGCGACGGCGCTGGCGGCGAAAAGGCATGCCGCTGCCACCGCCGAAAGCGCGTGTGGGAGGCGGGCGGCGGAACGAGCCAGGTGTTTGCGGGTGGAGGTAAGCATGCCGCACCCTGTCAGTTCGCTACTGAACCCCGCCTGAATGTCGATGGGGACATGTGACCGGGGAGAAAGGTAACGCGGTAGTTGCGGCGGCGTAGGCGATCCGCCAGCCTCTTACTACGATCAGTTCGATTCGCGTTGGTGCTCGCGTTCGCCGTTCCGTTGCCAATGAAACTCGCCGTGACATCTGGTCCGATGCGGATCGGCAGCCCGCTGCCGTTGCCGCCGTCGGTCAAACTGCTGGCAGACCATCTCGATGCCGTGCTCGCGATGGGTGAGGATCTGTTGGCTTTGCGCCAGCCGCTTGACCGGCGCGTTGACGGCGATCCGCGCCCGGTCGCGATGCATGCGCTCGTCGTGCAGCAGCGGCAGGTGATCGACTTCGTCAAGGCGGTGCGGACTCTCGAACTCGGCATGACCGCGCGATTGCTTCAGGCGCGCAAATTGGCTGTCGAGTTCCGCCGCTCGCAAGCTTCCATGAAGACCGTCGTCGATCTCTTTCACGGCGGTACGGCTGTGATCGAAGACGCGGACGAGGTCGCCTCCGCCGTTGTCGAGCGCTTCGATACCGGCGAGGCCGCCATGGCCTTCTTGCGGACGCGGGCGATCATTGCGGCGGATGCGCCCGGACTCGCCGGGATGGAGTTACTCGGCGTCAGCGAAGATGCGCTCATGCTCGGACAGATTCGCCTCGGCGCGATGATGGATCTGGTGGCGCGCTTTCTCGACGCTCTCGATGCGGTGTTCGATCTCTATCCGGAAGCCGCGGACAGCGGCTTACAGCTGCCGGCTTACGAGGAGTCTGCGTCGGCGCCGCCGCTACGGCATGCGCCGGAGACTGCAGCGACCGATGGTCCACCTTACGAGCCGCAACCGGCCTGAACAGGACCGTGATCTGGCATGGTGGGGTGGACAGGCCTCTTGCCAACGGCCACTCTCGGCGATCGTTCCGTTTCCCTTGCCGGGCCGCAGCCAGCCATGACCTTCGACGATTTCGCCAAGACCGCGGCTCAGCGCGACGCCGCCGATCCGTTTGCCAAGACGCGGGCCGCGTTTCGCATCCCTGACGGGATCGTGTACCTCGACGGCAATTCGCTCGGGCATCTACCGGAACGCGCGCTCGTCAAGATGCAGGACCGGATGGTGCGCGAGTGGGGGCAGGACCTCATCGCCAGTTGGAATACGGCGCAATGGTTCACGAAGCCGATGACGGTTGGCGATCGGATCGGGCGGTTGATCGGGGCAGCGCCAGGGCAAGTGGTGGTCACCGACTCGACGTCGATCAACCTGTTCAAGGTTCTCTATGCGGCGCTGTCGCTCAGGCCAGGGCGGCGCCGAATCGTGTCGGAGGACGGCAACTTCCCGACCGATCTCTACATGGCGCAGGGGCTCCGCCAGATGTTCCCCGACATCGAGCTTGTTCAGTGTAAGTCGCCGGGCGAACTCCTGACCGCGATCGACGAGCGGACAGCTGTTGTTACGCTGACCGAAGTGGATTTCCGCAGCGGGCGGCGTCACGACATGGGCCAAGTCACGCGCGCGGCGCAGGCGGCAGGGGCGCTTGTCATCTGGGATCTTGCGCACAGTGCCGGTGCGTTCGAGGTCGATCTCGACGGCTGCAACGCCGATTTCGCGGTTGGATGCACTTATAAGTATCTCAACGCGGGCCCCGGCGGTCCGGCGTTTCTCTATGTCGCGCAGCGCCATCAGGAGGCAGCGCAACAGCCGCTCACCGGTTGGATCGGACATGCCGATCCGTTCGCGATGTCGAGCGCCTATGCGCCGGCCAAGGGCATCCGCAAGTTCCTGACCGGTACGCCGTCGATCCTCGCGTTCGCGCCGCTCGAAGCGTCGCTCGACGTCTGGGAGACGGTCGCGATGGCTGATGTGCGGGCGAAGAGTATTGCGCTCGCGGATCTCTTCATTGCGATGGTCGATGCCTTGCCTAGATCATACGGCCTGTCGCTTGCCAGTCCGCGGGGGGCGGCGGAGCGGGGCAGTCAAGTGTCGTTCCGCCATCCGCATGCGTTCCAGATCATGAAGGCGCTGATCGCCGAGGGCGTGATCGGGGACTTCCGGGCGCCCGATATCACCCGGTTCGGGCTGACGCCGCTGACGCTGCGCTATGCCGACATCGTCGAGGCGGTGCGGCGGCTCGACGCCATCATGCGCACGGAAAAGTGGCGCGCCTTCCCCGACGAGCGCGGCAACGCGGTGACGTGAGGGGTGGGCATCCAACGCGGGCGCTTGCCTCTCTCCGCGATCCTTGCGACACCTCGCCAGTGAAAATCCGCTACTTCCGAGGCTTTCGATCATGACCGCCATGCGCCACCGCACGCTCGGCTCCTCCGGCTTGCGCGTTTCCGAGATCTGCTTGGGCACGATGATGTTCGGCGATCAGACCGACGAGGCCGAGGCCGGCCGCATCGTAGCCAACGCGCAAGAGCACGGCATCAACTTCATCGATACCGCAGATCAATACGCGCAAGGCCGCAGTGAGGAAATCACGGGACGCCTCATCAAGGGCGCGCGGCGCAAATGGGTGCTGGCGACCAAGGCTGGCAATCCGCAGGGACCGGAACCGATCAGCCAGGGCCAGTCGCGGCGGCATGTGATGGCGGCGTGCGAGGCGAGTTTGAAGCGGCTCGGCACCGACGTGATCGACCTTTACTACGTGCACCTGCCTGATCCCGCGACGCCGTGGGAGTCCGTCGTCGCGACGTATGGACTGCTGATCCAGCAGGGCAAGATCCGCGAATGGGCACTGTCGAACGTGCGCGCGTGGGAAATCGCGCACATCTGCCACATCTGCGACGCGACCGGTGTGCCGCGTCCGGCCGCGTTGCAGCCCTATTACAACTTGATGAACCGGATGCCGGAGGTTGAACTCATTCCGGCGGCGCGGCATTTCAAGCTCGGCGTCGTGCCCTACAGCCCGATTGCGCGCGGCGTTCTCACCGGCAAGTACAAGCTCAATGTCGCGCCGGAAGAAGGCACGCGTGCCGCGCGCAAGGACCGGCGCATGATGGAAGCGGAGTGGCGTCCCGAGAGCTTGGAGATCGCGGCGAAACTCAAGGCCCATGCGGAGAGCCGTGGCGCGAGCCTCGTGCATTGGGCGGTCGCCTGGGTGCTCAACAATGACGCTGTGTCATCGACGATCGCGGGGCCTCGCACATTCGCGCAATGGACGGATTATTTCGGCGCGCTCGACTACAAATGGAATGCCGACGACGAAGCCATCGCCGACAGTCTCGTCGCCAAGGGGCATCCCTCGACGCCCGGCTACTCCGATCCGCGCTATCCGGTGCTCGGGCGTTTCCCGCGTATTTCCTGATCTGCTGGAGGCGCGGTCATGTTCATCGTGACAGGCGGCACGCACGGGATCGGCCGCGCCTGTGTCGAGCGGCTCGCCGGTGCCTTCGGCGCCGCGCGGGTCGTCTTCACGGGACGTGATCGCGACGCTGGCGAAGCCCTTGCCGCAAGTTTGCCGGGGACGCATTTCGTTGCCGGTGACGTTGCGCGCGAGGACGACGTGCGGCGCGTGGTCGAGGCGGCCGTTACGCTCGGCGGTGGCAAGCTCACCGGCCTCGTCAACAACGCGGGCATGGGGCGGCGGATCGATTTCGCGCAGGCCACTTGCGCGGATTGGGACACCGTCATGGACGTGAATGCGCGCAGTGCGTTTTTGTTCACGCGGTGGTCGCTTGCGGCGCTGCGGGCGGGTCGTGGTGCGGTCGTCAATGTCGCTTCTGTCGCGGGGCGCGGGGGCGAAGAAGGCTTGGCGGTTTATTGCGCGTCGAAGGGCGCTGTTATCGCGATGACGCAGGCGCTGGCGCTCGAGTTCGGCGGCGAGGTGCGGTTCAATGCGATCTGCCCGGGCCAGATCGAGACGCGGATGATGGCGGGCGTGATGGCCAATCCGCTGCGGGTCGAGCAATTGCAGCAGCGTATTCCGGCGGGGCGCTTCGGGCAGCCGGGGGAAGTTGCCGATGTCGTGGCGTGGCTGCTGTCGGAGCAGTCGTCTTACGTCAACGGCGCTGTGTTCGCGGTCGATGGCGGCGAGACGGCTGGATTGAGGACGCCGCGTTTGCCTAGCGGATACGGCCCGACCCAATGACCGGGTGTCAGTTCCCCGACACCCGGCTTTAGTCACATCATGCCGTCAGTCGCGGACGAAGCACTGCTTCACCTGGCCGGGGGCTGGGTCGCCGAACACGCGATTGCTGCAGGCGACGCCGTTGCGGGCGGAGCGCTCGGTGAACTGGCCATTGGCGCCGTAGCGCACGGTCGCATTGCCGCGGAAGCTGCAGTAGCCATGCTCGGCCGCGCAAACGCGCCAGCCGCCGCCACCGCCGCCGCCACCCCAGCTACCGCCGCCGCCGCCCCAGCCGCCGCCCCATCCACCACCGCCGCCGCCGCCGCGAGTGATGTACCAGCACTGCTTCACTTGGCCGGGTGCCGGATCGCCGAAGCGGCGATTGTTGCAGGCGATGCCACGGTCGGCGACCTCCCGCGATGTGGTGCGGTTGCCGACGCCGTAGATCACGGTCGTGGGGTAAGGGGGATTGCAGTAGCCGTTCTCCGGCGCGCAGGGCACGAGGCGCTGGGCCGAGGATGGCGTTGCGCCGGCGGTCACGACGAAGAACGCGGCGGCTGCGGCGAGTACAAGACGTTTGAGCATTGGTCTCCTCCAATAGGACGCGTGCAGTTTTGCACGACCTTTGGCGCGCGTACAGGCGCGAGATCAATCAGGAGTGGAGAAGCACGGCCTCACTCTGCATGCGTTCCCGGCGGATAGGCCGGTGTGGTCGCAGTGGCCGGAGGTTGGATTGGCGCGCAGTGCGCAATTCAACGTGATGCGATGGTGATGGCTGGTTTGGGTTACGGCCTTGCGGCCTAACCCAACCTACACCGGAGACCGCGCGCGCTGCCGCGGTTGCGGCTCAATGCAACAGCACGACCTGTTGCTTGCCGGGGCCGGCGGGTTGGATCGTCACCTTCTTTGCCTGGACGCGGATGGTGCCGAGCAGGGTCGAGGCGGAGATTTCGTAGGGGACGTAGACGTTTGCGGCCGGCACTGGCCGTAGCACCATTTCGATCGACTGGTTCTTGTTCATGTAGGTATTTTCGTCGCCTGGCTTATGGCCCGCGATCAGCTTGTAATTGACCCGGCAGACGAGGCCCATTTGCGGGGCGCCACCCGGTGCGGCCGCTGCATCCGCCGTCTTCAGCGGCACTTCGCCCTGTGGCGAGAGCGTCACGTCGAGGCGGCGCTGGCCGTCGAACACCGGCACCTTGCGGCTGCACGGATTGTCGCCGCCGCGGGTCATCATCATCACGGCGGACATCGGGTCGAACACGCCGCGCAAGTGCTGGGGCTCGACCGGGATCGCCTCCGGCTTCGGCTTCGGCGGCGGCGTCATGTCGATTTTGGCGACCGCGCCCTTGTCGAACGCTATGGTGGTCGTGCCGCCCTTGATCTTGCCCTTCAAGTCGAATTTGAAGTCGCGAGGTTCGGCCGCGCCATTCTTTGTCACGCCGCCCGAGGCGTCGGCGTTGCCGTTCCATTTGAAGGCGCCGAACAGGACCGAGACCTTGCCCGCGCCGGTCATTTTGTAACTGGTTGCGGCGTTGTCGGAGCGGAACGAAAAGCCGCCGACTTTCAAGCCGTTATAAGTGATCTCGTAGTCGGCTTCGACGCTCGCCGGCAAGTCGGCGCGGGCGGGCGCGACCATGGCTCCAAAGGGGATGAGCGCGGCGAGGGCGAGCCCGCACGCGGGACGAAGCGACGGCAGTTTCATCATGACCCCTATGCCGCGTGTTTTTGTTTGCAACTTGCTACGGCGCGTGAAGGCGCCCGGATCGCAAGTCGCCAACCCAACCATGCAGCCCCCTTGGCAGCGGTTCAAGGCGGGAAGGTGGCGGGGGGTGTTATGCCAGCGTCGGAATTATGTCGAAAAGCCTCCCGAGCAGGTAGACGATCGATGCAGCAATTATAACCGCAGGAACTGCCATCTCTAGATGGGTTAGTTCGAACCGTAGCCATTTGACCCGGTCCTTTACGGCCTTCCACTCGTCCGAAAATGGTTGAGCTTCGAACTCTTTCTCCAACGCGGCCACGACACTCCATTTGGCGGCCGCTATAACCCGATAATATCGGATGCTGAGCAACCAAAGAAGCGCAAGCGGCAAAGCAGGCATAGCGACGAAAATCGGGTCGAGACCCTTTATGCCACCGAGAGCAGCCATTGCCGCCACTACTAGTGACGTGTTTACGGTCGTAACTTGTTGGCGCCTTTGCTCGTTGGTTGTAATTGTGCTGATCATCACCTTGTACAGTTCGATCCGGTGGCTCATTGCCGATATAGCCCCCAAACAGCACCTACAATCGACTGCTTATTCCAGCCAACCACATCGGCGGCCGCAGCGGCGACGACAGATGATTTCCTTTCCTGTCCCCACGGATTCACAGCAACAATTGGCCTGCCTAGTTCTTTGCAGGCCTGAATTTCCTTTCCAATCCACTTGCTATGCGTCGCGTATAGCCCCATGGGAATAACCACAACATTACTTTGGGCAATTCGAGCGCTGATCGCGGCATACAGCGACGCGTCGTTCGGGGCGTAGTGGATAGGATTGTCTTTGGGGACTGATCTATCAACAAACTGAATGGGACGGCCGTCTGAGTTCCACGACTCCGAAAAAAACCACTCGGCCAATTTGTCGTAATGTTCCGAGTAGGCCCATGAATGGCTTATGAAAACACTCACAGTGATGGGTGGCGAGCTTGCTGGGTACATATAGCCCCCTCAGAATATCTGACTGAAGCTAATATAAGTCAGGATTCCAGTCTTTGTAGTATTGACAGCAAAATATTGGCGGCCTGAGTCGCTCGCTTCTCCCAAAGCGTCCCAACACAACTCCCGTCCCGCGCTCCCACTCCCGCCCCACAACCAAAAAGGCCCGGATTGCTCCGGGCCTTTTCGCGCGTCGTCAGTTTGAGTTGAGCGCCGACGCGATCACCGCGAGCGGGCTTACCACCAACGGCGGACCCAGCGGTTCCAACGCGTGTCCGTGTCGTGGCTCTCGTGATAGATCTGGCGGCCCGCGCTTTCCTGGGCTTCGCGGATGCGGCGGCGCTCGGCGGGGTCGGCAAAGCCGTCGGCCTTGGCGCGGCGTTCCATTGACGCGATGCGGTCCTGTTCGGCCATCAGCTGCTGGTATTCGCTGCGGGTGATCTGGCCGCTGCGGCGGCCCTGCTCGATCTGGGCACGCTGGCGGGCTTGGTTGGCGTCGATGTAGGGCGTCTCGGTCGCGGCGCCGCTGCCGTAGCCATAACCGTAGCCATGACGGGCGGACTGGGCGCTGGCCGCTGTCACCGACAGTGTGGTCGCGAGGGCGGCGAGGGATACGAAGGCGATCTTGCGCATGGGTGTCTCTCTGAGTGGGGTCACTGGGCGGGCCACCGGGGTGGCCGTTGATCATGGGTGTGATCCTACGCGCGACCGTTTGAATGCGATTTGAACCAGCATGTTAGCTGGCGTTCAGCTGACGGCTTATGCGCGGCGGTCGCCGCGTCGCAGTTGCCACATGTCGTGGGTTGTCTGGGTCCCGGCCCATTTCGGCTTCTCGCGCACCGCGCTCGAAGCCGGGCCGGGATGACGATGGGGGTGGGGGGCGCCTGGTCACAATGTCGGGTGTTGGCCTTGCCCGTGTTGCGCGTTGGCCTGGGTCCCGGCCCATTTCGGCTTCTCGCGCACGGCGCTCGAAGCCGGGC
>JAPXTA010000052.1:0-31241 GCA_033812735.1 Hyphomicrobiaceae bacterium | reverse complement strand
GGCGAGGGAGCCCGGACGGCCGGGGCGCGGATCGAAGACGGCCATGGCGCCATTGTACATGAAGCCGAGTCCATCAGTGATCACTCCGGACGGGGTGCCGAGTGTATGGGTCATGGTCGCGCAGGCGCCGTTGCGGTCCACCGCGCAGACGTGGGTGGTGTCCTTCGACTCTTTCGACTTCAGACGCGGCACGTGGGTTTTCTCGCCGGCCTTTATGCGCGCGGCATGCTTCGCCGCGTAGTCCTTCGACATCAGTTCGGCGAGCGGCACGTCGATGAAGCGCGGGTCGCCGACCTTGGTGTCCTTGTCGACCGTCGCGATCTTCATGGCTTCACTCACCGTCGCGATGTACTGCGGCGAGTTGTGGCCCATGCCTTTGAGGTCGAAGTGTTCGAGGATGTTGAGCATCTCGACCAGCATCACGCCGCCGCCGGGCGGCGGTGTCGTCGTGATGGTCACGTCGCGATAGGTGCCGACGAGCGGCTTGGTCTCCTCGGGCATGGACTTCGCGAGGTCATCGGCCGATATGAGGCCGCCGTTAGCCTTCATATCGGCGACGATCTTTGCGGCGATGCTGCCCGCGTAGAAATCGTCGACGCCGCGTTCTTGAACGGTTGCGAGCGTATTTGCCATATCGGGATTGCGGAGCACTTCGCCTGTCGTGAGTACGCGTCCGTTCGGCGCGTAGATTTTGCGCGGAACCGGCGACCATGTCAGGAAGTCGCTCATGGGGGCGCGACCTTCGGTCGGCACGCTCGACCAGAACGCGCTCATATGCGGGCGCACTGCGAAGCCGTCACGTGCATACTTGATCGCGGGGTCGAGCAGATCGGGCAGCTTGTACTTGCCGGAGCCGTGCAGGCGCAGCGCCTCGGACAAGCCGCGAAGCGTCATCGGGGTGGTGATGGCGCCATAGCCCAACTCGTTGATGCGGCCCTTCAGGAAAAAGCCGAAGCCGTCGTCGGACTCGCCTTCGAGCAGGTGCTCCCACATGGCAGGTGTCGTCGCGAGCGGGGCGCGGCCGTGAAAATCGAGGCACACATTCTTGCCGGTGGCCGGGTCGAGGACCTGCAAAGAGCCGAAGCCCGCGATGCCGCACATGGAAGGGTCGACGACGGTTTGTACGAGTGCGGTTGCGACGGCGGCATCGACGGCGTTGCCGCCCTTGGCGAGGACTTCTGCGCCAGCTTCGACGGCCTCGGGCTGCGCGGCGCAGACCATGCCGTGGTCATAGGTGGATGCGGTCGTCATAGGGCCTCGCAGTGTGTGTGCACGGGGGCGAGGCTAGCGCGTCGCGTGGAGCGGTCAACGCCGCTATGACCAGAGCAGCCCGCAGGCCGCCGCATGGCTCAACCGAGGTGGTCTTTCCAGGCAGGGTCCGCCTTCAGGGCTGCCGCGTATTTGCGCTCGATCTTGGCGATGCGCTCGGGAGCGAAGTTCTGCTGCGCCAGCGCCATGCCGCGATCGAAGACTTCGCTGTAGCGGTTGATTCTGCCGTTCAGGAGTTCGAATTTGCCGATGCCTTCGAAGGCGACGCGTGCGCCGTCGGCTTCGGGCGCCTTCGAGGTGTAGGAGAAGCGATAACTCGCATAGCCGATGCGGTCGTTGCCGACGTGATCGTGGAAGGTCCAGCGGAAATCGCGGCCACCATCGGCGAAGTGGGCGAGCATGCTCTTGATCGCGGCGCGGCCAGTATAGGCGCCGAAGAAATAGTCGACGTAGGTGCCGTCGCTGGTGAAGAGGTCGGCAAGGCGGTCGCCGTCACCCGATGCGGCCGCGGCGGCAAAGCGCTCGACGAGTTCTGCGAAGGACATGGGCGTTGCTCCCGGAGACGGTGTTGGAACCATCGTAGCGGGGAATGCTGCTGCCGTCAGTCCCGCAGCGTCGGCGGCATGCCGAGCGACATGCGTCCGGGGAGAGACGCGAACTGGCGCGACCAGGGCTGACTCGCCAGGAAGCGGCGCTCGTGCGCGTCGTCGCCGTCGAGCGGAGCGCGGCCGGCGTAGCGCACCTGTACCCGGCCGAGACCTTGCGCTTCGGTGCCGAGCATCCGCGCCGTCATGCGCGAGAGGTCGATGATGCGGTCGTGAGCGTAGGGACCGCGGTCGTTGATGCGCACGAGGACGGTGCGGCCGTTGTCGAGATTGGTCACGTAGGCGTATGACGGCAATGGCAGCGTCGGATGCGCCGCCGTCAGCGCCCACATGTCGAAGACCTCGCCGTTGGCAGTCTTGCGGCCATGGAACGCCGTCCCGTACCAGGAGGCGGTGCCAGTGCGATTGTAGTTGTGATCCTCGGCCGGGAAGTACCAGCGTCCTGCGACCTTATAGGGCGCGCCGATCTTATAGGAGCCGCCGCCCTTTGGGATGCGATCGGCTTCGCTATAGAGACGCGGGCTCGCGGAGGTGCCGTAACGGGGATCCAGACGCGATCCGCCTGACGAGCCGGGGCTCGCTCGCTCGCCGTTCGAGCAGCCGACAGCCAGCGCTGCCACGATCGTGATGGACGTGAGAATGGCGGCACGATTGCCCGTGCCGGATGCCAATGGGGCACGCGAAGCTTGCGCATGCCAACGCCGATACAACACGCGACCCTCCGCCGGCTTTTGCCGGCCACACCACATCGCACCGCGGCAAACGCCGACGGTACGAACAACGATCCTGCGGCTTCCTTATGGCAAACGATCCGTTAACGGCAGGTGAAATGAAAAAGGCCCGGCGCGATCGCTCGCACCGGGCCGGTGATAGGCCGTGAGGCGGTATCAGTTGATCTTGATGTTCCAGAACACCGGTGCCGGCGACGGCAGCCAGCCCGAGATGTTTTTGCGGTGTGCGCCCGGCTGGTACCACTGGCCGAGGTTGATGTGCGAGGTCATCTGGGTCGCGCGGACCTGGACGGCTTCCGCGATTGCCTTCTGCTTCGCCGGATCAGTCGCGCGAGCGAAGTCGTCACGCAGCTTTTCCATCTCCGGATCGCACGGCCAACCGAACAGCGCCTTTTCGCACGCCGAGTTGAAGTAAGCGGCCGAGACGGGGTTCAGAATGTCGGCGGCAACCCACGACGTGAGGAACGCGTGCCAACCACCCTGAGCTGGCGGGTCCTTCTTGGCGCGGCGTGCGACGACGGTCTGCCAGTCCATCGACTGCATGTCGACCTTGAAGCCGGCCTTCTCCATCAGCTGCTTGGCAACCGGTGCGAGGTTCGTCAGAACCGCGAGGTCGGTCGAGTGCATCAGGACGATCGGAGTGCCGTCATAGCCTGCTTCCTTCAGCAGCTCTTGCGCCTTCTTCATGTTCGACTCGAGCAGGCCGTCCATGCCCTTGTCGGACGCGAGCGGGGTGCCGCAGACGAACATCGACTTGCACTCTTTGTAGTATTCGGGATTGCCGATCACCGCGTCGAGGAAGTCTTTCTGATTGAAGGCATACCAAAGGGCTTGGCGGACCTTTGGATTGTCGAAGGGCTTCGCTGTGGTGTTCGGGCGGAAGGTGTACTGGTTGCCGAGCGGGTTCCAGTTGATCAGCTGGATGTTGGAGTCCTTCTTGATCAGCGGCAACAGGTCGTGCGTCGGTGCTTCGATGAGATCGAGTTCGCCGGCTAGGAGCGCGTTCGCTGCCTGCTGGTGATCAGAGATCGCGCGCCATTCGACGCGGTCGACATGCACGACTTTGCCACCGGCGAGGCCAGAGGCCGGCTCACTGCGCGGTTTGTATTTGGCGTTTTTGACGTAGACCGTCTTGTCGCCCGGCTTCCACTCGTCGCGCTTGAAGATGAAGGGGCCCGAGCCGGTCATGTCCTCGATCTGCTTGTTCGGGTCGGTTTCAGCGACACGCTTCGGCATCATGAAGGGAACGTTCGAGGAGGGTTTGCCGAGGGCACCGAGCACCAGGCCGGTCGGCTCCTTGAGCTTGATCTCGATCGTTTTGGCGTCCTTCGCCGTCATGGTGTCGACGAAGCTCATCAACTTCTGACCCATGCCGTCCTTCGCGCCCCAACGCTTGATGGAGGCGATGCAATCTTCAGCCGTCACCGGCTGGCCGTCGTGCCATTCGAGGCCGTCGCGCAGGACCATGGTGTGGACGAGCTGATCGGCCGACACTTTGTAGTCGCCGACCATCTGCGGCTGAATCTTGCCGTCGCCATCGGTCGCGAACAGCGTGTCGTAGATCATGTAACCGTGATTGCGGACGATGTAGGCCGTCGTCCAGATCGGGTCGATGATCTTGAGATCGGAGTGCATGACGACGCGCAGGGTCTTGCCCTGGGCGAAAGCGGAAGCAGTCGAAGCGGCGAGCGCCGCGACGGCCGCGGCCGCTACGAAACTCTTGCGAATGAAACTCACGTTTGAAGTCCTCCCAGACATGACGGACGACGGAGCGCCGGAACGCTCCGCAGGGCCGCGCCGACAAAGTCGATCGTGACGCGTGGCGGGAGTAGACAACGGCGGCGCCGCCTCTGTCAAAGCCCGTGAGGGCCCGGGTAACGATCAGTTGCCGTCTATTATTGGTGCATTCGAGCGGTAACGCGGATCAAGTCGCGGCGCCGTACCGTTCGACAACTTCGGCTTTGATCGCCTCGTCTGTCACCAGTCGTTTGCCGCCGATCTGGACGGCCTCGACCTGGCCGGACTTGTTGCGATGCAAGATGCAGGGTTCTGCGAGGTTGCCAAAGGCTTGTGCCTTTGCAACCTTGCCAGAATCCGGAGCGGTTACGACGATCTCGCTGGCATCGACGAAGGGCATGTTCTGCGCGGGTGCTGCAACCAGGACGCGATCTTTGCCGGGGACGAGGTCGAAGGCGCCCCACATGCCCCACCACCGTCCCGTCCAGTCCTTGGTTGCGGGCACGGGAGCACCATGGCCGTGGATGGTGCGCAGGATGTGGATGACGCCTTCGAACCAGACGTTAGCGAGGCCGTCGATCGCGTTGGTGAGGATGCTGATGGCGATATCGTGGTCGGGGATCAGTACGGTGCGCGTGAGCGTGCCTTGGAAACCGCCCGCATGTCCGACCCAACTCCAAGGGCCGACGGGGCCGGAGATCGTGCCGAGGCCGTAGTAGCGTTCGAACTGGGAATGGGTGTCGCGCCAGTGACGCCGCGTCATCTCGCGGCGGCTTTCGGGCTTGAGGATACCACTCACGGACGTGGAGGAGAGGCCGCTGAAGAACTTCGCGAGATCGCCTGCTGTTGCGACGAAGCCGGTTGCCGATGCCATGTCGTTGGTGGGGTTATCGCCGGGGACGACGTAGCGGCGGCCGAAGGGCTCGCGCATGGTGTGCCCGCGTGCGAGCGGCAGCGACTTCGAGGGCATGTAGTCGGGCGCCGTCTCGTGGAGGCCTGAGGCGTCGACAACGTTGCGCGCGATCCAATCGACGTAGCGTTCGCCGGTCACCTGCTCGATCACTTTGCCGAGCAGGGCGAAGCCGTGATTGGAGTACTTGAAGTTCGTGGCGGGAGGCAGTGGCTGCGGCAGGGCGAGGTCGGCGCGGTACTCGGCTTCGCTCAAAAATGGCCTGCGATCGGCGAACTGGCCGCCGTCGAGGCCGTCGCGCATCAGGCCGGCGCTGTGCGAGAGCAACTGCGCGATCGTGACGTTGGCCACTTCACTGGTGAGGCCGCCGACGAACTTGGCCAAGCGGTCATCCAACGAGAGCTTGCCCTGCTCACGCAGCAGCATGATGCCGACGGCGGTGAAAGTCTTGGAATGCGAAGCAACTCGGAAGCGATGGCGTGGCGTCAGCGGCTCCTTCTTCGCGAGATTGGCATAGCCGCTGACATGTTCGAGGACGATCTTGCCCTGGTGCGCGATGGCGAGCGAAACGCCGGGTTGATCATTGACGAGGCGCTGATAGTCCAGCCACTGCGGAATATAGCCGAGGGCACTTGCGAGCCAGTCGCTCATCAGGTCGATCTCCAAACGGACAAGGCGGAGCCACGAGGGCTCCGCCTTGCATTGGATCACCGAACCGCTGCTGCGATCAAGGGACGAGGACGATCGAGCCGGTCGTCTTGCGTCCCTCGAGGTCGCGGTGGCACTGCTGTGCGTCTTTCAAGGCGTAGGTGTGATTGACGTTGATCTTCACTTTGCCCGACTTCACGACGTCGAAGAGGTCGTTCGCGGTTTCGAGCAGGTCGGCGCGCGTCGCCGTGTAGGTGCCGAGCGTCGGGCGCGTCATGAACAACGATCCCTTTGCGGCGAGAATGCCGGCGTTGAACGCGTCGATCGCGCCCGAGGCATTGCCGAAGGACACGAAGAGGCCGAGCGGCTTGATGCAGTCGAGCGACTTCGGGAAGGTGTCCTTGCCGATCGAGTCATAGACGACGTCGCACAGCTTGCCGCCGGTGATCTCCTTCACGCGGGCGACGAAATCGTCCTTGGTATAGTCGATGCAGTGGGCTGCGCCATGGTCGAGCGCGAGCTTGCACTTGTCGGGGCCACCGGCCGTGCCGATGAGCGTGCCGCCGAGGTGCTTGACCCACTGGCAGGCGATGAGGCCGACGCCGCCGGCCGCAGCGTGCCAGAGCAACGTCGTGCCGGGGCCGACTTTGTAGGTCTTCTTGATGAGGTAGCGGACGGTCATGCCCTGCAGCATCATCGAGGCGGCGGTCTTGTAGTCGATGCCATCGGGGATCTTGACGATGCGGTCGGCGGGAAGAAGCCGCTCGGTGGCATAGCCGCCGAGAGGGCCGGCATAGGCGATACGATCGCCGACCTTGAACTCGGTGACGCCGGGGCCGACTTCGATGACGTCGCCCGCGCCCTCGCTGCCGGGGATGAACGGCAGCGTCTGGGGGTAAAGGCCCGAACGATGATAGGTGTCGATGTAGTTCACGCCGATGGCGTGGTGGCGCACCTTGACCTGTCCGGCGCCGGGGGCGGCGACCTGAATTTCATCGTACTTCAGAGTGTCGATGCCGCCGTGGGCGTGAACGCGAATGGCATGAGCCATACTGAATTTCCTCTCCTATGACTTCCGACGCAGCCCAAGGCGGGTGGCCTTGAAGGTTCGTTTTGCCGGTCGGGTCGAATCGTGGCTACGAATTTGCCGTGGTGATGTGCTGGTCTGCTGAATTGTCGCCACACCACTGCCACGGCACGGCTTTACCGGACCGTGGAGAACGTCTCAAGAGGGAACCCCATGGCCGATACACCCTACACCGTTCGCCGGCTTGCGGCGGTGGCTGGACTTGCGGCCGTGGCGGCTCTGTTGACGGGCTGCTCGGGTACGATCGTGGAGAACGAGGCGCCCGCGGCCGACTACGGCTGTATCGACGACAGCAAGCAATGCATCGACCAACGTCAAGCTGTGCTTCGCCAGCTCGTCGCTGATAAGTCGCGGAAATGGATCAAGGAACCGGCGACAACCGGCAGCTACGCGACCGGTGTGCGGATGTTTGCCTTCAAGACGGAAAAGCAGCGTCTTACGTGCGATGAATTGGCTGCTGGCCGCCGCGAAGCCGATGCTGCACCGGGCGCGCTTCGGGGGCCGTCCGCCAAGAACTTGCCGCCGGCTATTGTTTCGCGCGGCGTGATGTTCGCCGGCGAGGTTTCCAAGGAACTTGCTAAGGAAGCACAGCGGCGATGCCGGGCCTAGGCCATTGCTGCTTCCGATGGAAACGGCTGTTCCGGAAGGGGGCAGACAACCCCACCTATCGCCATGCTAATGAATGGGCGGGCGGTTGAACCGGTGTCTTTTGGTGCACTTTGCCCGTACCTCCGGGGGGATGAATGGAAGCCGAGCTCAAAGGGGTCGCCGAGGCGATCATCACCTTCGTCAGAGACCATAGGTCTTGGCTTGGACCGATCGTATTTGTGCTCGCCTTTGGGGAAAGCATCGCTTTCGTTTCGCTCATTCTGCCTTTTTGGGGGATGCTCGTCGCCCTCGGCGCGATGATCGGGGGCGCAAGCAGCCCGGAGTTCTGGACCGTTCTCATCCTGGCTGCGACGGGTGCCGCTCTCGGCGACTGGGTCTCTTATTGGCTCGGTCTTCACTACCATGAGCAGATCGCCAAGATGTGGCCGCTCAACCGCCACCCTGATTTGCTCCCTCGTGGACGAGCCTTTTTCGAAAAATGGGGTGTGTGGGCGATCGTACTCGGCCGTTTCTCGGGCCCGCTGCGCGCATCGGTTCCGATCGTGGCCGGCGCGGTCGAGATGCCGCGGACAATGTTCCAGATCGCCAATTGGTCGTCGGCGTTTTTGTGGGCTGGGGTCCTGCTCGTCTTCGGAGACGGGATCAACCGCGCCATGGTCGGCGTTACGAAAATGTTTGGATTGAACTGAGTTGTCCTGCCGGGGCGATTTGAGGCCGGCCGGCATGGTGCCTCTGTCTCGATAGCGCTATGCTTGCCGTGTTGGTCGAGCGCGGGCCGCATTCGGTATTGCAGGGACCGTCATGGACGACGTGACTTCAGCTCTTGTGCCGCCAACAATTGCCCCATCCGACGGCCGTATGCCGGTTCACAAGTTTCTTGCCGCGTTTATTCGCAATCCGCTCTCGACCTTTCCGAAGTCCGTTTACGAGGAACCGTACTGTGTTTTTCGAAATGGCAAGCGCACGACCGTCTATGTCTGCGATCCCGCCCTGATTGAGCGTTTTCTACTCGACGAGGCCAACGACTTTCCGAAGAGCCCGCTCGAGAAGCGCGTCCTTGGGGATACGCTCGGGGACGGCATCCTCACCGCACAAGGTGCGAGTTGGCGCTGGCAACGCCGCACAGCAGCGCCTCTGTTTCGCCCCGCTGATATCGCCGCTCTCGTGCCTGATATGTCGCGAGAGGCGGAGGCACAACTCGAAGGGTGGCGAAAGACACCGAGTGCAAATCCCGGCGGGGCGATGCAGCGCGTCGATCTCGATATGACGGAGGCAACGTTCCGGGTGATTTCGTCGACAATGTTTGCCGGTGCGGCCGATTCAGAAGGCCGGGTCATTCAGGACAAGGCGGACGTGATGTTGCGCTGGGTCTCATGGGAGATCGGGTTCGCGCTCGTCGGGTTGCCTTGGTGGGTGCCGCATCCCGGCAAGCTGCCGCGGGCGCTCGCATCACGGCGCATGAGGGAGGCGGTACGCGGCATTCTCGAACGGCGCAAAGCGTCCGGAATTGACGGCAGCGCCTTGATGGCCCGGCTGGCCGCCGCCAAGGATCCGGAGACCGGCCGGCCGATGGATGATGAGCAGATCGTCGACAATATGCTGACGTTCCTGGCGGCGGGGCATGAGACGACGGCGAAGGCGCTGACTTGGACGCTGTATCTGTTGTCGCGTTCGCCGGAATGGCAGGAGCGCGTGCGTGAAGAGGTGTTGCGGGTGGCGGGCAATGCGCGGATTACAAGTGAGCATCTCGAGCGATTGGAAATCACACGGCAAGTGGTCAAGGAGGGGATGCGGCTCTATCCGCCGGCTGCCATCATGAGCCGCATTGTCACGAAGCCAACGGCGATCGGAAGCGAAACGCTGGAGCCTGGTGCGATCCTGGTGTTTCCGATCTATGCCATACATCGCAACCGGCGTCTGTGGCGTTGCCCGGACGAGTTCGATCCGGGGCGTTTTGCGCCTGCAGCCGAGAAGGCGATGCATCGCGCGCAATTCATGCCGTTCGGATTTGGGCCGCGGCTCTGTATCGGGATGGCGTTTGCAATGATGGAAGCGCAGGCCTTTCTTGCGACGCTCGTACGAGGCGCAAGCTTCAAGTGGGATGGCAAGCATGTGCCGGTACCAGTCAGCCGCGTGACGTTGCGCGCCAAGGGTGGCATGCCGCTGATCGTCGAGACGCTGTGATTGAATGTGTGCGAGTGACAATCGGGCCTTGTGTCAATCGCATTTTTTCTCTACACGCCGCGCAGAGGATTGATCCGTCATATTGAGGAGAAGACCAATGCCGGCACCGAAAGCACGCGGCGCACGCTCGCTACGGAACGTCGAGACCCGTAAGAAGAAGGCCCGCCGGGCCATTCCGCGCAAGAAGGCGACGCAGGCTATCGGCAATACGCTGGCCGCTCGCACGCGCGCCAAGAAGCTCGCGGGAAAGAAGCGGGCGACGAAGGTTGCGGCGAAGAAGAAGTAAGTCAGGCTGTCGCCTGTCAGAGGTTGTCAGTTGGAAGCGGCTCACCCTAAGGGTGGGCCGCTTCTCTTTTGAGCAACTGCAATACAGGCGGGCCATCACTGTCGCTTGACCGCTTCCTGAAGGTCCGGTTCACTTCGGACAGGCCGTCCCAACAGGAGCAGGACACATGCCGATCAAGCGATTCCACGCCGCCCTTGTCGCACTTGGAGCCACACTGGCACTCGTTGCTCCGGCGGCCGCGCAGCAGAAAGTCTTGCGCGCGGTCATGAACTCCGACCTCAAGATCATCGATCCGATCTGGACCACGGCCTATATCAGCCGCAATCACGCTTACATGGTCTACGATACCTTGTTCGCCCTCGACGCCGACGGGAACATCAAGCCGCAGATGGTCGATACACACACCATCTCGCCTGACGGCATGCTCTACACTTTTACACTTCGGGATGGATTGCTCTGGCACGATGAGAAGCCCGTTACGGCGGAGGATTGCGTGGCGTCGCTCAAGCGTTGGGCGGCGCGCGACAGCCAGGGGCAGAAGTTGATGACGTTCGTCGAGTCGATGGCGGCTGCGAACGAGAAGACGTTCACGATCAAGTTGAAGGAGAAGACGGGGCTCGTCCTGCCTAGTCTTGCAAAGCCGTCTTCGAACGGTGCCTTCATGATGCCAAAGCGCATCGCCGATACCGACCCGCAGAAGCAGATCAGCGAGGCAATCGGCTCTGGTCCGTTCGTGTTCAAGATGGATGAATGGAAGCCCGGCGATAAGGCCGTTTATGTGAAGTTCGATAAGTACAAACCGCGGGCAGAGCCGCCGTCCGGTCTTGCTGGCGGGAAAGTCGTCAAGATCGATCGGATCGAATGGCGGTCGATCACCGACAACCAGACGATCATCAATGCGCTGCTGGCCGGAGAGATCGACTATGTCGAGCAGCCGGCTTGGGATCTTCTGCCGCTGGTCAAAGCCGACAAGAACGTGCGGATCTTCGATTTCAATCCGCTCGGTGTGCAGTACGCCTTCAGGTTTAACTGGCTGCACAAGCCGTTCGACAATCCGAAGGCGCGGGCGGCGGTATGGCATGCGTTCAATCAGAAGGATTTCCTCGACGCCGGCCCTGGCAATCCCGATTACTATAAGCTCTGCAAATCGTATTTCCCCTGCGGTTCGCCGCTGGCGAACGAGGAGCCGATGAAAGGGCTGCTGGAGAGCAATTTCGACAAAGCGCGCTCACTTCTGAAGGAGAGCGGCTACGATGGAACGCCGATCGTCGTGCTCAAGTCGACGGATACGATTTCCATCGTCAACCAGCCGGACGTCGCGAAGAGCCTGCTCGAGAAGGCAGGCTTCAAGGTCGAGGTTCAGGCGGCGGATTGGCAGACTGTTGTCGGGCGCCGTACTAAAAAGGACGATCCGGCAAAGGGCGGGTGGAACGCCATCGTGTCGGCGTGGGGTGCGCTCGACATCGCCAATCCGATAACGACGGCATTCTTGAATGCATCTTGTGAAAAGGCTCTGTTCGGCTGGCCGTGCGATCAGGCCATCGAGACGTTGCGCAATGATTTTGCCAAGGAAACCGATCAGGCCAAGCAGAAGGAAATCGCCGACAAGATCCAGGAGCGGGCAATCGAAGTGACGACGCACATCCCGCTTGGCCAATACAAGCAGCCGGCGGCGGTTCGCAACAACGTGCAAGGGCTCATCCTCGCTTGGGTCCCGGTTTTTTGGAACGCAGAGATCAAGTGATTGCCAGTTAGAATCGATCAAGGGAGTGAAGCATGCGCATGCAAGGAAAGTGGAGTTGGCGGCTCGGTGTGGCGGCGGCCGGTCTCATGGCGTGGACGGCGGCCGGCCAGGCTCAAACGCTCAAAGTGGCGATGCATTCGGACTTGAAGATCATCGATCCGATCTGGACGACAGCACTCATTGCCACTGATCACGGCTATCTCATCTACGACACGCTTTTTTCGACCGACGACAAGCTGGCAATCAAGCCGCAAATGGTCGACAAGTGGTCGCTGTCCGACGACAAGAAGACGTGGACATTCACGCTCCGCGAAGGACTCGAGTGGCATGACGGTAAGCCGGTCACGTCGGAAGACTGTATCGCCTCGCTCAAGCGTTGGGGCGCCCGCGACATCATGGGGCAGCGTATTCTCGCGCTCGCCAGCGAGTGGAAGGCTGTCAACGACAAGACCTTCAGCTTGACGCTGAAGGAACCGTTCGGGCTTGTGCTGCAAGCGCTGGCGAAGCCGTCGTCGAACGTCGCCTTCATGATGCCGAAACGGGTTGCCGAGACCGATCCAAACAAGCAGATCGACGATACGACGGGGTCGGGACCATTCGTTTTCAAGCGCGACGAATGGAAGCCCGGTGAAAAGGCGGTTTATGTCAAGAACGCCAAGTACAAGCCGCGCAGTGAACCGGCGGTTGGGTTGTCAGGCGGCAAGGTGGCCAAGCTCGATCGCGTAGAGTGGATCTGGATCGCTGATCCGCAGACGGCGGTGAATGCGCTCATCAATGGTGAGATCGACATTATCCAGGCGCCGACACACGATCTTGCGCCGTTGCTCGAGAAGGATCCGAACGTCAAAACGGGCCGCATCGCGCCGCTCGGCCGGCAGTATGCGTTCCGGTTCAACGTACTCCACAAGCCGTTCGACAACCCGAAGATCCGGCAGGCGCTGTACTATGCCTTCTCGCAGAAGGATTTCCTGCAGGCGAGTGTCGGCGATGAGAAGTGGTACAGCGAGTGCAAGAGCTTGTTCCCGTGCGGGTCGCCATTCGAGACGACGAAGGGCTGGGAGGACAAGTTTACCGGCGATTCGGCAAAAGCTGCCGCTCTCTTGAAAGAGGCCGGATATGACGGAACGCCGATCGTTTTGATGCAATCTACTGACGTCGCGTCACTCGTGAATATGGCGCCGGTCGCTAAGCAACAGTTGGAGAAGGCCGGCTTCAAAGTCGACATGCAGTCGATGGACTGGCAGACCTTGGTTGCGCGCCGCACCAAGAAGGATGTTCCTTCGGCGGGCGGCTGGCACGGCTACGTGACGTCTTGGGGCTCGATCGACGTGCTGGATCCTGCATCGACGTCGTTCCTCAACGCAGCATGCGACAAGGCCCTTCCGGGTTGGCCTTGTGACGCGGAACTAGAGAAGCTTCGCGCGCAGTTCATGGCGGAGACGGATGCCGCAAAGCAGAAGGCTGCCGCGGAGGCTGTGTCGATGCGTGCGTTCCAGTATCCGACGCACATCCAACTCGGCCAGTATGTTCAACCGACGGCCTTCCGGAAGAACATTTCCGGTATTCTGAGCGGCGGGTCGACGGCGTTCTGGAATATCGAGAAGAAGTAAGGGATGCCTTGATGCGAAAGGCGCCGGTTCGAACGAGCCGGCGCCTTTTTTGTAGGTGCGACACTTCAGTCTCTACGCCAGGGGCTTTGCGATCTCGGGCGGGACTTCACGTTGATAGGCTTGGCCGACGGAGACGAGAAGGTCTTCGGCATAGGGGCGCGCAATGATCTGCATGCCATTTGGAAGACCGCCCTCACGGGGGATCGGCAGCGTAAGGGTCGGGAGGCCCAGATAGTTGATCGGCCGTGTGAACTTTACCACGCGCGCCATCGTCGCCTGGAGCGCTGGACTGCCGGCCACGTCAAGTTCGGCGATCGTTGGAAGCGGGTCGGCATTGATCGGCAGGATCGCGATGTCGATTCCTCTGAATGTCGTGTCGAGAACACTCTGAAGAACTGTACCGCGAGCGCGCAGGGCGGTCATGTGGTCGACGCCGGAAATGAAATGGCCGACCTCGAGACGGGCGCGCACTTGCGGGCCGTAGTCGTCTGGCCTCGTCATCAGATATCCGGCATGAGCGGAGGCTGCGTCGGGGAGCTGCATGGCCTGGGTCAGATGATCGATCTCCGACCACTTGGCGAACGTGCAGGGGGTTTTCGTCAGTCCCGCTTTGACTAGAGCCGTGACGACCCGGTCAAGCATGCGTTGGATATCTGGATGAGCTTCACCGATGAGCCGTTCGTCGATGCCGAGCTTCAAGCCACGCACGGGGCGATCAAGAGCCGCCATGTAGTCGGGCACAGGAACGTCACCCGCGGCCGGGTCACGCGGATCGGCACCGGCAATGATGCCGAGTGTTAGGGCAATATCCTCCATGTGGCGGGCGATGGTGCCGAGCGTGTCGAGGCATGCCGCGAGCGGCATAGCGCCGGCCCGCGACACCCGGCCCCAGGTCGGTTTGATCGATGTGACACCGCAGTTGGCTGCGGGAAGACGCAAGGAGCCGGCGGTGTCTGAACCAAGCCCGGCTGGGATCGCGCCCAGGGCAACGGCGCACGCGGTGCCGGCAGAAGATCCGCCGGTGATACGGGTATTGTCCCAGGGATTGCGGGCGTGTCCGAGGACGTAGTTGTGTCCAGTCGGGCCGAACGCAAATTCGGTCAAGTGGAGGGCCGCGGTTTGAATGCTGCCGGCCGCTTTGAAGCGCTCGATGACAGTGGCGTTGGTGGTGGCGGGTTTGTCAGCGCGAATGCGGGCGCCCCAGCTTGCGATCTTGCCGACACGGTCGAACATATCTTTGTGGGCGAGGGGAACTCCGTGGAGCGGACCAAGATTGGCGCCGTTCGCCAATGCGGCGTCAGCGGCCTTGGCTGCGGCCAACGCCTCGTCAGCCTCGAGAGCGATGATGCAGTTGGTCGCCTCATGAGCGACCTTCAATCGGGAAATGCTCTCTGTGGTGGCTTCGACGCTCGATAATTTTCTGTCCTTGATCGCTTTCGCGAGTGCGCGGGCAGAGAGTTCGGAGAACGATTTCGAGGAAACGCTCATTTGCGGCCCTCCGACACGAGGACGCGGCGGAAGTCATCGACGTCGGCGCCGAGCGGCAAGGTTACGGCCACCTTTCGAACGGTTTCGCCCAGCAGGGCCGCATGAGCCATTGCGGCGGTGCGGCGCTCGTCGGGCATGGAAAGGTAAGCCGCCGTTGCGATTGCGGGCTTGTCTGGTGGAGGGGCAGATGACATCACGGCCTCGGTTCGATCAAACTTGCGAAGCCGGGACGATATCGGTGGAGCAGGCGGGCATCAATCGTTATTGGCTGGCATCGAAACGTGGGTCGGTGGCGGGGGCCAGGAGTAGACACAGGTGAAAGTCGATCAATTCGATTTTGAGCTGCCGGATGACAGGATCGCTCTGACGGCCGTAGAGCCGCGCGATGCCGCCAGGCTCCTGGTCGTTCAGCCCGGCCAACCGTTCCGCGACAGGGTCGTGCGCGATCTGGCTGAGTTGCTCAATCCTGGCGATGTACTCGTCATGAACGATACCAGGGTCATCCCGGCTGCATTGGAAGGCAAGCGGGTGCGCGGCGAGCATACGGCGCGGGTGACGTTCAACTTGCTCAGGCAGCTGGACGATCGCCGGTGGGAAGCCTTTGCGAGACCGGCGAAGCGGCTGAGAGATGGTGAGGCAGTCGAATTTCAGGGTAAGTCGGGGGGCGTTTACAAGGCGGTCGCTCGGCACGTCGGCGACGGACGGGTCGAGCTTTCGTTCGACGCGGGCGCGGCACTGCTGACTATTCTCGAGGATATCGGGGCGCCGCCGCTGCCGCCGTACATTGCCTTGAAACGTCAAGTGAGCAGTGCTGATGCCGACCGCTACCAGACCGTCTTTGCGAGACGGCCGGGTGCGGTTGCGGCGCCGACGGCCGGCCTTCACATGACTGAGAACCTACTTCAACGGTTGGCAAGCCGGGGTATCGAGCAGTATCACGTGACGCTGCACGTTGGGGCCGGTACGTTCTTGCCAGTAAAGGCCGACGATACGACCGATCATGTCATGCATAGCGAGTGGATCGAAGTCTCGCCGGGTACGGCGGAAGCGCTAACGCTTGCAAAGGCGCAGGGCCGGCGGATCGTGGCGCTTGGAACGACGGCATTGCGGGCGCTCGAGTCGGCGACAGACGAGACTGGCATTGTCAGGCCGGTGGCGGGAGATACAGCGATCTTCATCACGCCCGGTTATCGCTTCCGTTGTGTGGACGTTCTGATAACCAATTTTCACTTGCCGCGTTCGACCCTGTTCATGCTCGTCTCTGCGTTCGCCGGACTGGAGACGATGAAGTCGGCTTACATGCACGCGATGCAAAGCGGATACCGGTTCTATTCCTATGGGGATGCATCGCTGCTCTTTCGCGCGGATGAGGCTTGCGTCAGACCTTGAGCTTGACGTCGCGGCGCATGAGCGGTTGTACGGCGCGCATGCGGCCGACAATCGTCAGCAAAATGCCGATGACGCCGCCGATGGCTTGAACGGCTTGGGTCAGCCCCTCACCGAGATCGCGGATCATCTCACCTGTGATGTCGATGCCGATGAGTGGGCCGATTGCGGGAAGAACGTTGGAGAGGGCCGTGATGATCGTGCCCCAGATCGTCATAGAGTTGCCCCACCATTTGGGTTCGGACGTTGGCGTTGCTTCAGACATGGTTTGCTCCTTTGGCTTCGGGGTTGTGGTCGGAAGGGGAGGTGCCGGCTCGGCGAGAAGGGACATGGCCAGCTTTTGCGTTTCAGCTACGCGACGGCTCCAGCCACGACCGAAACGCCAGTAATGCGGCAGGGCGCGATAGCGTTCGAGGCGGATTGCGGCGTAGCGTTCAAGTGCGCCGCGTCGGTTTGCCTGACGCGCCGCGCCAAGCGTGATTGGCCCGATCTCGCCATCGACTTCGACGTTCAGCGCTTGCTGCAGCATGCGCGCGGCGGCGGCCACGCCGTGATTGACCGATGCATCGAAGTGCATCAGTGCCAGGGTTGGCGGCAGATGATGTGCGCAAGATGGACGCCAGTAGCGTTCGGCGTAGATGGCGCGCGCGGTCGAGATTTGTAGCGCGATGAGTTCGGAACGCAGCTGCGAGGCGGTGTTGGCGTTCAAGGGCGTCTTCATATGCGCCGCGTATGTCGCCAGAGTAATGCCGAAGTTGGTCGGGCCTCCGGGATCGTAGGGGTCGTCGGTGAAGCCACCTTCCATCTGAAGGACGTGTTCGAGAGCTCGATCGAAGATTGGGATAGAGGGCTGTAGTGCGGGCGAGCCGTTGGCCGGCGCTTTGTGGGGCCAACGCAGACCGAGCAGCCGGTCCATGCCGAAGGCTTCGATTGATACGGCCTCAGACTGATTGCCGCCTAGAATGAGCAACGCTGACGCTGTGGCGCCGATCACGAAGCCGACGTGGCCGAGAGATTGATCGGCGCCGCGAGAGAAAACCGCCAGGGCTCCGAGCCGCGGTTCGGTCAGCTCATCACCATAGGCCAAGTAGGAGCGGGCCATCAGAGATCCGCTCGGCTGCAATCCGGAACGTGCCAAACAGGCGCCGACAAATGCCGCACACCAGGCGACGTCTTCGCTGGAAATGCGCGGATGGCCGGCATCCCTGAAGTAGGCGAGGATGCGTGGATTGCTGCTGCTGCCGGGCGCTTCCTTCATGCCGAGATCGGCCCATGCATGGCCGAGCCATGGAGGTTGGAATGATGGTGTCATGGCGAAAGCACTGCGATAGCCGCGGGGCCGCGGCCGTAGGTCGGACTGACTTGGGAGACGTGAACCTCGACGGCTGGCTGGAGCGCGCCGAAGTCGAGCAACTGCATCGCTGCCGTGTAGACGATTGATGGCGACGTTGCGGTGAGTGTTCTGAGGACAGCCGTTCCCTGTACGATTTCGATCTCATATTTCTCGATCGTCTCGCCGACTGGAACGTCCAGTTGGTCCCAACTGTCGCCGCCCGTCCGGGTCTGGCGGACCCAGGTGATGGTGATGTCGCCGTTTTGGCTGGTCGCTCCGCGCAGATGGACGGGACGCCGTGGCGATAGGCCTCTGCCTCGAAAGATTTGTGATTGCGACGTATAGGACGAGGCGGCGATATTGTGACGTGCGGGACCTGCCCGCCAATTCAGCGGCAGGGCAATTTCTGCGACCGAAAGATTGAGCTGCTTCACCGCTGCATCGAGCAAGACGAAGCGTGCGCCGGCCGGCACCGGCTGCACAATGGCTTCAGTCGATCCTCGCTGGCCACGCAGCAGCTCGGAGAGTTGGTAGGTCGCTGGGGCAGTCAAAGTAGCGTTCTTGAACTGAATGATCTCCCAGCTGCCTGGGGACATCTCAACAGCGGCTGTGTTTGCGCCGGCCAGGAACGCAAGATCGGATACGGATTGAAGATGTCCCCAATCCAGCACGACTGTCAGGGTGTTTTTGTGGTCCAGACGATTGAGGGGGCCAGTCGCCAGTTCGGACAATGTTGTGCCGGTTGTCGCGGAACGCGTGACCAGCGTATTCAAGCGATAGCCTGCGCTATCGGGGGAGCGATAGATCGCGACCGGTCCGGGCCATGGCTGCTGCGCTGCCGCGACGTAGGCCGCGTGTGAAGGATCGCCTTCGGCTGCGTGGATGTCGAGATAGACGACCAGCGGTGGACCAGTCGATACGGCAGGGGGGGGGACGGGCGGTCGGTCGGGGGTGGGAGCAGCGTCGTAAACGTCAGCGTCGAAGGCTTGCGCTTCGATTTCCCGGACGCCACGATCACTGATCCCAGTGACGCGGAAGTGCGCTTGTCTCGCACCGTTTTCGAGTGCGACGACGTCGCCCGGCTCAAGTGCCAGAGAACTTGGCGGCAAGACGAAGGTGGCTGTCTCGCGCGCGGCCCATGTCTCATGCAACCATGACTCTGCGATGGCTTGTGCGGCTTGCGGTTCGAGTGCGAGCGGCAGAACGGCGGAGCCTACGCGGCCCGAAGATCCGGTCGTTCTGCGCGCTTCCGCAACGGCGGGCTCGTAGTTGCCGGCGGCTGCGATGTAGGACAGCTTCGCCGAAACCGGGAGATCCGTCTCCTGTGCTCGGGAGAGACGTACCAGGGATGCTGCGGGCGACGTCTCGACGACTTGCAATTCCGTGATGACGGCATCGGCGGAGCGATGGCCGCGTGGCCGGAAGTGGATCTTGCCCTCGCTTTCGAGAGCGTCGAAGAAGAAGGCGAGCTCAAGCGGCTGGAGTGCGTCGCGGGCACTCATGACGCGATCGACAACGAGGCCAGCGACGATGCCGCTCAGCTGTGCGGCATCATAGTCGGCAAATGCGAAGTCGCGCATGACTGACGCGACGAGCGGTGCGAGCGGTGCGGATGCTGCCCGGCCATTGAGCCAATGTCCAAGACGCCAGTTCTCACCATCTCCCCAGATTTCAATGCGCTGCGGAAACGCGGGGTAGGGGCGGGCGTCCCAGCAATAGACATGCGTGCGTGAGACGTCGACCATACGCTGCCCTGTCATGGCCGATACCGGGTTTGAGCCGGTGACGTAGCCGAGATGGGAGGCGTCGAACGCTTCGATCACGGCTTGCAGCATGCGGCGCTGCATCAGGTCGTCACGATCGCCGCGCGAGTAGTGCGGAAGATTGGATTCGATGCTCTTGGGATCGACGAAGACGTTGGGCTGATTGGCGCCGTTGTCGACGGCGGGGCAGCCGATCTCCATGAACCAGAATGGCTTTGATTGAGGTACCCACGCCGTGGGACTGGTGGCCTCGATGCCGCCTGGCCGATTGAAGTGGCTGTTGAGCCACCAGTTGCGCAGATCCTTGTAGCGGAAAACCCAGGGTTTGCCTGATCCGTCGGTGATGGTGGTGCGGTTCTGCGCGTCGCGGTCGGCGAGAGTGGGATAATACCAGTCGTAACCCTCGCCGCCGAAGAGGTTATTCTTCAGGTAGTCCACGTCGTAGACCGACGTCACACCGGAAAGGGCATCGAGATGATCGCGGCCATCGCGCCAATCGGCGAGCGGCCAATAGAGGTCGATGCCGATGGCGTCGATCGATGGCGAGGCCCAGAGCGGATCGAGATGGAAGTACACATCGCCGCTGCCGTCGGACGGCTGATAGCCGAAATACTCGCTCCAGTCCGCCGCATAGAGGATTTTGGTCGAGGGGCCAAGGATGGTGCGGACATCGGCGGCGAGCGCGATGAGAGCGTCGACGAAGGGGAAGGTGTTCGACGTGGCGCGAGCCGTCGTGAGGCCGCGCAGTTCAGATGAGAGGACGAAGGCATCGACGCCGCCGGCTGCTTTGCAGAGATGAGCGTTGTGGAGGATGAAACGGCGGAACGTCCATTCGTCCGGACCGGTGTAGGCTATGGTTTCGTCAGTGATCGAGAAGTCCGCGGGCGTGGCTGTTCCGACGAAGGCGGCAAGCTGCGATGCGGCTGCCGCCGTCTTGTCTGATGTCGCGGGCTCGCCCGGTGCGGGTGCGACGGTGATCCGGCCGCGCCAAGGATATGCCGGTTGGCTCGATGCGCCGCTGTAGGGGTCCGGCTTCGTGTTGACAGCCGGGATGTCCATCAGGACGAATGGTGAGAAGACGACGGACAAGGCGCGCTGGCGGAGATCCTTTATGGCGGCGATCACCGTCTGGTCCGACGGCGTGCCACCATAAGCCGGGCGGCCTTGATGAATTGAAACAGCGGTCGCGTCGTTGCGGGTCAAACCGGCCACTGACCAGGCGATCGGATCGGTGGTCTTTTCATTCCGCTCCACCAGCGGCCGGAGGCGGCAATGCTCCGCTCGCAGGTCGTCGCCAAACCAGCTGACGACGAGGGAGACCGAGTTCGCGTTGGGAAGTTTCGCTTGCAACTCGTCCAGCGAGGCTGCCCAGTCGGAGATGGCGTGGCGGGTGTGGACGTTCTCACTTGTGCTGGTGATGTTGCCCGTGCGCCGCGTCACGGGCGTCGGTGAATAGGCGAACTCGCCGGAGCCGGGGATCAAGACGATGCCGCGGACATCGCTTTCAAGGCGATCGACGGCGCGGAACACCTCGAAGGAAAGCTGCGGAATGCGATTGCCGAACTCGCTCAACGGCAGGCGCTCGAAGACGATGTAGGCGAGGCCTCGATAGGCAGGCGCTTCGGCCACGCCTTGGCGTGTTTCGATCAGGGCGTCCGGTTCCTGAGTCTCGCTGCCGGTGTAAAGACGCCAGGTGATGTCGGTGAGGCTGATTTCCCGATTGTCGGCCCAAACCCGTCCAATCGAGGTGATTTCGCCCTGGCAAAGGGCAACGGCGAAGTTCGCATAGTACTGATACTGCAGGCCCGCATTCGATTGGCCTGAAAACGCGCCCTTGCCGCCGCCAGCCGCATCGACCTCGACTGCCTCCTCTTCCAGCGCTGTTGCCCAGATGATTTGGCCGCCAACCCGGGCGCGACCGTATAGACGGGGGATTGGCGCGCCTTCCGTCGAGGAGAGTACGTGGAGATCGGAAAGGCGGGGACCATCGACGATGCGTTTGCGGCCAGAGGCTCCGAACAGGGCGTTGTCGATGTAGGATCCGGCAGCGGCGCCAAGTTGAGAGCCGAGGGTCGATCCGGCGATGGATGCTCCAAGCAGCGATAGTCCCGACGGCAGGAGTGCGCTGCCGGCAGCCGCGCCGAGCGCGCCAAGTGCTAAAGTGGCCATGGCAGCTTTCGTTTAATGGTGAGGGTCGATCGCGGGGAGCGGTCGCGGGAAGGCGAAAGCCGCCGCAACGTGGCGGTTCCACCAATTCGTCATCTTCACTTCGCAGACGGGGCCGCCCTCACTGGCGTGAATGAAGCGGTCAGGTGCGGACACGATGGCGAGGTGCTTTGCGGGAAGGCCGTGCCGCCAGCGGAAGGCGAGGACATCGCCAGTGTTTGCGGACGTCGGGTCGATTTCGATCAGGTGGCGGCGTGCTGCTGTTAGAAGGGTCTCTTCGCGCAGGGCTTCCGCCCAATCAGGCGAGTAGGGTGGCGGACGCTCGGGTTCGCTGCCGTAGAGCGAGCGATAGACGCCGCGTATCAACCCAAGGCAGTCGACACCGACGTGATGGCATGATGCCTGGTGATGGTAGGGCGTGCCGAGCCAAGAGCGGGCTGCGGCGACGATGCGATCGCGGTCGGCGGCTTCGGACATCGGCACCTCAACGCAGAAGCGAACCGTCATTGGCGGCGTCGCCTTGGCGCGCGACGGCGGTGACGAAGCTGTTGCCGGGCATGTGTGGAAAGCCGCGAAAATTGGCGCTGTTGGCGAATTTTGTGCGGCAGGCCGTAAACGCCTTGTCGCAACCGGCAGAAATGGTGAGCGTGTCGCCCGGGAGGGGTAGGATCGGCAGCATCTGCCAAAGCTCGATGAGATCGGCGGCGCCGGATTTTACGTGGCGGCGAACTTCTGAACGCATCCCGGCGCATGGGCCAGAGGTGATGACAGCGGTGCCGTGCGTGAACCAGTGGGCTTCGAGCGCCGCGATGCCGGTAACGATCAAGCGGCGTTGGTCTTCAACGGAGGCAATCGCTGCGGTCTCAGTCAGATTGACCAGATCGAGGCCGCAGCGTGCGTCACCCAAGTCGGCATCACACGTGAACTGATATAGGCGGCCCTTGGGTTGGTTCAGGTAGTGCGCGAGGCCTCTGATCTCGGCTGAAAAATGCGCTCCGGCACGGCGGACCTCGCCGATCGAGCCTTTGCGCTCCAGAAGGCGCTGCTCGGGATCGGCCCAATTGACGCGCCAGATTTCGACACCGGCGTCGTCGTAGAGGCCAGCGGCTAAGTGAAGGTCGTCGAGATGGTCCGAGCTCAAGGCGGCACTGATGTCGAGATTGTCGACAGAGAGGCCGACCGAGCTGCTGATATCGGTGCTGGTAAAGCCTGCGGCAGCTTCGTAAGTCACGCCGCCGAAGGTGATGTTGCGATCGTGGTCGGTGAAGCCGAGGACGATTCCGTCGCGGCGTGTCAGCTTCCAGCACGAAGCAAGGGTTGTGACACCCGCCGCGAGATGCGCGGCGAGGGCGGGAGAGAGATCGCGCACGGGATTGCCTCGTGGTCAGACGCGGATTTCGACAAGCGGGATCGATGGAATGGCGCCGGAGGCGAAGCCGGAGAGATTGACTTCGAGCTTGTCGGTGTCGAAGCGGACGGGGACGTCGAACAGGAAGCCTGCGGAGACAGCGGCGCCGAGCGGCGGCGCGTGGCCGGCTAGGAACGTGACCGTGCCGGTGGTGTAGTCGATCGTGTGTGTCGACGATGGTTCGGTGATGCCATCGACGGCGACGGTGACGCTTGCCTCGACTGGTTTGGTGATGCGTCTGCGGTAGGGCAAGTGCTGGCTGCCGTAGGTCTTGGCGATCTCAAAGACCGTCTGTGTGCCGTCGCCGATGCCGAGTGTCTGGTCGAGCGGCGCGGGAGATCGTTCGGGCGCGCAGGATTTGTGGTCGAGGGGATCGCGCCAACGGAAACCGTGTAAACGGCCGCGCCGTTCCTCGAAGAAGGCGATGACGGCATGAAGATCGTCGAGCGACTTGACGCCGTAGCCGGCATTGTAACTTCGGCGACTGTCAGCCCATCGCGTGTTGCGTTCCTCGGCGCCCGATCCGAGGACGACGATCTCGGTGCGCCGTTCCGGTCCGCCTGTTGATTGGCGTGAAATGGTGGTTGGAAAGCGGATCTCGTGGAATGACATGGGTGACCTCTCGGCATCGCTTTCAGAGATTGCGTTGGCCCTGGGCAACCGCGCGGGCGAGCATGGATGCGATCTGCGTTTCGGAGCGGCGGAAGCTGTCGATGTCGGATGCCGTGATGTTGACGGTGATGGATGGCGCTGCGTTGCCGGCTGCGGCGATGCCGAGGCGGCCATCGGAACCGCGCGTGAGCGGCATGATGGCTTCGGCGCCGCGTTCGCCGGCGATGCCGGTGCGGCCATCGGCAAGTGGAAACGAGATCGGGCTCGCGATGATCCCGCCGGAGGCGAACGGCACGGGCATGCCACCCTGTAGGACGCCGCCTTTAGCGAACGGCATTACGCTGTTGCCGCTGAAGAGGCCGGTGAAGATCGAACTCAGATTTGATTGGAGGGGCTGGAAGGCGGCTTTGAATGCCGATTGCGAGATGGATACGGCGAGGTCTTGAAAGGTGTCGCCCAAGCCTTTGCCTTTCAGAGTGATCCCTTCGAGTGCCGCACTCAGGGTTTTGCCGAGAAGTGCGGCGCTGCGTGTGGCTGCGAGAAAGTCGGCATCGAGTTCTGAGATCTGACGGGTGAAGTCGCCAGTCGTCTGGTCGGAGTTATCGGGCACGGTGGTCTCGTTTGCTGTCGTCGGGGAAGCGATGCATCAAGTCGTCGAGGTCGCGGCGGACGAGTGGCTGGGGTTGAGCGGCGGTGCCGAGCCGGCCGCGGATCGCCGCTGCGAGTTCGCGTGGGGTCATGGCCCAGAAGTCATGAGGCGGGATGCCGAGGAGACCGAGACCGGTCGCCATCACCTCGGCCCAGGGAAAGGGGCTGAGACGTCCGCTGAGGCTCGTAGAAGCTCGGTTGGCTCCGGTCGTTGGGGCGATGCGGCATCGCCACTCCCGAATGTCGCGGCGAGGAGGCGCCCGACGATCGTGACGTAGCCGGCCGCGGCATCGTCGGTGCGCATGCGCGAGACATCGTCGTCGGAGACCTGGTGGCCGGCGCCGCGCAAGCCGGATGCGATAATGCGAATGGCATCGCGGGCGGAAATGCGTCCGGACTTGAAGCGTTCGGCGAGGGCGAGCATGTCGTCGTCGCCGAACGCGGCCTCGAGTTCGGCAAGGGCGCCGAGGGTCAGGCAAAGCCGGTAGGATGTGCCGTCAAGTATCGCTTCGATTTCACCGCGATGGCGATTGACCATGGTGGCTTTCCTCTCAGTTCGATGGGCCGTGCATTAGAGAGCGGTGAAGGCGAGTGCGCCGGCACTGTCGAGAGAGAGGTCGAAGGCGATCTCGCCGTCGTGGCGGCCAGTGAATTCGAGCGAGGTGACCTGGAACGCCCCGGATATGGTTCCGAAGTCGGGCACCAGAACCTGCCAATCGCGGATGGTGCCGTCGAAGACATATTGGCGGACGAGGGCATCGGATGAGGCGTCCTTGAATATTCCGCTGCCGGAGAGGCGGGCACTCTTGGCTCCTGCGCCCTCGAGCAATTCGCGCCAACGTCCTGACGATTCGGAGTGTGTGACGTCGACCGTCTCGGCATTGATCGAGAGCGAGCGTGTGCGCAGCCCGGCAATCGTGACGAAGGTGCCCGACCCGTCGGAGTCGAGTTTCAATAGGAGGTCTTTGCCTTTCTGGGCAGCCATTTGGGATCTCGTTCGGTCGGTTGAGGGTCAGAGCGGTTCGGTGACGGCGCGAAAGCGAGCTATGCCGTGGATGGTGTCGCCGTCGCGTTCGCGGCGCGCTTCGGAAAAGTCGTGGCGCAAGTTGACGAGGCGGTGGCCGGTCAGGGGCAGCGGCTGATCGTGCAAGGCGCGGCAGAGTTCGCCGATGATGGCGAGGGCTTCGCGCCGGCCTTTGGCGCGCGACCAGACGTGCAGCGTGAAGATATGTTCATCGGCTGGTGCGAGGTCGCCATCGGACGCTCTGATGGTGGTTTGGCCGATGGTGACGTAGGGAAATGATGGGGGTTGGGGTGTGTCGTCGTAGAGGCGCGGTCCACCCAGAGCAGCGAGAAGGCCGCTGTCGGCCGAGAGCGCGGCAACGACGGCTTGTTGGAGCGCAAGGGAAGAGCCCGTCATAGATCGCGCTCCTCGCACAGGCATGTGGTGCGGTCGGCAGGTTCGCCAAGTGTGCGGACCGCTAGGATGTGGAAGACGCGGTTTGCGAGACGAATGCGGTTGCGCGGGACGAGGTCGGGATGCGGCCTGAGCGTGATGTCGTGCGTCAGGCGGCCTGAGATGCCGTCTGCAGCGAACGTTTCGCCACCGGTGCGGCCGATGATGCGGCCCCAGAGTGTGGCAACCGACGACCAGGTTTCGATGACGCCGCCGGCGCCATCCGGCACGCGCAGAGGTGCTTCGACAATGACGCGATGGCGCATGGCGCCGATGGATTTGCCGGACATGAGGTGGTGCCTCACTGGTTATGGATCAGATGAGCCGAGGCGACTGCCAGGGCGCGAGAAGTTGCGAGACGGCGGCGGGAATACGTGTTGCCTCCGTGCCGATGGCGCTTGGGTCGCGGTGCTCGAACCAATGGGCGACGAGTTGGAGCAGGGCTTGGCGAATGGGAGCCGGAACGTCAGCCGCAGCAGGTCCAAAGCCCGATGTGACTGCGAACTCGTAGGCGTTCGCCAGCCGGGGGGCGACCATGAGCGAGGGTACGCCGTGGCAAACGATCCGCGGCGGATTGGAAAGGCCGTCGAGTACGAAGGCTGCCGTGGGAAGGGACGTGCTGCCGCCGTCGCCGTGATGGATGCGGACGGCATCGAGAGTCTGAACGGGTCGCAACGGCAGCCGTATTGTGCCGTCGAGCGGAAGCCGGTCGATGAAGTACGACCAGGTCTGAGAGACGAGGGCGATCGAAAGCGCTGCTTCAATTTGAAGTCGTGACGTCATTACGAGCGAAGAGATCAACACATCCTCCGCGTCGTTGTCGACGCGCAGGTAGGCCTTCGCTTCCGCCAGCGTTATAGGCTCGACGGCGGGACCGGCAGTCATCAGTAGTGCCATGCGAACGATCCTTGGAATTTGGGAGAGACGCGATGCGGGCGGTGCGCCGAGGGGAGGGGATGGCGCACCGCCCGCCGCTCGTCCGCCTGCCGGGGAGAGGGACGGCAGACGGGAGCATTGTTGCGCTCACGCGCTGTGGCGCTCAGCGAGGGCGGGCGTAACTGTCGCCGCGTGCTGCGCCACGCAACGCGTGGCGGATCGCAAACGGCAGAGGGCTACGGATCGCGGTGGATGCGATCGCTCGAGGGAGATCGACATGTGAGGTGCTGCAAGCAGGGTTCAGCAAGTGGCCGCCCCTCCCCCGGATCAAGTCCGGGGCCAGCCCCCTCCCCGCATGCGGGGAGGGGGGGCGCTTAGACGCCGAACTTCAGGAGCTTGATCGCCGCGAAGTCCTGGATGCCGCCGCCGACGCGCTTTGTGGTGTAGAAGAGGACATAGGGCTTCGAGGAGTAGGGATCACGCAGGACGCGGATGCCGACGCGGTCGACGATGAGGTAGCCGCGTTTGAAGTCGCCGAAAGCGATGGCGTGGGCGTCTGTCGCGATGTCGGGCATGTCCTCGCACTCGGCGACCGGGAAGCCCATCAGGGTCGGGGCTTCGCCCGGCTTGTTCGCTGGAGCCCAAAGATAGGCGCCCGTCGTGTCCTTGAGTTTGCGAACGGCAGACTGTGTGGCGCGGTTCATGACGAACGTGCCATTAGCGCGGTAACCGGCTTTGACGGCGTAGACGAGGTCGATCAGCTTGTCGGCGCCGTTGGAGGCCGGGAAGGCGCCGGCGACGCCTGTTGCGATGAAGCCGACGTTGCCATGCGTCCAGGACGCGTTGGCGACCTTGGTGTAGTCCATGAAGCCTTTCGGCTTGTTGACGCCGTTGCCGACGACGAAGGCGTTACCTTCTTGCAGCGCGAACGCGGTGTTGACCTCGTCGGCGATCCACTGGTCGATGTCAACGGCGCTGTCGTCGAGAAGGACCGGGGAGGCTGCCGGCATGGCGTAAAGTTCCATGGTCGGGAAGGCGAGTTCGGCGAGCGTCGGCGTCGTCGTCTCGGGACGCGCGGCGGTTTCGCCAACCCAGCCGGTACCGAAGCCGGTGGTGGAGAAGGCCTTCTTGTAGACGGTCGAGGAGACTTGGCGGATGCCGGCGATGGCGCGGATCGGCGAGATCGCGGCGAGCGAGGCATTGATCATCGTCTCGGTTTCTGCCGGTACGGTGTAGCCGCCATCCGGGTTCGACGTGACGCTCAATGCCTTGGCTTCGAGGGCGGCAAGAGTGGCTGCTTCGCCCTTGCGGATGTAGCTGTTGAAGGCGGCTTTATGTTCGCGTTGCAGTGCGGTTGCTGCCTGGCCGCCGATGTCAGATGCGGCAAGATTGGGACGGCGCATCTTGAGCGAGAGATCGTCGAGGGCTCGGTCGATGCGGGCGAGTTTTTCGAGGGTGACAGGATCGGCGGCGCGGCGCTCAATTTCGGCGAGGCGCTGGTCGTTGGCGTCCTTGTGGGCTTCGAAGGCGCGCATGAAGGCTTCGAAGTCGGTGGCGATGTCGTCGCTGGTCTTGGTCTCTAGCATGTGAGGGTCACTTTGGTTGTTGCTGATGGATGACCACCCTCAACTCCGTCCCTTCCCCCGTCGGGGGGGAAGGGAGCAGAGCGGAGCGAGTGGAACGGTCGGGGCATTGCAGGCAGCAGAACTCATCTGTCGTTGCACCCTGCTGCGCCGTGCCTTGTGCACGACGGATCGCAAGACGCAGCGGTGCAGCAGTAGCGCCCTGCCACCTGCGTGCGGACGCGTGTGCCGGTCTCGTTAGCGGGCGACGAGGTCCGTGGCGGCGCGGATCGTCGAGCGCAGATCGCGCGCGGCATGGGCCGTGTTGGTCTCCATCAGGCCTTTGAGGCCGTGATCGAGCAGGGCTTGCGCCTCACGGAGGGTGAAGCCGTTGTCGCGGGTGAGCCAGGTTTCGAACTCGCGGCGGACGGCGGATGCGGGTGCGGGCGGTTCGGACTTGACGTTCGAGACGCGCGCATCGGGCATCATCGGGAAGGTGACGACGGAAATTTCCCAGAGATCGACCTTGGAGATGCGGCGGATACCGCCGGGGCGATCGCGGCGGGCGGTGATAGCTTTGAAGCCGATCGACAACCCGTCGAGGGCGCCGGCTTTCATGAGGGCGAGGACGTCCTTCGAGCGGGCGACGTCGGGTAAAAGACGGCCGCGCGCGAAAAGGCCTTTGGTGTCCTCGCGCAGTGTCTCCCACACGCCGATGGGTTCGGCGGGATCGTGCTGGAAGAGCATTTTTATACCCGCACTGCCGCGCTTTCTGAGGCTGTCGGCGAAGGCGCCCGGCAGGATGACGTCGCGGCCGAGGTCCTCGCGATTGAAGAGCGAGGCATAGCCTTCGAAGACGCCGTCTGGCCGTAGCGACTTCAAAGTGAGCGGCGTGAAGAGCGGGACGCGGGAACGGTTTGACATGCTGAGCGGTCTCGGTCGTTGCGAACATGCGGAATGGATCGCGGGCGCGGGGATGCGCGTCGCGTTGGGCAGGGTCAGTCGGCGGGTGTCGGGAGGCAGGTGTCAGGCGTCGGATAACATGGCGCGCCGTTCGTTCGGCGTGAGGAAGTATGCGTCGTCGAGCTTATCCGCGAGTGGATCTCGTCCTTGCCTCCAGCTTCTCCAGAAACAACCTCAGTTCTGCATCGTCCTTGAAGTGAATCTGGGTCGGTGATGACCACCAAACGCGCGATAGCGAAGCGGCTTGGTTGCTTTCGATCAACAACTGACTGAGATATTGGTTGGCATCTCTCAGTTCCGATGTCGAAAGGCCGCGAACGGCAAGTTCAATCAGTGCGTTTTCATCCGCAGCCATGAGCGGAGTGTCCTGCCCCAGGTTTGCGCAAAGCTTTGTGAATGCGTCGCGTCCCGACATTTTGCGATCCTTAGTGCCGATTGAAAGGGTATGCGGTGACAATGGTGTAACCACGAGGCGAATTCTTGTCGTGGGTGATGACGACACTGACGCCATAAGTGTCTCGCATATAGGCCTGGGCTCGATCGGTCGACTTGAACGCTTCTCGACCGGTAGGTGAGGAGAAGTCGGCATCGATGACTGCGCCTGATAAGCTTCCGGTGGCGACGCGTGAAACGATTGCATCGTTTTGTGCCAGGGTGGAACTTACCAGGTTGTTTGCGGCTTCAAGGGACGGAAATGATCCGGCCCGCTTCAAGCCGATTGTGAACATGCCTATCCGATATTGCTCGGTCCTGACACGTTCCAACAGATAGTTGTCATTCTTCGCGACATGTCGCTCAACAGTATGTCCGCCTCGGTCGCGCTCAGCCAGCAAATCAATTTTCCCAATGTCGGCAATGCTGAGCAGGTTGGGGTCGTCGCTGCCGCCGTCAGGTGCTGAGGTGAAGCGGCCGTGGTCGTCGTGGTGCGGGTTGAACTTCCGCAGCCGCTTGATCTCGTCGTTGCCGGGGAGGTGGTCGTAGCCGGCGGCGTCGCGCTTTTCGTTTGTGGTGAGGAACGTCGCCGTATTGAGGCGCGACCAGAGCGCTTCGCGTTCAGGGTTGAGGGCGTCGACGGCGTCGAGGTCGGGCTTGATCGTCAGAGAGAGTGACCGTCCATCGTCACCCTGCGCGTAAGCCGAGAGCGGGTGACAGAGCCAGCCGGTGAGCGCGGAGGTGATGCGGTTGACGAGAGGTAGAACCGTCTGGCGCCAGAGCGCGCGATTGGCCTCCTGGTAGTTCGCATAGGTGTTGTCTCCGGGAATGCCGAGCAGCAGCGGCGGAATGCCGAGCGCGAGTGCGATCTCGCGGGCAGAGGCGTTCTTGGCGTCGAGGAAGTCCATGTCCTTCGGTGAGAGCGACATCGACTTCCAATCGAGGCCGCCTTCAAGCAGCAGCGGACGTCCGGCGGCGATGGCGCCTTGGAAGCCGGTTTCGAGTTCGCGCTTGAGGCGGTCGTATTGTTCCGATGTGAGATTGCCGTCGCGCGCGGTGTAGACGAGGGCGCCGGATGGCCTGGCGGAATTGTCAAGGAGCGCCTTGTTCCATTTGGCGGCGGTGTTGTGGAGGTCGATCGCAGAGGCTGCGGCTTCGATCGGGCTCATGCCGTAGTGATCGTTGACGGGATGGAAGAGCTTGATGTGAAGGATCTTGCGGACGCCGGGCGCGGCTTCGCCCGATATGCGAGAGGCGCGACCGTCGATGGCATAGCTGTAAGCTTCGGGCCAGCCATCAGGGCCGGGGATGATGGTCATGCGGTCGGGGCGGAGCGCGTGGAGTTCGCGGATCTCATCATCGATGGCGACGGCTTCGACGTAGGCATTGCCTGACACGAGGAGGAAGCCGACGAGCTGCTCGAGGAAATCGGCGGAGGTCGAGGTCGGGTTTGGTTGGCGTATGAGGTTTCGCAGTGGGTGGTCCGAGAGTTCGGTCGAGCCGTCGTAGACGAGCAATGGCACGTTGCCGACGGATTCTGCGATCATGCGGACGGAGCGGTAGACGATGGCGTTCTGCATGAAGCCTTCACGCGCAAAGGCGGCGTAGTCGCGCGGCGCCCAGGCGGCTTGGCGGGGGCCGTCGATGGCGACGAAGGGGGACGCGCGGTGGGCCTTTTCTTGTGGCGGCGATACGGCGGATGGCATCAGCGCGCGTGCGATCGTGTGA
>JAPXTA010000051.1:0-31348 GCA_033812735.1 Hyphomicrobiaceae bacterium | reverse complement strand
GTTGACGCGCAAGAAGACGTTGGTCTCGAGTTCGGTATCAAGCCTGGTCGGCAGCGTCGGCTTGCCTTCGGCGCGCAGCTTCTGCACGTCCTCGTAGCGCTTCTGCAGGGCTGCGTTCTCGGGCTCGATCATCAAACCGAACTTGGCGTTCGAGACCGTGTACTCGTGGCCGCAATAAAGGCGCGTGCCCGGCGGCAGCTTCATCAGCTTGGCAAGCGAGTTCCACATCATCTCCATGGTGCCTTCGATGACGCGGCCGCAGCCCATCGCGAACATGGTGTCGCCGACGAAAGCGACGCCGGCGGCCGGAATCCAATAGGAGATATGGCCGGCCGTATGCCCCGGCGTTTCCATCACATGCACTTGCGGTCCGCCCAGGCGGAACGTGTCGCCTTCGCCCACCTGCGTATCTATGCCCGGAATCTTCGCGGCTTCCGCCTTCGGGCCGACGATGATGCAGCCGGTTTCCTTCTTGAGTTCGAGGTTGCCGTCGGTGTGATCGGCGTGGTGGTGCGTGGTCAGGATGTAGTGGAGCTGCCAGCCCTTTTCCTTGAGCGCGGCGCGCACTGCATTCGCGTCCGGCGCGTCGATGCTGGCGACCACGCCCCGCTCGCTATCACGGATCAGAACACCGAAGTTGTCCGATAGGCAGGGAAACTGGTGGATCTCGAGGGTCATTGGGCTTCTCCGCTTCTGCCGTTCATGTCCGTCGATAGCGCGATCGGCTTGGCGCGGCAACCCGGTCACGTGACGCGCCGCCAGTGTGACACGCGATCGAAATTTGCGTTCGTTGTGTGATCGGATCACGGCGAATCGTCCTAGATTGTCCGCATTGTCCATTCAATGGGTCGCGCGCTGCCTCGTTTTGTCAGATCGGTCGCCTATGCTGTCGCCGTCCTTATCGATCCTACTGCCCGTTTATAACGGCGCACGTTATCTCGACGCTCAAATCGACAGCGTCGTTGCGCAGTCGTTCGCGGACTTCGAGCTTCTCATCCAGGACGACGGTTCAAGTGACGGCACGGCTGATATCGCCCGTTCGTGGGCGGCGCGTGATCCGCGGATCATATTCCGGGCTGGCGAGCGCAATGTCGGCCAGCGTGCGACTCTGCAGCAGCTGGTGTCGCGGGCGCGTGCAAGGCGCATCGCGTTCTGCGATCAGGACGACGTCTGGGAGACGACAAAGCTTGAGCGGCTCGTGCCGCAGGTCCCGGTCGACGGCCTCGCTTACGGTGCCTCGCATCTGATCGATGCTGTGGGAGGCGAGCGTGGCGCGACCCTGTTCGATTACGTCGGTGCGCCTGTCGAGGGGCATGGCGCTCTCGATCTTCTTACCGGCAATACGGTGTCGGCTCATGCAATGGTCACTGACCGCAGCTGCATCACTCCTGCCGCGTTCAAGACGGGCAGCGTGTTCGACTGGACGATCGCCGTCACGGCTGCGGCAAACGGCGGGATCAAGTTCGATCCGCAGGCGATTACGTTCCATCGCCAGCACGGCGGCAACTTCTGCAACCGTCTCGACGAGCCGAAGCAGCGGTTCGCATCCGACGGCGCCGAGCGATTGATGCAGTGGGCGCGGCTGTTCGAGGCGCTCGCGGCGCATCCTGCTGCGGCGCCGGATGATGCAAAGTGCTGGGCGCGCTTCAGGGACGTCTGTGCCGGGTGGCGCTTTGCCACCTCGCGCGCTTGCTTCAAGAATATCGCTGTCGTGGCTGCAGGCACGGAGGCCATCGGCCGTCTCGACGGTGGCGACGCCGCTCGCCGCAAGGTCGAGAAGACACTCGAAAAACTGTCACGGGGCGATTGGCACCCGCGTGTCGTGTTGCGCCGCCTGCGGCTGCGGGCAAGCAACAGTAATGATGCCGCAGTATCGAACGCGGCTTAAGCGTAGCGTTCCGGGCCGATGTACTGCTGCGGCGTGTAGCGGTCGCCGTGGGCGAAGCCGGCTGGCAGGATACGCTCCAGTTCCGCGAGGTCTTCCTTGGTGAGAACGATATCTCCGGCGCCGGCGTTTTCACGGACGTTCTTCGCGTAACGTGTACCGGGGATAGGGACGATGTGGTCGCCCTGGGCGATGACCCACGCGAGGGAAATCTGTCCGCCGGTCGCGCCTTTCTTTTTTGCAAAGGCTTGGAGTGCTTCGAGCGCCTTCAAGTTCGCCGTGAAGTTCGGTTCGACGAAGCGCGGATTGCCGTTGCGGAAGTCGTGTTTTCCGAACGTCATGCCTTGCGGCAGCGTGCCGGTGAAGATGCCGCGGCCGAGCGGCGAGAACGGCACGAACGCCGCGCCGATGTCCTTGCAGGCCTGGATGACGCCGAGTTCCGGCAACCGCGTCCAGAGCGAGTATTCGCTCTGCACCGCATCGACCTGACCGACGGCTGCGGCGCGGCGAATGGTGGCGGGGGCCACTTCGGAGAAGCCGATGCCGCCGATCTTGCCGGCCTTCTTGAAGCCGAGCAGCGTCTCCATGACTTCCTCGACGGGACGCGCGGCTTCGCGGCGGTGGATGTAGTAGAGGTCGACGTGATCGACGCCGAGGCGTTTCAGCGAGCCGTCGAGTGCTTGCGTCAGATGCTCGCGCGAATTGGAGAACGTGCGCTCGTTCGTCTCCATGTTGCGGGTGATGGAGCCCTTGGTTGCCAGGTGCACCTTGCCGCGCGTGCCGGGGTTGGCCTTGAAGAATGCGCCGAGCACGCGCTCGCTGATCTCGGGGCCGTAGACGTTGGCGGTGTCCCAATGTGTGGTGCCAGTTTCGAGGCAGGCGTGCAGCGCCTCGTGGCTTTCGGCTTCGGTCGTCGGGCCGTAGAAACCGCCGAAGCTCATGGCGCCGAAGCCGATCGCGCCGACGCGCGGGCCATTCTTACCAAACGAGCGTTGTTGCACGGGATACTTCCTTTGGGGCGGGCGGGCTTCGATCAGGCGGGGAAGGCGAGCGTGTCGGTGTGGCCGACTTCGGCGCCATGTCGCTTCAACGCGAGCCAATCGTCAACCGTCGCGTCGTCGACCAGTTCGGTTTCGCGGACGGCGCCGGCGAAGCCGGGTGCCAACGCGTCGATCAACGGCTGATCCATGCGGCCGAGCAGCCAGGGGCTGTCGCCTTCGGCGACCTTGTAACCATTGCGCTCGAATGCGGCTTTCAACGCGGCTGGACACTCAGGCCCAGAGGATGCGCCGAAGCCCTTGTCGGTCATCTGGTGTGCATGAAACGCCTTGGCCATCGCGTCGTCGGCGCGGTGCTTCGGCGTCCAACGCTGGACGCCGTTGTAGGACAGGACGGTATAGAATGCCGCCTGCTTGTGCGCGACGGCGGTGGCGAAACGGTCGATGAAGGCAATCGAGCAGAGATCGAAAAGTGCTGAAGCCGTGACCAGATCCGGCTTGAGGCCGATTGCTGCGTCGAGGTCCTGTGTGAGGTCGGCTTGGCGGAACGAGACCAGCAGCGTTTTGCCGCTTTTGACGAGTTCGAGTTTGTCGCCCATCGGCGTTGCGCGATCGGCCCAGGCGCCGAGCAGGTCACGTGCGGCCGCCAACAGCTTGGGATCGTAGTCGACCAGCGTCCAATGCTGTTCGGCGCCAAGCAGGGCGTACGTCGCGCGGATGTTCGATCCTGTGCCGCAGCCGAGGTCGGTCACGTCGACGCGCGCCTTCTTCTGGAGACGGTCGGCCAGTTGGAGGCCGAGCATGGGATCGCGCGCGCGGTGGTCCGCCGGCTCGCGCAAGGTCAGCCATTCCGGCGAAAATCCGCTCATCGATCTACTTTCTTGATCTCGCCGGCAACGATCCTTGCCGTGTCGTCCCAGCTTGGTAGCTTTTGTCCGGCTGTCCATGAGGCGCCGGCGAGGCGCTTGCGCAGGGGGGCGTCGGCCATGGCGCGGGCGAGTGCCGTGCGCAATGCGAGCGCGTTGCCCGGATCGACTTTCAGGGCCGCTGTATCAGGTACGGTTTCGGCTGCCGCGCCACCGGTCGTGCACACGATGGCCAAGCCGTACGCCATCGCCTCGGCGAGCACCATGCCGTAGCCTTCGTACAGAGACGGCATGACGAACAGGTCGGCTCGCGCATAGAACGCGGCGAGGGATTCGTCATCGACGCCGCCGTGCAAGGTCACGTGTGTCGAGAGCGGCTTACCATCCGCGCCGGCCGCTGCGAGTGCCGCCGTCAATCGCTTCGTCTCGGCCTCGTCGCGTGCGGCGCCGACGATATCGAGATGCCAGGCGCCGTCGATGCCGCGCAGCGCCTCGGCGAGGATGGTGTAGGCCTTGCGCGGCACGACCGAGCCAACCGCCAGCAGCCGCAGCGGGGCGCCACTGCCGATCGCACGGGGCACGCGCACCGTGCCTGGTTCGGCGACGGCAATGTTGCCGGCTTCGACGCCGAAATCGGAGACCAGCGTGCGGGCGGTCATGGAGCTCGTCACGACGATGCGCTTTGCAAGTGCCAGCGCTTCGGTTTCCAGGTCCTTGAGGCGTGCGGCGCGCTGCGGCGTCAAGCCGGCTTCGAGACAGAGCGGGTGATGCACGAGCGCGACGATCGGCTGTTTGATCCGCTTGATCATCTCTCCCGGCATGGCGCCGTAGGCGAGCCCGTCGATCAGCAGTACTGTATCATCAGGTAGTGCCATCAGCGCCAGTTCGCTCGCGGCGATGTCGCCGCCGGTCGGCGTCGGATAGCCGCCGGGCAAGGCGACATGTGACGCCGCAATGCCCTGCGTGCCTAAGCGCGCGAGCACTTGCCGGTCGTAGGCGTAGCCACCCGTGGCCAGGTTGATGTCCCCGGGTATGACGAACGCGCAGGCTGTCGGATCGGATGCCATCAGGCGTTGGTTCCTCAGGCCACTGGCCCTTCGAACCAAGCGCGCGCGAGATCGGTCTCATGCAGCGTCACGCGGATCTTGGCGAGGCCCTTGCCGTCTTCGCCGAGAGCGCCTGATTTCGCGGCCTTCAGCATCGCGTCGAACACGTATTTGCAGAGAAACTCGGTGGTCGTGAGCTTGCCCTTGAATTCGGGGATGGTGTCGAGGTTTTTGTAGGCGAGCGGCTTCAGCGTCTTGTTGAGGACGTCGAGCGCCGCGCCGATGTCGACGACGACGTTCTGCTTGGTCATCTGCTCGCGATAGAATGCGACGTCGACCACGAATGTTGCGCCGTGCATGTTCTGCGCCGGGCCGAAGAAGGGGTCGGGCAGGGAATGGGCGATCATGATGCGGTCGCGGACTTCAACGGCGAACATGCTGCTAACTCCAAGGCAGGGCCCGAAGACCGGGCAAGGGATGTCGAATCGGGCGCACTTCTAGCGCGGGGGCCATGGATGGTCGAATCACGGCGCCACTGTGGCCGTGCGCGCCTGTTCTGGTCCGGCGCACTCGCCGTCCTTGGCCAATCAGCTGATCCGTTCGGTAAAGTGGCCAGATAAATTGATCAAGCTCCGGCGGGACTCCGGATAATGGCGCTTGTTGTTGTTTTGTCACGACTAAATGAGATTTGCGCGAAATCTGATGGTGGTGCATCCACAGGTGGTCAAATCATGTTAAGTCTCTATTCGCGCACGATTTGTTCCCGCGTTGGCTGGCGCTTCGCAGGAGATTCGCATGCGTGCGTATCGCTATCTCGCGGCTTTGGCGGGTTTCGTTCCCGGTTTTTGGGCGGCTGCCCCGGCGAGGGCAGCGGATTGCGTCGTTCCGTCTCATGTCGAGATCCAGCAGATGCATGACCGGTGGGCGGCTTCGCTGGCCACCATGCATCCCGACAAGGTGCTGCGGAATTACGCGCCCGACGCGACGATGCTCGGCCTTGATACGCCCAAGCTGCACGGCGAGTTGCTTTCGCTGCGCGATCACTACGTTTATTTTCTTCAGCGCGAGCCGAAAGTGAAAATTGACACCCGCGTCATTCGCGCCGGTTGCGATATGGCGAGCGATGTCGGGACGATGACGATGTCGATCCGGCCGAAGAGCAAAGCGCCATACGAAGCGGTACCCGTCCGCTATTCGCTGAACTACGAGCGCCGCGACGGCAAGTGGCTGATCGTGCACCACCATCTATCGGTGACCGAGGGCGAGCCTGCGCCGGCGCCAACAGCTGCGGCACCTGCGCCCAAGACGCCGGCCGTTGCCGGGTTCATCAAGCGGCTTCCGCCGAAAGCCGCTCCGGTGCCGCCAGCGGCGCCTGCTGCGAAGGGTCCCGCCACCGAGCAACTGGTTGGCGGCTGGACCTATACGCCCGGCGTCTGGCGGAACGGCATGCCGACTTATCTCGGCGATTGAGCGCCGGTCGTCACGGCGCGATGAGATCAGGATTTCAAGGCGTCCTGATTGACGACGTTCTCCTTGATCGTGTTCCCGTCGAAGACCGAGAGCACGTTCTTGGCCGCCTGCGCGCACATGCGGTCGAAGGCTTCGCGCGTGACGCCTGCCATGTGCGGCGCGGTCAGCACATTGTCCATCTTGAGCAGTGGATGTTCATTCGGCGGCGGCTCATCGAGCAGTACGTCGAGGCCCGCGCCTGCAATTTGACCCGCGCGCAAGGCCTCTGCGAGTGCCATCTCATCGACGATGCCGCCGCGCGCGGTATTCACCAGGATGGCGGTCGGTTTCATGCGCGCGAGCTGAGCCGCGCCGATCATGCCGGTCGTCTTGTCGTCTTTCGGGCAATGCACGGTAACGTAGTCGGCGCGTGGCAGCGCTGCATCGAGCGACTTCACCGTCTCGGCGCCGAGGACCGCGATCGCCTCAGGATTTGCGAACGGGTCGTAGACGAGGACCTGCATCTCCATGGCATTGCAGCGCTTGACGACGCGTGAGCCGATGCGGCCGCAGCCGATCACCAGCACGGTCTTGCCGTAGAGATCTGTCGGCATCAGCTTCATGCGGTCCATCCAGCGGCCGGCCTTGACCATCGCGTCGAGTTGCGGTCCGCGCTTGGCAAACGCCAGCATGAAGTAGAGCGCTTGTTCCGCGACGGACGGCGAGTTGGCCTGACCGGTCGTCATCAGCGGGATGCGTGCTTGTGTCAGTGTCGGGACGTGTATCGCGTCGTAACCAACGCCGATGCGCGCCACGACTTGCAGGCCCTTCGAGGCCGCCACCTGGTCCGGTCCGATCTTTTGGACGCCGAGGATCATGCCGTCGATGCGCGGTTCGCGGCGCATGATTTCGAGCAATTGATCTGCCGTCGTGGACATCGGGAATGCGACGACGCGCACATCCTTACGATCTTCGAGGAGCGTGCGACCCGCGGCAGCCATCGTATCGATGATCAGAACGGTCTTGCGATTGTCTGTCATTGTCTTCCTCCCAATGGGGGGAGCCTACCACGGCTGGGCGCTGCGTTGCCAACCTGCGAAGAACGCACGACTACGCTGCGTCAGCCGAGGATGCATTTCACGTAGGGTGCCGCGCCGCGCATGCGGCCTTGGATGACTTGCGCGAGGCGCTGCATGCCGGGGCCAGGACGGCCGGCCTCTCGCAGTATTGGATTGGGCAGTGCGACGGCGAGCAGGGCTGCTTCCGACTCGGTCAGGCGGATCGCGGGCTTGCGAAAGTGATACTGGGCGGCTGCTTCGGCGCCGAAAATGCCGGGACCCCATTCTGCGATGTTGAGATAGATCTCGAGCATGCGGCGCTTGTCCCACAGCGCTTCCATCGCAAAGGTCTCTGGGATCTCCAGCGCTTTGCGCACGTAGCTCTTCGACGGCCACAGGAATAAATTCTTGGCGGCTTGCATCGAGATCGTCGAGCCGCCGCGCGGTACGCCGTCCTGGGCCCGTTCGAAGGCTTCCTCGATCTCGCGCCAGTCGATGCCGTTGTGGGTACAGAAGCGGGCGTCCTCGGACATGATGACGGCGCGCACGAGGTTGTTGGAAATCCGTTCGAGAGGCACCCAGGTCTGGGTGATCTTCGTGCCGCCCGCGCGCTGGGCGAGGATGAGCGTCGTCGCCGGCGGATTGATCCAGCGATAGGCGACGATCAAAACCGAGACGAGGATGGCGTAGCCGAGCGCGAGCAGCACCACGACTTTGGCGGTCGACTTGACCGCGCGCCATGCCGCCGCCGCGACGCTTGGCTTTGGTGGTGGGCTTGGCGGTGTGCCCGGTGGCGCATTGGGCGTTGGTTCTCGTTCCGCCTGGGCCGTCAGATCTGCCGAAGGCGGCGGCCCTTGCTGGGGTTCTTGCTCCGGCTCTGGCGGTGGCAGCGTTTCTGGCGGGGGCACGGTGCGGCTCGTCCGCGTCGGCGACGTCTGCGGCGGGCGCGTCCACGGGCCGGTTGGCCGGGTGGCCGGCTGATCGGGCTCCGGTCTGCCGGGAGGGCCATCGGGCGGTTCGCGAAAATCGGTCATCAACTCAGGGTGTGGCGCTGCGGGCAGGAGGTCCGGCTCTGGAGCGGGTGTGGCAGGAGCCGTCGATTGCCCCTTTCCTTGCCCCGCGTTCGCGGCCACTGTGCGGCACCTGACCGACCCATACAAGTGTAAGCCGCAGCCGTCTCATGTCTCCAGTCCCATTCAGCTTCGAACACCGCCTTGCGCGGGTGCAATCGAAGATCGAGCCTTATCTTGCCGGCCTGCTCGACCGGCAGACCGGCGTGCCGCCGCGTCTTGTGGATGCCATGCGTCATGCCGTTCTCGGCGGCGGCAAACGGTTTCGGCCGTTTCTGGTGCTCGAGTCGACAGGCCTTTTCGATGGAACGGATGACGCCGCGCTTCCCGTCGCCGCCGCTCTCGAATTCGTCCATTGCTACAGCCTTGTGCACGACGACTTGCCCGCCATGGACAACGATGCGCTGCGTCGCGGGTTGCCGACGGTTTGGAAGGCCTTCGACGAATGGACGGCCATTCTCGCGGGCGACGCTTTGCTGACGTTGGCCTTCGAGGTTCTGGCCGAAGCGCCGCTGTCCGAGGGGCAGAGGCTGCGTCTCGTGCGAGAGCTGGCCGTCGCCTCGGGTGCGGCCGGCATGGTCGGTGGTCAGGCGTTCGATCTCGACGCCGACAAACGGGGCGAGCCCGCCGCTCCGACCGCCGCGCATATCCGCCGTTTGCAGGCGATGAAGACCGGCGCACTCATCCGCATCGGCTGCCTCGCCGGGCCGGTCATCGCAGGCCGTGCCGAGGCCGACATGCGCGCGCTTGCGCTGTTCGGCGATCATCTCGGTTACGCGTTCCAGATCACGGACGATCTGCTCGACGCAACGGGCGACGCCGCCGCCGTTGGCAAGGCCGTCGGCAAGGATGCGGCTGCTGGCAAGGCGACGCTCGTCTCGTTGATGGGCCTCGACGCCGCCCGCGCCAAGCTCGCCGAGGTCGAGGGCGCAGCTATCGCCGCTCTCGCGCCCTATGGCGAGCGCGCTCAGCCACTTATCGCTGCCGCCCGTGCCATGGCGACGCGGCAATCGTGATTGCCGCAGGGCCAACCGTTTCAACTCCAACAGCGTCTTTCAAAGCCATGACCGCCAAGCACCGCAAACTCGCTGCCGCCCCGTTCGGTCCGCAGCGCTGGTTCGAGGATTTCGAACTGGGTGAGTCGTTCTACATCCCGTCGCGGACCGTCACCGAGGCGCATTTCCTCGCGTTTCAGGCCGCGTCGGGGGACAACCATCCGATCCATTACGACCGCGAGCACTGCAAGGCGCACGGGCATCCCGACATCCTCGCGCACGGTTATCAGGTGGTCATCCAGACGGCGGCTGGGGCCGGCATTTTTCCTTACCTGGTGCAGGAAAGCCTGATGGGCTTCATCGAGCAGTCATCGAAATTCCTGAAGCCCGTGTATGCAGGCGACACTCTCTATCCAGTGCTGACGGTGACCGCGTTGAAGCCGCAACGCACCACCGGCGTCCTGACGCTCGGTACCACAATCCACAATCAGCGCGACGATCTCGTCATGGAAGGCATGCAGCGGTATTTGCTTCGCAAGAAACCCTGAAACATCAGTGTCTTGCATTGGCGTCGCCGACGATCCCGTGGAGCATCGCTGCGAAGCCATTGTCGCGCCTTGCTGTGGCGTCTAGTGTCGCGGCGCTCAATCAATCCGGTAGCAATGGCCGGGGTCCAGCGTTCCTTGATCGCCTTTCGGCGACCGACGGTTGGGAACGCGTGGAACAACTTCATACGCCAGGAGACGTCCAGAGATGATCGACTTCTACACATGGTCCACGCCGAACGGGCGCAAAGTATCGATCATGCTCGAGGAGTGCGGACTTCCCTATGCGGCGCATGCCGTCGACATCAACAAGGACGAGCAGTTCAAGCCGGACTTCCTCAAGATCTCGCCGAACAACCGCATTCCTGCGATCGTCGATCACGACACCGGCCTGCCGTTGTTCGAATCCGGCGCGATCTTGATGTACCTCGCCGAGAAGACCGGGCGCTTCTGGGCAACGGAGCCCAAGGCGCGCTGGCACACCGTCCAGTGGGTGATGTGGCAGATGGGCGGTCTTGGGCCGATGCTGGGCCAGGTCCACCATTTCGTGAAATACAACGCCGGCAAGGCGCCTTACGCCGAGGAACGGTTTTCGAAAGAGGCCCGCCGTCTCTATGGCGTGATGAACCGCCGGCTCGCCGAGTCGCCCTATCTCGCTGGTGACTATTCGATCGCCGACATGGCCTGCTGGCCGTGGGTCTCGCGCTTCGAGTGGCAGGGCGTCGACCTCAACGAGTTTCCGAACGTGAAGCGCTGGTATGTCGATATTGCGGGGCGCCCCGCCGTCCAGCGCGGCTATCACATTCCTGTCAAACAACCGTCTATCCCGATGCCGGCCTAACCGCCGCAAGCCGACCGAAACGCAACGCCAACCGATGAGATGACCATGGCAAAGGCCCGCAGATTTTCAGGCGTCATCGCCCCCGTATCGACACCGTTCGGTGAGGATGGCGCGCCCGATCCCGAACGCTTCATCGCGCATGCCGACTGGCTGATGGCCAACGGCTGCACGGCGCTTGCGCCGTTCGGCACCACGAGTGAAGCCAATTCGCTCGGCCTCGATGAACGCATGGAAATGCTGGAAGAGCTGGTCGATGCGGGGATCGAGCCGTCGAAGCTGATGCCGGGCACCGGTATGTGCTCGGTGACCGACGCGATCGCGCTGACGCAGCACGCTGTCGACCTCAATGTCGGCGGCTGTCTGATGCTGCCGCCGTTCTACTACAAGGGTCCGAGCGAAGAGGGCTTGTTCCGCTACTTCGCGGAAGTGATCGAGGGCGTGGGCGATGACCGTCTGCGCATCTACCTCTATCACATCCCGCCGGTCGCTCAGGTCGGCATCCCGCTCGGTCTCATCGCACGGCTGCGCAAGGAGTTCCCGAACACCATCGCGGGCCTGAAGGATTCATCCGGCGACTGGAATTCGACCAAGGCGTTCCTCGACGCCCATCCCGATCTCGAGATCTTCCCGGGGTCGGAAGCGTTCCTGCTCGACGGCCTGCGCGCCGGCGGCGTCGGTACGATCTCGGCATCTGCCAACGTCAATCCGGGCATGCTGCGCAAGGTGTTCGACAACTGGCAGGGCGCGGACGCCGATGCGCTGCAGGCGAAGATCGGCGGCGTGCGCAAGACGTTGCAATCGGCGACGATGATCCCGCTCTTGAAGGGCATCATCGGCCATTACCGCAAGGACGCGGGCTGGTCGAAGGTTCGCCCGCCGTTCGTCGAGGCGCCGGCTGCTGAAGTCGCACAAGTGGTGAAGACGCTCGAGAGCGAGCACGGCTTCTCGATGAACATCGCCTGAGCCGTCGCCTATTTCTCGTCTGGTGCAGGGGGCAGCCATGGTGCTGCCCTTTGTGTTTCTGCGACCGGCTGCACAACCGATTGCACCATGCTCCGGCGCCATGCCACACTTGTCTCAACACGGCGCCGCATAGAGCGCATGGCAATTGCGGAGGACATGCCCCATGGAACTGCCGATCCTCGTCGCGGAGCATCCGGGCTTTCGGATCATCACGTTCAACCGGCCGGACAAGCTCAACGCCTTTACCGCCGACATGAACATGCTGATCCAGGCGGCGCTCGACAAAGCCGACGCCGATCCGAACTGCCGCGCTATTCTTATCACGGCTGCGGGCCGCGGCTTCACCGCAGGACAGGATCTATCGGCTATCAAGATGCGCGGCCAGGATGTGCCGGCGCCCGATACGCGCACGACGCTCGACAAGCTCTACAACCCGATCGTCAAGAAGATCGCCAACCTGCGCATGCCCGTCGTCTGTGCCGTTAACGGCATCGCCGCCGGTGCCGGCCTCAACATCGCGCTCGGCTGCGACATCGTGCTTGCCGCGCGCTCGGCGAAGTTCCTCCAGCCGTTCGTCAAGATCGGCCTCGTTCCCGACGCTGGCGGTACGTGGTTCCTGCCGCGTCTCGTCGGCCTGCCCCGCGCGCGGGCGCTCTCCATCCTCGGTGAAACCATCACGGCGGAAGAGGCCGAGCGCTTCGGCATGATTTGGAAAGTCGTCGACGACGAGATGCTTCCCGTCGAGGCGCTAGCTCTCGTGAAGCGTCTTGCTGACGGGCCAACGGCTGCAATCGCCGGGATCAAGAAGGCGCTGCTGGCGGCCGAGACGAATACGCTCGACCAGCAGCTTGATCTCGAACGCGACATTCAGGTCGAGCTTTCGGGCAAGCCCGACAACATCGAGGGCATCACCGCCTTCATGGAGAAGCGTCTGCCGAAGTTCACGGGGCGCTGAGCGATGGCGGATGCGCAAAGTCTCGCGGAGCGTTCGGCAGCCGCGATGTGGGCCGACGATAACGCCGCTCAGCATCTCGGCATGAAGCTCGTCAGCGTCGGGCCGGGCCGCGCTGTTATGACGATGGTTGTCAAGGAGACGATGGTCAACGGCCACGGCCTCTGCCACGGCGGCTACATCTTCACGCTCGCCGACACCGCCTTTGCCTATTCCTGCAACAGCTATGGCCAGCGCACCGTCGCGCAAAGCGCGCAGATCGCCTTCATCGCGCCGGGCAAGCTCGGCATGACGCTAACCGCCGACGCCGCTGAACGCCAGCGCGGCGAGCGCTCCGGCATCTACGACATCACCGTGCGCGACGAAAAAGGCACCATCATCGCCGAATTCCGCGGCGCATCGCGCTCGATCCCCGGCAGTCTCGTTTAGCCTGTGCGCCACAAGTTGTCCCTGGCCTGATCGGCAGAATCTGCCCTCGGTAGAAAGCGCTTGCATCCCCGGAGACGACGCGCATGCGACTTGCGATCCGGCGCTCAGCGCCGCAGCAAGTCGCTTTATCAAGCGGCGTCATCCGGGGCCTTTACCGGACAAAGATCCCGGCGACATCTCGCTGCGCTCGATGGCCGGGAATGCAAGGTTTCGGTGAAGCCGGCGGCATGCGTGCCTCTGGAGGGTCGGTCGAGCGCTCGATGGCCGGGAAGGCAAGCAATTCGTTGTGACGGCAGCCGCGCCACGCCAACCGCACGAACCTGTCCCCTGCGAAACAGCCGCGCCGTGCACGGTCTGTCATTCCTCGTCTCATACCGGCGGCGCATCGCTGCTGGGGCAACATGAACGAGGACACCACATGCTTTCGAAACTGAACATCCGTACGCTCGCGCTCGCGGCGGGCGCACTCGCTGTCGCGGGCGGCACGCTTCTGCCATCCGCTCCGGCCGAGGCCAAGGACAATGGCCGCGTCTGCATCATGATGACGAAGATGTATCCGCCGCAATGCCTCAAGTGGAAGCCGGCACCTAAGCCGCCGAAGCCGCCGAAGAAGCACAAGCACGACCACAAGCACGACAAGAAGGAGCAGAAGGAAAAGAAGGAGCAGCGCCGGTCTTGATGGTGTCAGCCTTCTGCCATCCTCACTCTTCTGGAGCTTCCTCCATGTCTCAATCCATATCCGACCGCCGGCAGTTGCTGCTGTCCCTTTTCGCCGTCACCGCGGCGGCGGGGACCGTTGCTGCCTTCACGACATCCGCCTCTGCGGCGCCGTCCGTCTGCGAAATCGGCAACGGGCGTCACTGCTGGAAGTGGAAAAAGCCGCCGCTGACGCCGCGGCCGGACAAGCCCAATACAAAGCAGAAATGACCTGAGCAGAAATGACCTGACGTTCGCCTCGTGCGGCCCGCAAGCGGCTTCATCCGCCTGCGGGCCGTTCCGTTATCGGTGATGCGCCGCAACCCTTGCGCGCGCCGTGATCTTCCCCTCACAATGCGATGAAGAACAACGCACCCGTCACAAGAGGTGCGCAGTCAATTTTGGGGACGAAACGGACATGTACACCGCGAAGCACGCAAAACTGCGGCCATTGCAGCCCGCCTTCATCATGGCCAATTCCGGCGAGGCAGTGACGTATCAAGAGTTGGACGCGCGGGCGAACCGGCTCGCCCACCTGCTGCGCAGCCTCGGCTTGAAGCGGCTCGATCACTATTCCGTCTTCATGGAGAACAACGCGCGCTACTTCGAGAGCGTCGGCGCGGGCGAGCGGTCGGGCCTCTACTGCACGTGCATCAACTCGTTCCTGACGGCTGAGGAACTTGCCTACATCGTCAACAACAGCTGTTCTCAAGTCCTCATCACCTCGAAGGCGAAGCTCGACGTCGCGCGCGCGGCGCTGCCGCAATGCCCTGATATCAAGCTCTGCATCGTCGCCGACGGCCCCGGCGAGAGCGACAAGATCGTCGGCCTCGACAAGGCGGTGGCCGGGTTCCCGCGCACGCCGATCGCGGACGAAGCCATCGGCACTGTCATGCTCTATTCGTCGGGTACGACAGGACGCCCGAAAGGCATCCTGCGGCCGCTGCCCGAGCAGCCGCCGTCGAAGCAGCTGCCGCTGTTCGATTTTCTCGAGAAGCTTTGGCATTATCGCGAGGGAATGATCTATCTCTCGCCCGCGCCGCTCTATCACTCCGCGCCGCAGGCCGCCGTGAACCTGACGATCCGCCAGGGCGGCACTGTCATCATCATGGAGACGTTCGACCCCGAGCGTTATCTCGAACTGATCGAGATCTATCGCGTCACCCACAGCCAGCTGGTGCCGACGATGTTCTCGCGGATGCTCAAGCTGCCGGAAGCTCTTCGCAAGCGCTACGATCTATCGTCGCTCGAGATCGCCATACACGCCGCCGCGCCCTGCCCAGTGCAGGTGAAGGAAGAGATGATCAAGTGGTGGGGGCCGATCATTCACGAGTACTACGGCGCGACTGAGGGCTTGGGCTTTACCGCCTGCAACAGCGAGGAGTGGCTCGCGCACAAGGGCAGCGTCGGCAAGATCATGCTCGGCGATCTGCACATCCTCGACGAGGCCATGCAGCCTTGTGCCGAAGGTGTGCCGGGGACCGTCTGGTTCAAGACGGCGACGCCCTTCGAGTATTTCAACGATCCGCAGAAGACGAAAGAGGCGCAGTCCGCCGACGGCAGCATGAGCACGGTGGGCGATGTCGGCTACATCGACAAGGATCGCTTTCTCTACCTGACCGACCGCGCGACCTTCATGATCATTTCTGGCGGTGTGAACATCTACCCGCAAGAGTGCGAGAACCTGCTGATCACGCATCCGAAGGTGATGGATGCGGCAGTCTTCGGCGTGCCCAATGCCGATCTCGGTGAGGAAGTGAAGGCGGTTGTGCAACCCGCGCCTGGTGTCGAACCTGGCGCCGCGCTTGCCGAGGAACTCATCGCATTCTGCGGCGAACATCTGTCGCGTCAGAAGGTGCCGCGCTCGGTGGACTTCGAGAAGGAGCTACCGCGGCTGCCGACCGGCAAGCTCTACAAGCGGATCCTGCGCGACCGCTACTGGGGCAACAAGGCGAGCCGGATCGTGTGATCTTGCCTCTTCCCGTTCTTTCGGGGAGAGGGCGAAGGCCATCGAGCGACGCGACGATGGCCGGGGTGAGGGGCAGCATCCGCATTGAAGTAGCGTTGCCAAACATCAAGTGTCGCTGAAAGGGAATACCTGATGTCCACCGCCACCTTCGAAACCCTTATCTACGAAGTTGCCGAGCCCGGTATCGCGCGCATCCGGTTGAACCGGCCCGATCGTGCGAACGCGCAGGACACCAGGCTGCTCTACGAACTCAACGATGCCTTCGACCGGGCGGCGCACGACGACGGTATCCGCGTCATCATCCTGGCCGCTGAAGGCAAGCATTTCTCCGCCGGTCACGATCTCGCCGAGACGGATACGCACGACCACATGCGCGAGCATCGCACCGTCGGCACGATGTGTGGCTTCGGCTGTGGTGGTGCGGAAGCGCAGATGGTACGCGAGGAGGAGATCTACATCGGCTTCTCCGAACGCTGGCGCAATATTCCGAAGCCGACAATCGCCGCCGTGCAGGGGAAATGCATCGCCGGGGGATTGATGCTCGCATGGCCGTGCGATCTCATCATCGCCAGTGATGATGCAACTTTCGCAGATCCGACCGTCAGCTTCGGCGTCGGGGGCGTCGAGTATTTCGCGCATGTTTGGGAAGTCGGTATGCGCAAGGCCAAGGAGATGCTCTTCACCAGCGACGAGATATCCGCCGCGGACGCGCTGCATCTCGGGATGGTCAACAAGGTGGTGCCGCGGGCGGAGCTGCAGGACGCAGCACTCGCCATGGCGCGCAAGATCGCCGCGAAATCACGCTTTGCTTTGAAGCTTACCAAGCTCGCGCTCAATGGCGTGCAAGATGCACAGGGGCGCGAGATCGCCATGAAGAACGCCTTCCACCTGCATCAGCTTGCCCACACGCACAACCTCAAGCTTTTCGATCTCATCATCGATCCGACCGGGCTGCCCGAGGCGACACGCAAGGCGATGGCCGCCCGGCTCGCTGCGAAGAAGGCTTGAGCGTAGGGCCCGACAAATTGACCCGACTGGATTGCGCACCCTGGTGAACGAGGACCGCCGATGACGATTATTTCACGCCGCGCCGCTATTGCGGGCCTTGCCGCCGCACCTTTTGCCGGCTCTGAAGTGCGTGGCCAGACGCCGTATCCCGGCACGCAACAGATCAAGATCATCGTTCCCTTTGCGCCCGGCGGCACCACCGACGTCACCGGACGCGTGCTCGCCGATCGCCTCTCGGCGAAATGGAATACCAGCGTCATCGTCGAGAATGTGCCGGGGGCAGGGACGAACGTCGGCATCGACCGGGTCGCGAAGTCGGCGCCTGATGGCACGACGATCGGCATCATCACGCCGTCGATGGTGACGAACCCGTTTCTCTATTCGAAGATGCCGTACGATCCCGAGAAGGACATCTTGCCGATCTCGCTGACGGTGAAGATCCCTAACCTGCTCGTCGTCAAGAACGAGCTGCCGGTCAAGAACGTCGCCGAGTTCATCGCCTATCTGAAAGCCAATCCGGGGAAGCTCAACTACGCCTCGTCAGGCGCGGGCTCGACGATTCACCTGTCGGGAGAGATCTTCAAGAAAGCGACCGGCACGGAGATGGTGCATGTGGGCTACCGCGGGTCTGGGCCGGCGTTGAATGATCTCGTCGCCGGTCAGGTCGACTTGATGTTCGGCGACATTCCGACCGTGATCAGCCTCGTGCGCGCGGGTAAGCTCAAGGCACTTGGCGTGACGACGGCGCAGCGTTTCTCGCTTGCGCCCGACTTGCCGGCCATCGCCGAGACCGTGCCGGGGTTCGACGTGTTCTCGTTTTTCGGCGCAGCGGTTCGTGCCGGCACGCCGCCTGAGATTGCCAAGAAGATCGAGGCCGACTGCATCGCCGCCGCCAAGGAGCCTGCGGTGCGCGACAAACTGGCGGCGCTCAATGCCGAAACGGTCGGTTCGACCGCCGTTGAGTTCGCCGCCTTCGTCAAGGCAGAGCGCGAGAAGTGGGGCAAGCTCATCACCGAACTCAAACTGAAGATCGAGTGAGCCTGCCTGTTACACTCACTTCTTCTTCGCCGCGAGCCAGGATTTCATCATGGCGATCTCGCGCTCCTGCGCCTTGATGATGTCGCGCGCGAGCTTCTTCACCTTCGGGTCCTTGCCGTGCTCCAGCACGATCTTCGCCATGTCGATGGCGCCCTGATGATGCGGGATCATGCCGGCGAGAAAATCTTTGTCGGCGTTGCCGGTGAACGTGACGTCCATGTCGGCGTGCATCTTGTCGTTTGCGGCTTTGAACGCTTTTGTCGATGCGCCTTCAGCGGTTGCCTTTGCCGCTGGTGATGCGGGTGCTGCCGCTTTCGGTGCGGCCTGCCCGTGTTTCGAATGATCGCCATGCGGCGCTTGGGCGTGCGCGACACTCAGCGTCAGGGCGGCGGTTGCGGCGATCGCCAGGGTTCTCGGCAGCAGCATCGTTGAGGCTCCTCTTGCACGTTCTCGGCGCATATTGCCGGATTGGTCAGTCGCGCGCCAGTTTGATAGCGCTGATGTCCCAGATCTTCACGGAGCCGTCCTCGCCGGCGACAGCGAGGCGTTTGCCCTCGTCGATGAAGGCGAGGGTGACTGGGGGCGACGGGTTTGCCGGCAACGCATGTGCCGTGCGCCCACGCCTTACGTCCCACAACCTGATCGATCCGTCCTTCGCCGACGTTGCCAGCAACTCCGCGTTCGGCGCAAAGGCGACGGCGGTGATGCGCGCGGTATGGCCGCGAAGGGTGCGGATCAGCCGCGTCGAGGCCGTGGACCAGAGCCGCACCTGACCGTCTTCCGCGCCGGACGCGATCATGCGGCCGTCACTCGCCGCGTCCAATGCACCGACGGGGCCGTTGTGGCCGCGATAGGTGCGCACGAGCGAGAGCGTTTCGGAGTTCCAAACCTTGACGGTCTTATCGGTGGAGGCACTTGCGACGATGTTACGGCCGGGTATGCCGACCATCGCCGTCACGTTGTCGTTGTGGCTGTCGGTGCTACGCTGCAATTGCGCCAGCGTGTCCTTGGCGAATATCGCGAGATGACCGTCGCTGCTCGATGCGGCGATCTTCTCGCCGCCGCCGAGCCATGCAACCGCTTTGATATCGCCATTCGCGGGTTTGCCGCTCGCGATCCTTTCGCCGCGCAAGGTATCCCACACAGCGATGCCGCCATCGCCGGCAACGACGAGCGACGAACCGGTCATTGCGGCCGAGACGATCGGGCCTGAAGGGCTCGAGGCGGGAATGGCGGGGATGGCAACGGATGGAGCCGTCGCGACGAGGGAATACGATCGCGCCAGTGATCCGTTGTCGACGTCGGAGAGGTTTATCGTGCCATCGGCCGCGAGGGTGGCGATGCGCCGTTGGGTGTGGAGTACCGACATCGCTGTTACGGACGTCTTCTGTTTGACCAACTGCAGCGACGGCTGGGTCGGCAGGATCGCGGGTTCCGTGCCGGTGCTCGTCGATCCGGTGACGACCGACGCAGGTTTGACGATCGCACCTGAGCTTGCGGTCTTGGCGGCCGCTTTCGCGGGCTGAGGCTCGGGCGCGGGGAATTGGTGGTTCTGATAGGCAACGGCGAGGCTTGCGACGCCAGCGCCGACGCCGAGCTTGAACAGAATGCCGCGCCACGGAGGACGCAGGAAAAACAAGGCTTGTTTCCAGAGCGGCGTGCGGGTCTTGCGGATCGGGCGTGCTACGGGAGCGTGCGGTGCTTGTGGCGCAGGTTCAGGCGCGCCTCTCATTGCCGCAGGTGTCTTGTTGGCCGCAGGTGTCTTGTCGGCCTTTTTTGCCGCCGCGGCTTCGGCTTTCACCGGCGCTGCCGCTTTTGCCGTTCCGGGTGCGGGGCCATAGCCGAGACCATAGCGGGCGTTTTGATCCGCATTGGCTGGTGCGACTTCGGCCAAGCGCGTTTTGAGATCCGCCGGCGCGGCATTGGCGGCGGCTGGCTCCGCCTTCGCCTTCGCTTTGCCCTTGGGCTCGGGCGGTGCTTTCCGCAATCCTTCGACGAAATCGACGAACTGCCCTTTGGGCTGCGGCGCATCTGGAGGCGGTGGCGTTACGGCGGTGGGCGCCGCCGCAACCACAGCCGGAGCTTCCGCCGTCTCGCGCTGCTTCTTCAATCCGAGCCCAAGGCCGCCGCGCGCCTTGGCGGGCTTTTCCGGTGGTGCCAATAGCGGACCACGCCACTCCAGCACCGACTGCGGGCGCTGGCCCGGCTCGATCGTCAATGCCTTGTCGATTGCCGCGAGAAAGCCCGGGCGGAACGATCCAACCGCCGCGTCGCGCGCGGGCACATATTCGTCTTGCACGACGCGAGAGGGTGCATCGGGCGGGCGCTTGCCAGTCACGGCCTGATAGAGCGTCGCGCCCAGAGCATAGATGTCGGTCCATGCGCCTTGCTGGCTCGTCGTCGTCGCGTATTGCTCGTAGGGGCTGTAGCCCGGCTTCACGAGGGCGCTGACCGTGCGCGAGTGCGAGGCGATTTCGCCGCGTGCAGAGCCGAAGTCGATCAAGACGGGCGATTTGTCGGTGCGAATGATGATGTTGTCGGGTGCGATGTCGCGGTGCAGAAAGTCGCGCTTGTGGATGAGTTCGAGCGCGTCGAGCAAGGGCGCTACGATCTGATCCAGCTCAGCCTGCCGTGGCGCGCGCCCAAGATCCTTCAACCAGTTTTTGAGGCTTTTGCCTTCCTCCCACTGGAGGACCATATAGCCGGTGTTGTTCGCCCTGAAATAGCGGAACACGCGGACGATATTCGGATGCTCGAACCGGGCGAGCGTCTGTGCTTCCTCGATGAACCGATCAAGGCCCCATTTGTAGTCGGCTGCGCAATCCTGCGACCGTGGTGCCGCTTCTTGAGCGCCCTTGCGTGCGGCGAAATCGGACGGAAAGTATTCTTTGATGGTCACGAGACGCGACAACGATATCTCGTCGGCGAGGTAGGTGATGCCAAATCCGCCCGCACCGAGAACGCGGCGGATTTGGTAATCCCCGACGAGCTCGGTCCCATTGGCTAGCGCGAGCAGGTTGCCCATCCGCCCTACTTGTGTCCCTCTCCGGCCCCTATCGCCGCACCGCTTGCGATGCATGTCACGAGCAGGCGGCTCACGCGGCACTTGTGCGGTGTGAAAGTGTGCTGCTGCACCGCTTCGAACGGTCGACGAACCACCGAACACCCCGCTCGCAATCGACGCGAACAATATGGCGGAACGATGTGCCACCTGGCGGGTTTGATAGCCAGCGGAACCGGCAAGCAACAGGCTAATGCGGCGGATCATGCGCCTCTGAACGCAGGTGTTCGTCACGGTGTTGCCGAATTGGCGCGACAGAGTGATCGTGTCGAGATTCGGGGGACGGCATGGCGGAACAAGCGATGGAGGGGATGAGGTCCGTCTTGCAGGCGGTCCGGCGTATGCGCTTCCTGCTTGCCGCAGTTGTTTGTGCCGTGACGATGGCGGGTGCAACGATTGCCATGGCCAACAGCCCCGAGATCGGGGCCGGCTACGAACTCGCCGCCAGCATCTTCACCTGGTTTCGCCAGCATCTCGAGGGGATCGTGGCCGCCGCTTACGACCGCGCGCCGGCTCTCGTCCTGGTTCTTGCAGCGTTGTTCATCATTCCCGTCATCGCGCTTCTCGCTCTGCTGGCACACGCACTCCGCTTGCAATGGCGTTTGCGTTGGCCGGCCGCGTCCGACTTGGTTGGCGATGACATGCCGACTGACTCCGGTGCGATGGCTGACAGCCCGCGGCTCGCCCGGCTCGTCATCGACGGACGTTCGCCGGCGGCGCTGCCTTCGGGGCCGACACTCGTTCGAATCGGCCGCCACGAAGACAATGACATTCGCCTCGCGCACGCCTCGGTCCACCGTCATCACGCGCTGATCCACCGCACCAGCGAGGACGAGTATGTGATCGTCGATCTGTCGGGCCGGGAGGGCAATGGCGTGCTCGTCAATGGCCAGCGGATGCCGGAGGCGCGGCTGGCGGCCGGCGACGAGATCGTACTCGGCACGGTGAGTTTGCGTTTCGAGCAGGCTGCCTGACCCCTAGTGACGTCGAATATCCTTGAGATCTTTTTGCAGCGGAGAAAGATGATGACAGACCCAAAGAAGCCCACACCCGATAGCGGTAATCGTCTGCTCGGGTCGCTGCGTGACGCATTGATGGCGGCGGGGCGCACCGAGACCGTGGCGGACGAGACGACCGAGCGTGCACTCGTCGCTCTTCCTGCGAATGCCGTTGCGGCCGACGCTGCCGCCATCGCTCTGCCGCCTCCGTCTCAGGCCGATACCGTGATCGTCCGCCGCGAGCCGCCGCCTGCTGCGGAAGCTGCCCGCGACGCCCGGGCGAGTGCGGCGCGGATCGAATCGCCGACCCAGCGTGTGCGCGGCGGCTCGGTGCCCGTGCCGTCGCCTGCCGCCGGTGGGCGCACGCAACTGGTGCGCGGCCGCGTCGAGGTTGCGCGCGGCGATTTTCATCAGGACCCGGTTGTTGGCTGGCTGGTTATCGTCGGCGGTCCGGGGCTCGGCGCCTTCCGTCCGCTGTTCGAGGGCAACAACACCATCGGGCGCTCCCGTTCGCAGCGCGTGCCGATCGATTTCGGTGATGACTCGATCTCGTCGGAAGAGCAGGCCTATATCCGTTATGACAGCGTCGATCGCAGCTACCTGTTCGTGCCGAACCTTGCCAAGACCAACATCGTTTCGGTGAACAACAAGAAGCCGACCGGCGCTTTGCCGCTCGCGGCGATGGATGTCATCACGATGGGCCGGACGCAGCTCGCGTTCGTGCCGTTTTGCGGGGAAGATTTCGACTGGTCCGAACTTGGTGACGCGACCTGAGCCGCCGCGCTATAGCATATCAGGACCACGACCGTGCTCCACGAGGACTGCGCATTGAGTATCACGCTTGCGAGCGCCATGGCGGCGACCCAGGGAGCGCGCCGGTATCAGGAAGATACCGCGCTGTTCTGGGATGATCGTGGTGCCTGCGGACAGCTTGACGATCCGAAGCTCGAGATACCGCCGCTCGCTCGAGGCGAAGTTCTCGCCGTGCTCGGGGACGGCATGGGCGGGCACGTGGGCGGGGCGACCGCCAGCCGTCTTGCGGCCGACTCATTCCTGTCCGCGTTCCTCGGTTCCGGTGCCGAGCCATCAGACCGGTTGCTGAGGGCTCTCGAGGCTGCGAACCGGGCGCTTGCCGAGAAGATTGCGGCGCGGCCGATGTTCAATGGGATGGGAACGACGCTGATCGGCGCCTTCGTGCGCGACGCGTCGTTGTCCTGGGTAAGTGTCGGTGACAGCGCGCTGTTCCTGTGGCGGCGGGGCGAACTCGCCCGCCTCAACGAAGACCACTCGATGGCACCGGAGATCGACAAACTGGCCGAGGCTGGAAAAATCTCGGCTGAAGCCGCCGCGCAGGATCCGCGCCGTCACTATCTGCGTGCCGCCGTTACGGGCGACGAAATCGAAATGATCGATCTCGCGATGAAGCCGCTGAGGCTTGCTGCCGGCGATGTCGTCCTGCTTGCAAGCGACGGTATCCACACCCTCGACGATGCGGCAATCGCCGACATCATCGCGCAGTCCGCCGATCACGGGCCCGCCCGCATCGCCGAAGCCCTGGTCAAGGCCGTCGACGCGGCTGGGCTGCGGCATCAGGACAATACCACGGTGGTCGCGATCGCGGTTGGCGAGGCGACGGAGACGGCAGATTAATTGGGCGCGGAGCCATCCGCTTCAGTAGCTCTTCGGCAGGCCGAGGGCTCTCTCGGCAATGAACGACAAGACCAATTCGCGGCTGACCGGCGTCAAACGCGGTATGAAGCTTTCGCGCAGATAGCGTTCGACATGGAACTCTTTGGCGTAGCCCATGCCGCCGTGCACCATGATCGCGGTCTCGCAGGCATCGAAGCACGCTTCGCCCGCGAGGTACTTGGCCGCGTTCGCTTCGACGCCGCAGGGCTCGCCCTTGTCGTAGAGTTCGGCTGCCTTGAGCATCATCAAGTTGGCCGCTTCAAGTTGCGCCCAGCAGCGCGCCAGCGGATGCTGGATGCCCTGGTTCTTGCCGATGGGGCGGCCGAACACCACGCGGTCCTTGGCGTACTGCGTCGCCCGTGAGAGTGCCACACGGCCTAAGCCCACGGCCTCGGCGGCGATCAGGATGCGTTCGGGGTTCATGCCGTGCAGGATGTACTGGAACCCTTTGCCTTCCTCGCCGATCCGATCGGACACCGGCACCGGCAGCTTGTCGATGAAGACCTGGTTCGAGTCGACGGCGGCGCGGCCCATCTTGTGGATCTCGCGGACTTCGACGTAGCGGCGGTCGAGCGGGGTGAAAAACAGCGACAGTCCTTCGGTCGGCGACTTCACCTGCTCGATCGGTGTGGTTCGCGCCAGCAGCAGCACATGGCTCGCGACTTGCGCAGTCGAGATCCAGATCTTCTGGCCGTTGACGACGTACTTGTCGCCTTGGCGTTCGGCGCGGGTCTTGAGCTTGGTCGTGTCGAGGCCGACGTTGGGCTCGGTTACGGCGAAGCAGGCTTTGTGTTCGCCCTTGATGAGCGGTGGCAGCATCCGCGCCTTTTGTTCCTCGGTGCCGAAGACGACGACAGGATTGAGCCCGAAGATGTTCATGTGTACGGCCGAGGCGCCCGAATAGCCGGCGCCGGATTGCGCGATCGTCTGCATCATGATCGCCGCTTCGGTGATGCCAAGGCCTGACCCACCAAAGGTTTCGGGCATCGCAATTCCGAGCCAGCCCGCTTCGGCGAGCGCCTTATGCAGTTCGTGCGGGAACGTGCCGGTCTCGTCGCGTTCGCGCCAGTAGGCGTCGTCGAACTTGGTTGCGATCTTGCCGATTGCCTCGGCGATTTCCAATTGTGCAGGCGTCAAGCTCATCGGTTCTTCGCTCTCTTCAAGTCGCTCAAATCGGATCAGCCGCGGCCGATCGCTCCCTTGTTCTTCAATGCCGTGATGTCGCTCGTGCTGAAACCAAAGTCTGCGAGGATTTGCTCGGTATCGGCTCCGGGCGCAACCGGTTCACGCGGCAATTCTGGTTTGCTGCGCGAGAAGCGCGGGGCTGGGGCTGGTTGTGTCACGCCATCGCGTGTGACGAGCGTCTGTCGCGCCGCCATGTGCGGATGCTTCTGGACTTCGCCGAGCGACAGAATGGGCGCGACGCAGGCGTCCGATCCCTCGAATGCCGCCTCCCATTCGTCGCGTGTTTTTGACGCGAACGTTTCGGCGAAAATCGCGCGCAACTCGCCCCATCGCTTGGTGTCGTACTGCTTCGGCAGGTCGGCGCGGTTCCCGAGGCCGAGGCGCTCGAGCAATTCGGCGTAGAATTTGGTTTCGATCGCGCCGACTGCCATCCACTTGCCGTCCTTGGTCGTGTAGGTGTCGTACCAGGGTGCGCCGGTATCGAGAATGTTGACGCCGCGTTCGTCTTGCCAGCGGCCCGACGACCACATGCCGTAGATGATGCCCATCAGGCTTGCCGCGCCGTCGACCATCGCCGCATCGACCACTTGTCCCTTGCTGGAGCGTTGCGCTTCGAGGATGGCGCACACGACGCCGAACGCCAAATACATGCCGCCGCCGCCGAAGTCGCCGACGAGATTGAGCGGCGGCAACGGCTTTTCGCCTTTGCGGCCGATGGCATGCAACGCGCCCGAGAGCGCGATGTAGTCGATATCGTGGCCAGCGCGTGGTGCCCACGGGCCTTCCTGGCCGAAGCCGGTCATGCGGCCGATGACGAGTTTCGGGTTGGCTTTGAGCAGTACGTCGGGGCCGATGCCAAGCCGTTCGATGACGCCGGGTCTGAAGCCCTCGATCAATGCATCGGCTTTGGCGACAAGTTTCAGCACAATGTCACGGCCTGCATCGCTTTTCATGTCGACGGCGATCGACTGACGGCCGCGCGCGAGAACGTCGAACTTCGGCGCCCTTCCGGGGATGCCGAGGTCGCTTTCCTCGCGCCGGTCGACGCGGATGACGCGCGCACCCATGTCGGCGAGCAACATGCCGGCGAAGGGCGCTGGGCCGATGCCAGCGAGCTCGATGATCGTGACGTTCTGCAGTGGTCCCATCGTCGTAAACTTTCCTTTGCGGCTTGTCTCGCCGTGATCCGAAACGTTCCGGAACGGGACACACTCAAACCGTTAGTCCCGGGTGCCGGTAAGTGAATGTCAAGGCCGGCATGGTTGCATACCCGTCAAAAGGTGGCGTCAAAAGAGATCCAAGTCCAGCGTGTCTGATCGATTGGCAACCGTGCAACGGCTGAGCCGTGCGCTTTGGGCGCGGGTGGCGGCGTTGTGTGCACCGGGCCCGGATGCGGCAGTGTCGATCATCGACGCCAAGGTCGAGCGGCTCAAGGATGCGCAATGGGAGCTGAAAGAGAGCGAGGCCCGCTACCAGAGCCTTCTCGACGCGCAGCAGGATTTGATTTTCCGGCGCAATCGCGACGGCAAACTCACGTATGTGAACGCCGCCTATGAGCGTATTCTGGACCTTGGCGCCGACGGCGGGCCGGGACATCGGTTTTCGCCGCGGATCCGGTCCGGCGAAATGCCGCCACCGTTGCTATCGCAGGCGCGGATCGATGCGGGATCGCTGATCCGCCAGCGCTTCGAGCTCGAGGTAGAGACAAGCGTCGGGCCGCGCTGGTTCGATTTCGACGAGCATGTCGTGCCGTCCGCGTCCGATAGCGAGATCGAGGCGCAGTGCGTTGCCCGCGACGTGACGGAGATGCGCCGGCAAGGTTTCGCTTTGCAGGAAGCGCGTGATCAGGCGGAGACGGCCAATCGCGCGAAGTCGCGCTTTCTTGCGACCATGAGCCACGAAATCCGCACGCCGATGAACGGCATCATCGGGATGACGGCGCTGATCAAGGAGACGCCGCTCACGCTCGAGCAGCAGACTTACATCAATGCAATCGACCGCTCCGGCCGAACGCTTTTATCTCTTATCGACGAGATTCTCGATTTCTCTAAAATCGAGGCCGGCAAGCTGGCGCTCGATGAAGCCGCGTTTGCGATCGACGATTGCGTGCAAACGGTGATCGAATTGCTGTCGCCGCGCGCGCGCGAGAAGGGCATCGATCTCGCATGGGCGATCGACCCGCACGTGCCGCAGCTCAGCCTTGGCGACGAGGTGCGTCTGCGCCAGATCATCATGAACCTGGTCGGCAATGCTGTGAAGTTCACTGACCGGGGCGGCGTTCTCGTCACGGTCGCTGCCGATCGCCGCAGCACCCGCCGCGACAGCCGGCGCGCCGCGGACGATATCTGCATTTTGATCAGTGTCACCGATACCGGCATCGGCATCACGCGGGCAGCCATGCAAGCGCTGTTCAAGGAGTTCGAGCAGGGCGACGAAGCGACACGCCGCCAACACGGCGGGACGGGGCTCGGCCTGGCGATCTCGCGGCGGTTGGCGCGTGCCATGGGGGGCGACATCATTGCGAAGTCCGCGCCCGGCCAGGGGTCGGAGTTCGTCGCCGTCGTCCATCTCAAGCGCGTCGGCAGTCACGTGGCGAGCCGTCCGCGCCTTGTTTTCGACAGCCATCAGGTGCTGCTCGCCATGCCGGATGGGTTCGAGCGCGATGCGCTGCATCTGACGCTGACCGGTGCTTACATTCCCGCGGTCGAGTGCCGGTTAGAAGAATGCCACGACATCATCTCGGCCGCCTCGCGCCTCGATGCGCCCTTCAGTGCCGTCGTCGTCGATGCGCGGGCTCCCGTCGAACTTGCGGCGGCCGTCTTGAAGCATGCGCGCGAAAAGGCCGCCGCCATGCATGGCACGATGGCTGTCTCTGGCCATGTGATCGTGGACGCCGGTGCGCGGGATGCGTTCGCTCCGTTCGAGGCGGCGGGTTTCTCGCTCTATCTCGTTCGCCCGGTGCGGCCGCGCACGCTGCTGCTTCAACTCGACAAGCCTGAGCAGGTGCCGGCGGATCGTCCGGCCGTCGAGGCGGCGCCCGACCAGCGCACGCGGCCGGCCGATGCCACTGCCGGCGGTACGTCCCCGCCGACACGTCATGTGCTGCTCGTCGAAGACAACGACGTTAATGCGCTGCTTGCCAAGCGCATGCTCGAGAAGGCCGGCTGCCGCGTCACGCATGTCCCGCATGGCAAGGCGGCGCTCGACGTTCTGTTGCGGCGCGCTCGCGACACGATGGGGCCGCCGCCGCCGCGCTTCGATATCGTTCTGATGGATGTGCATATGCCGATCATGGACGGCATCACCGCGGTGCGCATCATGCGCGAGCGGGAGCGTGAGCTTTCGGTGATGATGCCGCCGGTCGTCGCGCTCACGGCAAATGCGTTCGCCGAAGATCGTCAGCGCTGCCTAGATGCCGGCATGAGCGACTATCTCGCCAAGCCGTTCGAGAAGGCGGAGCTCGAGGCGATCCTTGAACGCTGGTGTTCGCAGAAAACCGGCGGCACGCGCGCGGCTTGAATGCTGCCTGTCATTCGCCGAGGGCGGCTGGAAGATCGGCAAGCGATGTGATCACGCTTTTGGCCGCGCCGCCGTCCGGCGCTTCGACGAGCGGATGGATCCGCAAGTGCCTGTGGTGCGGGCGGTCGACCATGATGGTGGTCCAGCCGCGCGCGTTCGGTGCGATGAAATCCTTGGCGGGATTGTCGCCGACGTAAGCGAAGCGATCCTCGGGATGCTTGCTAAGCCGCTCTTCAATCAACTCGAAGGCGCGCGGGTGCGGCTTGTGAAATGCGCGGTCGGGACCGAGGGCGCCGGTGAAGACGATTTCGGCGAAGCGGCTTGCGAGTACTAGCGCCTCGACTTTCGACGCCTGCGTCTTGGCGTGGCCGTCGGTGATCATGCCGAGGGTGCGGCCGCGATATCGGTCGAGGGCATCCAGTGCATCGTCGAAGAGACGCAGCGAAGGCGTGTGGGCGGCATAGGCTGCGAACATGCCTTTCAAATGCTCGTTCGTGTGGTCGTGCCGCACGGCTGCGAGTGCCAGGGAAAACGAGCGGCCGAGGTGGCCGTCATCGAGGTGGCGGACGAGATCGTCGGTGATGTCGCGCACGCCGAGTTCGCGCTGTGCCCACGCACTTGCGGCCCGAAATCCGCCGATTGCATAGTCACGCTCAGGGTAGAGCGTATCGTCGAGATCGAAGACGATGTGCAACGCCGCCATGACTGCGCCTCAACTCGTGCGGATGGCATAGACATGCCACACGGCAACGCCGAGGACCACGAAGGCGAGCGCCTGGTGAGCAAGGCCGAGCCACAACGGCACGAAAGCCAGCAGCGTCCAAATACCGAGGGCGATCTGTGCCACGATGGCTGCGGCCAGCAAGCCGGCGGACCATTCTATGCGTTCGTCGTCGGTCGCTCGGATCGTGCGCACCGCATGCAAGAACGCCACGGCGGCGATCACGTAGGCGAGTACGCGATGATCGAACTGCACCGTCAGTGCGTTCTCGAACAAGTTGATCCACCAGGGCTGCATGGCGAGCAAGCCCGACGGAATCCAACGGCCGTCCATCAGCGGCCAGGTGTTGTGAGACAGTCCCGCCTTCATGCCGGCGACGAGCGCACCGAGCGCGATCTGCGCCAAAATCAGCACGAGCAAGACGCGTGCGATGCGCAAGGCACCGGGATGCAGCGTCTGCAATCGAATGCGGCTCTTTTCGTCGGGGCTCATGCGCAGGGCGACAGCGACAAGGCCGGCGAAGATGATGGCGGCGAGTGTCAGATGCATGGCGAGCCGGTACTGGCTCACAGCCGTACGCTCGACGAGGCCGGACTGCACCATGTACCAGCCGACGAAGCCTTGCAGGCCCCCGAGCAGGAAAAGAGCCGTCAGCGGCAGCTTCAAGCGCGAGGGTATCCAGCCGCGCCAGAGGAAGACGGCGAAGGGGACGAAGAACGCGAGGCCGATGAGCCGGCCGAGAAAGCGATGGCCCCACTCCCACCAGAAGATGAATTTGAAGGCATCGAGGCTCATGCCTTTGTTGATCTGCTGGTACTGGGGGATCTGGCGGTACTTGTCGAAGGCGATCTGCCAATCGGCCGCGTTCAGCGGCGGGACGGCGCCGACGATCGGTTGCCACTCGGTGATCGACAGTCCTGATCCGGTCAGTCGCGTCGCGGCGCCGACGACGGCCATCGCGAGCACAAGAAACGCGACGAACCACAGCCATGCCTGGACGATGCGGCGCGGCGCGTCACTCTCCATGACGCGTGGTGGCGGCAGAGAGCCTGTGGCTGGAACTGGACGGATCCCGAAAGACGACATTCAAGGCTTTCCCGCGTCGATTCGGCCTGATGTGAGCCGCTCACGACCAAAACGCAAGCGGGGTCAGGAGGGGATCACTCATCCGCCGCCACCAACTTGTCGCATGGTTGACTGTTCGAGTGGCGATTGGCGGCTCTTGCCGATCAACCGTAGGTGCGGTCGTCGGCGATGACTTTGCCGTCATTCGGCAAGGTACCTGGGGCGACGAGATCGACCGATCCCTTGAGCTTGGTCAGCGCCTGCAGCGTTTCCGCGATTTTCGCTTTGAGGTTCGCGTCTTGCGACGTTGCCTCCGCCTTGAGCGACATCGCGTCCTGCTCACCGTCGCGCGTGACGACCAGGCGGACGCGGCCAAGCTCGGGATGGCGCTTCGCCAACGCCGCGATCTGTTCTGGGTGGACGAACATGCCCTTCACCTTCGTCGTCTGGTCGGCACGGCCGAGCCAGCCCTTGATACGGGTGTTGGTGCGTCCGCACGGCGAGACTTGAGCGATCACGGCCGACATATCGCCGGTCGCGAGACGGATCATCGGATAGTCGCGATTGAAGGCCGTGACGACGACTTCGCCGACTTCGCCTGCCGGCAGCGGCTCGCCGGTTCCGGGACGTACGATTTCGAGGATGACACCCTCGTCCACGATCATGCCATCGACCAACCCGGCCGCCGTCGCGGTTTCGTAGGCGATGAGGCCAACGTCGGCGGTCGCATAGCACTGCATCACGTCAATGCCGCGCGCTTTGTATTCGGCGCGAAGCGAGGGGAACAGCGCGCCGCCCGAGACGATGCCCTTCTTGATCGAGGACGCGTCCTTGCCGGCTTCCTTCGCCTTGTCGAGCAGGATCTTGAGGTAATCGGGAACGCCTGCATAGGCGGTGGGCTTCAGATGGGCGATGGCTTCGAGCTGCTGCTCGGTATTGCCGGGGCCGGCTGCGATGACGCCGGCGCCGACGGCGCGGGCGCCCGAGTCCATGATCCAGCCGCCGGGCGTCAGGTGATAGGCGAAAGTGTTGTGGACGAGATCGCCCTTGCGGATGCCGGCTGCGTAGAGCGCGCGGGCAGATCGCCACCAATCTTCTCCGCGTCCCTCGGGTTCGAAGATCGGACCCGGCGACATCATCACGCGGCCCATGGGTGTGCCGTCGCTGACGGCGAAACCACCGAACGGCGGTCGCAGACCTTGTTGTTCTTTCAGCTGGCCCTTGCGGATGACGGGCAGTTTCGACAGCGCCTCGCGGCTGTCGATCGCCTTCGGGTCGACGCCGTCCAAATGGGCCGCCCAG